>JADLGR010000306.1 GCA_020849175.1 Deltaproteobacteria bacterium
GAGGAGAAACGGACGTGGGTCAGATCACCGTGGGAGAGCTGCTGGTACGGTGTCTTCGGGCGGAAGGCATCGACTTCGTCACCGGGATCATCGACGGTGCGCACATTCCGATCGTGGTTCACACCGCGAAGTACGGGATGCGCTACGTCAACGCACGCCACGAGGAGGCGGCGGTCCACATCGCCGAGGGCTACGCGCGCATCGCACGAAAGCCTGCCGTCGTGATCGGAAACCCGGCGTGCGGGACGGGCAACATGCTCGCGGGCGTCGTGAGCGCGCACGGAGAGGGCCACCCGCTGCTCGCAATCGGGACGCTACGCCCGCGGATGAAGAGCGATCCGAACCGCGGCGGGGCATGGCAGGCGGCCGACACCGAGGCGATGGCGCGCCCCATCACGAAGTACGCGGCGACGGTTCGGCAGTGGGAGCGGATTCCCGAGATGGTGCGCACCGCCTTTCGCGCCGCGATGTCGGGTCGCCCCGGTCCGGCCTATCTCGCGCTCCCGGACGAGCTCCTCGCCGAGACGATCGACGAGAGTCGACTCCCGCCCATCTACGAGGCGGCTCGCTATCGCGTCACGAGCCTCGGCGGGGGCGATCCGGCTTCGATCGAACGCGCGGCCGAGCTGCTGGCGAAGGCGCAGCGGCCGTACGTGCACGCCGGGAAGGGCGTTCTCTGGTCGGACGCCTCGAGCGAGCTCGTCGCACTCGGCGACCACCTCGGAGCGACGATGAGCACGAGCCTCGGGGCGCGCGGCATCGTTCCCGAGAATCACCCGCACTACTTCCATCCCTTCGACCTCGGCGGCGCCGGCATGGCGCGCGCGGAGGCCGACGTGGTGCTCGTCGTCGGCGGCCGACTCGGCGAGTACGAGGGCTGGGGCGGCCCGCCGATGTGGGGCGACCCCGCCCGGCAAACGACGATCCAGATCGACGCCGACCCGCTCTCCATCGGCCTCAACCGGCCGGTCGATCTCGCGATCGTCGCCGATGCGAAGCCCGCGCTGGCAGCTCTGCTCGCGGCCGTTCGGGCGCGCAGTGCGCCGCGGGCCGCGCCGGTCGACCTCGCTCGTTACCGCGAGAAGAGCGCCGAGACGATGCAGCAGGGAATCGGCTATCTCGGAGCCGAGTGCAAGACCGGCGTCAACCCGGGCCGCATGGTGATGGCCATTCGCCAGCACTTTCCGCCGGAATCCATCACGGTCCTCGATGGCGGGAATACGACACTCACGGGTGTCGCCTTTCACCCGATCCTCTCCTCGCCGAGCTTCCTCTACTCCGTCAAGATGGGATACCTCGGCACGGGGCTCGGCTTCGCACTCGGCGCGAAGATCGCGGCGCCCGATCGTCCCGTGTGTCTCATCAGCGGTGACGGTGCGTTCGGGTTCCACGTGATGGAGCTCGAGACGGCCGCACGGGAGAACCTGCCGATCGTCGTCGTGGTCGCCGTCGACGATGCCTGGGGCATGGAGAAGACCGCATATCTCGCGCAGGGCTACGGTGCGACCGACTGGGAGCGCCGCGGGATCGACCTCGAGCCCGTTCGCTACGACGGGCTCGCGAAGCAGCTCGGCTGCGTCGGTGAGTACGTCGATCGCATCGAAGACCTCGGCCCGGCACTCGAACGCGCGACCGCGTCGCGACGTCCGGCGCTCATCCACGTACAGATCGACCGCGAGCTCAACACGAAGCCGCCGGGCTGGGAGCAGTTCCGGCGCGCGCGCAGCGTACAGGGCTACTGAGCGAAGCGATGGAGCCGAGACCCGCGCCCGTTGGGCTGGCAGGCCAGACGCCGCGCATCGCGCGCCGCGTCTTCGTGACGGGCGCGAACGGATTCGTCGGTCGCGCGCTCCTCGTGCGCCACCGCGAGCTCGGGGCCGAAGTCTGCGGCATGGACGTTCGCGCGGACGCGGAGTGGAACGTCGTCGCCGGCGACCTCGGCGAGAGCGGGCCCTGGCAGGCCCACGCAAAGGGGTGCGATCTCGTGATCCACACCGCGGCGGTGGTCTCGAACATCGCGCCGGCCGAGCTCTACCGGCGCGTCAGCGTGGGCGGAACGCGGCGCGCTCTCGATGCCGCGATCGCGGCCGGCGCACGGCGCTTCGTCCACGTCTCGTCGGTCGGCGCCTATGGCTGGCACCGGCCTCCCGACACCGACGAGAAGACGCCGATCACCGTCCTGAGCGGCAACGCGTATCAGGACGCGAAGGCGGCGAGTGAGCATCCCGTGCTCACGGCGCACTGCGCCGGCGAGATCGCCTGCACCATCGTGCGACCGACCGACGTCTACGGGCCGGCGTCGCGACCGTGGGTGCTCCTGCCGCTCGAGATGATCCGGAAGGGGCTGTTTCTGCTGCCAGCGCACGGCCGCGGGCGATTCGCGCCGATCTACATCGACGATCTGGTCGACGGCATCCTGCTGGCCGCCGGCCTCGACGCCGGCGCCGGACAGATCTTCAACCTCACTGGATTCGCGCCGGTTCCGACGGCCGAGTTCTTCTCGCATCACGTGCGCTGGGCGGGGCGCAGCGGGCCACCGCGAAGCTTCTCGACGCCGGCGGCGATTCGCATCGCGACGCTCGCCGCATTCGTCGGCCGACTTCTCGGGCGGCCCACCGAGGCGAGCGGGCAAACGATGCTCATGCTCAGCAAGGAGCACGGAGTCTCCGGAGAGAAGGCGCGACGCGTGCTCGGCTACACGCCCCGCGTCGATCTAGCCGAGGGCATGCGCCGCACGGAGACCTGGCTGCGCGAGCAGGGCCTGCTCAGCGTCGACCGCTCCCCCTGAGCAAGACGGCGCGCCCTTCGACGGTCGATCACGCCCGTGAAGAGATCCACCTTCGGCGGCCGGATTCTCACGCCCCGGCTTCGGAGCCGTCCTCCGCGAGGGCTTGATGCGGGCGCGTCCGTCCACCGATGATGACGACGTACACCGCGTCTTCCAGCGCCTCGACCGCGTGCAGCACGTCGGGCGAGAACGCCGCGAGTGATCCTGGATCGAGAGCCGTCTCTGCGCCGTCGCCGGCCACGAACTTCACGCGACCGGAGAGGAGCACCACGGTGGCTGCGGACGGCGCGCGGTGCCGGCGCATCGACGCGCCCTTGCGCAGGGCGACCAGCACCAGCGTGACCGAGTCGTCCCGCGTGAGCGTGATGGCAGACACCCCCGAATGTTCGTACTCGGCGTCGCGCCGCAGGTCCTCGGCCAGTGTCGGCAAGGAGAAGAACGCCAGGGCCTCCTGAGTGAGCTCGATCGGGCGGAACGGACGCGAGATCGCGGCTTGCATGGCGCCTCCTGGGTGCGGCTCTTCGGGCGGCACCAGCCACCTCGAGCCTTCCGGGATCGTAAGATTCATGTAAGATGTAGCTTACACGGATGGCGCTCGCAAGATGCGAGGCGCGTCGCCCCGAACCTCGGCGGCACGCGACGGAGGTCCGATACCGTCTCGATCGACGTTCTCGGGGAGGAAGCCTCCCCCATCGAAGAGGAAGACTTCGTGCAGCTCACTCGCTACAGCGAGTACTCTCTCAGGGTGCTGATGTACCTGGCGCTCGACCCCGAGCGCCTGGTGACGATCGACGAGATCGCTCGGAGCTACGACATCTCGAAGGCCCATCTGATGAAGGTGGTCCACCATCTGGGACTGCGTGGTGACGTGATGACCGTACGCGGGCGCGGCGGAGGACTTCGTCTGGCGCGACCTCCGGAGCAGATCCGGATCGGTCAGGTCGTTCGTTCGACCGAGGAGAATCTCGCCCTCGCCGAGTGCTTCGAGGCTTCGGGCAGCCAGTGCGCGATCGAGGCTGCCTGTGGCCTGCGCTCGGTCCTGCACGAGGCTCTCGGCGCCTTCCTGGGGGTGCTCGATCGCCATACGCTGGCGGACCTCGTCGGACGGCGTCGCAAACGGCTCACGCGCCTCCTCGAGGCCTCGTAGGAGCGTGTGCAGCGGACGGTCGCGCCTCTTCCCGCTCGCGCCTTGAAAAGATCTAGATTGTATCTAGCTTTTGGAGGGAGGAGCATTTCGGTCATGCCCAAAGACATCTTTCCCCACGCGACGCCCGAGATCGCCGCCGCTCGGAAGCGGCTCGCTCCCGACATCCACAAGGCGTTCACCCACTTCAGCGAGCGTGTCTTCGCAGAAGGTGCGCTCCCGGCGAAGGTGAAGCAGCTGATCGCAGTCGCTGCAGCGCACATCACGCAGTGTCCGTACTGCATCCGTGGTCACACCCGCGCGGCGCTCCGGCAGGGCGCCACCGGGGAGGAGATCATGGAGGCGATCTGGGTCGCAGCCGAGATGCGAGCCGGCGGAGCGTACGCGCACTCGACCCTCGCCCTCGATACGATCGCCGCAGCGCGGGGCGGTACCGAAGGCTGAGGTCGTGGCCGCCGCCAACGAGCTGCCCTTCTTCGACGTGTCGAGGAACGGTCGCCGATCTGCCGCGGGCGTGGCTGCGCGGACTTCGACGGGTGAAGAGGCGATCCGGGCGGGCGTTCCGTGCCCCGTCGAAGCCGAGCGGCGCGCCGGGAGCTGGAAATCCCTTCGGGTCTACACGATTGGCCATTCGACCCGAACGCTCGAAGAGCTGGTCGCGTGGCTACGGGCCTTCGACATCTCCATCGTGGTCGACATTCGGACGATTCCGCGTTCCCGGCACAACCCCC
>JADLGR010000307.1 GCA_020849175.1 Deltaproteobacteria bacterium
AGGTCGCCAGCAACACCGCGACCGCGACCCTGCTCATGCCCGTCCTCGCGGCCACCGCGGCGGCGATCGGGGTGCCGCCGCTCGTGCTCATGGTGCCTGCCACGCTCGCGGCGTCGTGTGGCTTCGCGCTCCCGGTTGCGACGCCGCCCAATGCCATCGCCTACGCAACGGGATGGATCTCGCTGCCTCGCATGGCCGCTGCCGGACTCGCGCTCGACCTGGTCGGCGTGCTCGTCATCACGGGGCTCTCCCTGCTCCTGGTGCCGCGTCTGTTCGGATGAGCCGCGCCGCGACGTTCGGCGCCGTCGGCTAGACTCGAGTGGGCCGGCGGTGGTGCCGTGCCAGGAGGCTCCATGGTTCGCACCCTCGATGTTGCGATCTCGTTCCTGTCGACGATCTCCCGCGCCGGATCGGGAGTCTCCGTGGGAGTGCTCGGGAAGCGCCCGGCACAGCTTCTCGAGCTCTACGAGTTCGAGGCGTGCCCCTACTGTCGCAAGGTGCGTGAGGCGCTCACCATCCTCGACCTCGATGCGCTCGTTCGGCCCTGCCCGAAGGGCGGAACGCGCTTCCGCCCCGAGCTCGAGCAGCGCGGCGGAAAGCAGCAGTTTCCCTACCTCGTCGATCCAAACACGGGCAAGGAGATGTACGAGTCCGACGACATCGTCTCGTACCTGTTCGAGACGTACGGTGACGGACGCGTACCGGCGCTGCTCGCACCGGGTCTTCTCGGGCAGGCGACCCTCGGGCTCGCCTCGGCGCTGCGGCCCGGTCACGGCCTGCGCGCGATGCCATCGCGGGCGCCGGCGGAGCCGCTCGATCTGTGGAGCTTCGAGTCGTCGCCGTTCTGCCGCATCGCGCGCGAGACGCTGTGCAGCCTCGAGCTTCCGTACCGTCTCCACAACGTCGGCAAGGGAAGCCCGCGACGCGAGGCCTTCGTCTCGCGCTCGGGCAAGATGATGGTGCCGTACCTCGCCGACTCGAACACCGGCGCCGAGATGTTCGAGTCGGCGGACATCGTCCAATACCTCGAGCGGACCTACGGAGACGCTGAACGGTGACGAGGCGACTCCCGGGCGCAGCGCGCGCGTCGCTGCTCGCATTCCTGCTCGCCTGCGGGCCGACCGGAGAGAAGACCTACGAGGGCGTCGGTGTCGTCCACGAGGTGCGGCCGGACCTGCGACAGATCGTGATCGCGCACGAGGACATCCCCGGGCTCATGCCGGCGATGACGATGAGCTTCGACGTTCCCGACGTTGCGCTGCTCTCTACGCTGACGGCCGGGCAGAAGGTTCGATTCCGCGTCTCGCACCCGGGACAGAGCTACCGGATCGTCGGTGCCGAGACGATCGGTGTCGAAGGCGAAGCGGGCGTCTCGGGTGCCCCGGCCGGGCCGACCTTCGCCGGTGTCGTCGCCGAGCGCGAGCCTGCACCCTCGTTCCGCCTGACGGATCAAGATGGCCGTCCGCTCGCGCTCGAAGATCTTCGCGGCAAGACCGTCGTCCTCGACTTCATGTTCACCCACTGCACGGGGCCGTGTCCGGTTCTCACGGGCCTTCACGTCGACACCCAGCGCGCGCTCGGCCGCGATCAGCGCGCGAAGACGCACTTCGTCTCGATCAGCCTCGATCCCGAGCGCGACACGCCCGAGGTACTCCGCGCGTACGCCGTCAAGCGAGGTGTCGACCTCTCGGAGTGGTCGTTCCTCACCGGACCTCCCGCCGAGGTGGAGGACGTCCTGAAGGGCTACGGCGTCGGCGTGATCCGCAAGGCGGGCGAGGAGCCCGCACACCTGGTCGCGACGTTCGTGATCGACCCGCAGGGGCGTATCGCCCATCGCATCGTCGGTCTCGAGCAGGACGCGATGGAGCGGGCCCGGCTCATCGTGGAGACGAACGGGCGCGGCTGATCGCGATCGTTCCCGCGCGTGGTCGCGCGAGGCTCTCGGGTCAGACGAGTGGCGCCGTACGCACGACCTGCGTCGGTGTCGGCGCCGGCCATCCGGCCTCCCGGGCCGTGCGCAGGATGGTCGCGTTCGTGTCGAAGAAGACCTGCCAGTAGTGGTCGGTGTGGCAGTAGGGTCGCACGGCGAGAACCGGCCCGACGAGGTTGATGTCGAGCACCGAGACCTCGGGTGCAGGCTCCGCCACCACGTTCGGGATCTTCGCCACGGCGGCTGCGAGGCGTGCAATCGCGTCGAGCGGATCGACGCTCCCTGCGAGCTGAGCCGTTCTCTCGACGCGGCGCACCGGGCGCGCCGAGTAGTTCAGCACCGTCTCGCTGAAGATCTTGCCGTTGCCGACGAGCGCCAACACGTTGTCGGGCGTCACGAGCGTGGTGGCGAAGAGCCCGAGCTCGTGGACGGTGCCTGTGACGCCCCCGAGCTGGACGAAGTCGCCCACCTTGAACGGTCGCAGCACGAGCATGAACGCGCCTGCGGCGAAGTTGCCGAGCATGCCGCTCCACGCCGCGCCGACCGCCACGCCCGCTCCGGCGAGAAGGGCGGCGAAGGAGGTGGTCTGGATTCCGAAGTAGCCGAGGATGCCCAGGACCAGCGCGATGTTGAGCGCAATGACGAGGATCGATCCGAGATACTTGGTGAGGGTCGGATCGATGTGGTTGCGGTTCATCGCGGCCTGCATGACCGAGACCACTCTGCCGATCAGCCAGCGGCCGACGACCCAGAACGCGATCGCCGCGAGCACCATGATGGCGAGATCGCTCGCCGTCGTGCTGAGGAATTGCTGAATGGATTGCATGTCCATGGTGCGATACCTCGAGTCGGTCCCCGGGGCGAGACCTCGGAGCGAGTCATTTCCGTGCGTCCCGACTGTATTTTCCGCACGAGATGCCGCAAGTCGGCACCCCGGGAAGCCCTGCCACGCCCGTAGCAGGAGCGGCGCTGCGACCCCGTCGGGGGTCGAGCGATCGATCCGCAAGGATCTTCATGATCAACGCGGCGCCCGAATCCAGGCGCTTGCGGGCAGATCTGCCCGCTGCGCGCCGGTTCCAGGTCTCGGTCTTTTGACACGGAACGGGGTCGGACGCCACATATCCACGGGGTCCCGGCGCGTTCGCCGGACGGCTCATCGGCTCGGTCCTCGAATCGGACGCTGGCAGGTCACGATCTGCCGCAGGCAGGAGATGAGAATGCGCAGGTCTGGCTCACTCGCTCTCGCGGTGGGATTGTTCGTCGCGGGCTCGTCGCAGGCGACGATCGTCGCGACCGGTGGCGGGCCCGGCCTCTCGGCTCGAGGCGAGCTGCAGGCGGAATCGCAGGACCCGCTCGTGATCTGGGAGCACGAGTCGTACGACGACAGCACGAGTGATCCCGCCGGCAATGGCTCGGTGGGAGGTGGGGGTTCCGACTCGGTCACGCCGGGCTTCAGCGTGGCCGACGGCGAGGCCACAGTGGTCAACACGACTGCCGTCGCGAACTACAGGTACTCCTTCTTCCACGACGGAAACGGCGACCTCGCAAACGGCACGATCTCCCTCTACGCATACTCGTCCGTGGAAATCAACGAGTCTTACTTCCTCGACGTGGATCCGAACGATGGATTCGAGCCATTTGCGATGACCAGCAGCCGCGCGACGGCCATCGACTTCATGGATCTCGACGTCAGCGGAACCGACTACGTGTTCTGGTTCGACGGCGCAGTCCGAAACGACAACGCGCAGATCGGCTTCAGCCTCCCGTACTTCTTCTTCATGGCCGACATCACGGGAGGAGGCTTCGCGTTCCTCGGCTTGTACCAGGACGAGACGCCGAACGACTACGCCGAGACGCAGTTCACGGACAGCCTCACGCTCCTCGCCGGCCACCAGTACCGGCTCGGAATCGGCGCTGCGACGGACTTCCTCTGCACCGACACGCCGTATGCGACGCAGTGCCCGGCCGAGGATCCGGAGAATGAGATCTCGGGACCGCAGCCGCCGGGCGTCTACCAGCAGAGCGGCATGGCCCACGTCACCTTCACCCTGCAGGCAGTCCCCGAGCCGAGCAGCGCACTCCTGATCGGCGCGGGGCTGGCGCTGATCGCGGCGCGGCGGCGCGGCTGATCGCGGGACGGTCGGTGTCGCAAGGCGATCCATCCCCGAGTGCGGGCGCTTGTGGCGCTTCGGACTAGGTCAGCCGATCGAGCAGAAGCGTCGCAATGCCGAGGAACGCGAAGAAGCCGCAGCAGTCGGTGAACGTCGTGACGATGACGCCCGAGCCGAGGGCAGGATCCTGGCGCAGGGCCTTCAGCAGCAGCGGAACGGCAGCGCCTGCGAGGCCTGCAACCGCGAGGTTCGCGATCATCGACAGGAAGAGGACGACGCCGAGGTAGGGGCTTCCCTGCCAGATGACGGCGACGCCGGCGGCTGCGAGCCCGGTGACGGCGCCGATCGTGATGCCGACGGTGACCTCCTTCGTGATGGCGCGCAGGCCACTCGAGAACGCGATCTCGCCGAGCGCGATGGCGCGCGTGATCACCGTGAGAGTCTGTGTCGCGCCGTTTCCGCCCATGCCGGCGACGACCGGGAGGAAGACGGCGAGCGCGACGACCTGCTGCAGCGAGCGCTCGAACAGGCCGACGACCCATGCGGCGAGGAACGCGGTCACGAGGTTGATCAGCATCCACGGCAGGCGCTTTCGCACGGAGCGCAGCGGTGGCGTGAAGACGCGGTCTTCTTCGGACAGGCCTGCGAGGTGGTAGATGTCCTCGGTCGCCTCCTCGTGGATCACCTCGATCACGTCGTCGACGGTGATGACACCGAGCAGCCGGCTCTCGTCGTCGGTCACGGGGATGCCGAGCAGATTGTGTCGCGAGACGAGCTGCGCGGCCTCTTCCTGACTCGCCCCCGCGCGTACCGACACCGGATCGTGAATCATGAGCGAGCCGCACGGACGGTCGGGAGGCGCCGAGACGAGCCGGCGGATCGGAACCACGCCGCGCAGGATGTCCTTCTCGTCGGTGACGTAGAGGTAGAGCACCGAGTCCGGCTCGTCGCCGAGCGCTCGAAGGCGATCGATGGCGTCCTGCGCCGTCGTGGTCTCGTGGAGCGCAACGAAGTGTGTCGTCATGGCGCGGCCGGCGCTGTCGGGCGGGTACTTGCCGGCCTGTCCGAGCTCCGCTCGCTTCGCCTCGGTGAGTCGCGCCCGCACGGCGTCGCGTCGGTCCTCGGGCACGGCCTCCACCAGCTCGATGAGGTCGTCGATCTCGAGCCGTGACAGCACGCCCGCCAGGTGCTCGTCGGTGAGGGCGTCCATCACGCGTGGAACGAGCTCGATCGGGAGCTCGCGGATCGTTGCCGCCGCGAGCCGGTGGCGGAACAGCAGCTCCATCACGCTGCGGATCTCGCCGGGCGTCAGGTCGGCCAAGAGCGGCGCGAGCTCGGCGGGGCGCAGTCGCAGCAGCAGGCGCTCGGCCCGGCCCGTGACGCCGCTCGCCAGCAGCCGGCGAAGGATCCGGGTCGTCACGTCGGGTGCAGCCATCGGGGCCTCGGTGGCGGACTAGAGCCCCGCAGCCTCGAGCACGTCCTCGATCGAGCTCCGGGTCGGCGCAAAAGGTGGCCGCAGGTCACCGGAGCGTCAACGCCGAGGGGAACACCGCATAGGGTTCGCGCCCCGTGGCAATGAGCCCGTGGGCGGTACGGATCCGTGTGGCCGAAATCTGCACTTCGCCGCTCATTTCTGAGTATTCACTCCACAATCTCGTCCCGATGCGCTTAGAATGTGGGCCACCGGGAATCGGGGTGCCGGCGGGCGGGGCCGCCGGTGCCGTAGGGGGAGGCGGGAATGAAGTCGCTGATCGAAGCAATCGTGCGGGCCCTGGTCGACAAGCCGGACGAGGTTCAGATCAAGGAAGTGATCGGAGAGCACGCCCACGTGCTCGAGCTGCGGGTTGCCAAAGAAGATCTCGGCAAGGTGATCGGAAAGGGAGGGGCACACGCCTCCGCCATCCGGACGATCATGGCGGCCGCCAGTGGCAAGGAAAAGAAGCGCTACATCCTCGAGATCATCGAGCACTGATCCCCGCGCGCGGCGCCTCTGGTAGGATCGCGGGCTCCCTTCCGGCCCGCGACCAGGAGGACCCGTGAAAGCATCCCCGCCGAAGATCGATGCTCCGTTCACGCTCGGCGCGCAGATCGAGGCGCGCGCTGCGCATCCCGAGATCGGCGAGCGCGAGTTCCTCGTTCAGCACGATCGACGCTGGACGTTCCGGCAGTACCGCGACGAGTGCGTGCGCGTGGCGCATCTGCTGCGCCGGCGGCTCGGTGTGTGCGACGAATCGCGACCCGGCCACGTCGCAATGCTCCTCGAGAATCACCTCGAGCTGCTCGCTCTCTACGGCGCCTGCGGCTACGACGGGATGACGCTCTTCGGCGTCAACACGGGCCTTCGCGGCGAGACGCTGGCAGGCGTCCTCAACCAGTCGCGTGCGCGACTGCTCGTCGTCGACGAGCTGTTTCTGCCCGACGTCGAACGAGTCCGCGGAAAGCTCGAGCACGTCGCACCGGAGAACATTCTCGTTCTGCGGCACGGGGATCGAAGCGACCGGCCGGCCGACGACTTCGTCGCCTGCCTCGAGGCCGAGGTCGGCCCGAGCGGGACGTCGCTCGCAGCGCCAGACGCGACCCCGAGGCCCGATGACCCGCTGATGGTGATCTATACCTCCGGCACCACCGGGCTTCCCAAGGGCATCCAGAACAACCACTTCAAGCTGCTCGCGATCGGGGTCGCGGTATCGACGAACGTCGAGGTCGGCCCCGATGACTGCGGCTACGCCTGCATGCCGCTCTTCCACTCGAACTCGATCTTTCTCGGCTTCCAGCCGGCGCTGCACGCCTGCGCGCGTCTTGCGATCCGCGAGCGCTTCAGCGCCAGCCAGTTCGTTCCGGACGTCCTGCGCCACGGCGTCACGTGGTGGAACTACGTGGGAGAGCCGGTCCACTACATCCTCGGAGCCATCGAGAAGCAGTACGACGGCGACGAGGAACGAATCCTCGCAGAGGTCGCACGGAACCCGAGCAACCGGCTCGCCTACGCAATCGGCAACGGCGCCTCACCGCCGGACCTCGACCGCTTCACGCGCTGGCTCGGTCTCGACGACATGCTCGAGCTCTACGGCTCGACGGAGGCCGCGATCTCGACGTTCCGCCGCAAGGGCGATCCACGCGGCTGCGTGGGTGAGATCACTGACGAGAACGTGAAGATCCTGGGGGCGGGTGGGCGGGAGTGTCCCCCCGTTGCCCTCGGCGCCGACGGCAGGATCCTCAACTACGCCGAGGCCGTCGGCGAGATCTGCCGGGTCTCGTCGAACACCGGCCTGTTCCAGGGGTATTTCGACAATCCGGAAGCGAATCGCGCGAAGTACCGCGCGGGGGTCTACCACTCGGGCGACCTCGGTCACGTCCTTTCGAGGGACGGACGGCGCTACCTCTACTTCGACGGTCGCACCGACGATTGGATCCGCAAGGACGGCGAGAACTTCTCGGCTGCGCAGGTCGCGCGACTGATTGGTGAGCATCCGGACGTCGTTCTCGCGGCGGCATACGGCGTACCGTGCGCGGTGTCCGATGAGCTGGTGATGGCCGCGCTCAAGCTGCGGCCCGGCGTGCGCTTCGACCCGCAGGCCTTCTTCGACTTCTGCGAGCAGCAGGTGCGCGAAGGCGGAATGGATCGCAAGTGGTTCCCCGACTTCGTGCGGATCGTCGAGGACTTCGAGTACACGGGGACGACGAAGATCCTGGTGCGGAACCTGAAGCGGGATCACTTCGATCTCCGGCGTCTCGCCGCTGCGCCGGTGTACTGGCGCAGGCGCGGCGATACCGCCTTCCTGCCCTTCACGGCGCGGGACTACGCACGGCTCCGTCATGAGTTCTCGGGGGCCGAGCGCATCGAGCTGCTCGATCGCTGAAGGCGCAAGAGCGGCGGAATCCTGACGCTCGTTACGAAATCGTGCTCCGAGA
>JADLGR010000308.1 GCA_020849175.1 Deltaproteobacteria bacterium
AGCCAGCCGAATCGTGCCAGGGCTGCCGGGTCTGGCTGAGGACCGAAGGCGAGCGGCCGGATCGCCTCGATCGCCGTGGTGACCTCGAACTCGGCGATGAACGCCGCCAGGCCAAGGGCGAGGGGAAGGAGCACCAGGTGCAGTGCGCGTCGCAGGCGGATCGCGAGCACCGCCAGCAGCGGTCCCGCCACCATGCCGTACAGGTTGAGACTGCGCAGCACTGGCCCGATGATCGTGCCGGCAAGATCAGGGCTGGGCAGGGCCGAGAAGGCCGTCGGGGCGACCACGAAGCCGAAGAGCAACAGCCCGCCGATCCAGCTGCCGACAAGGCACCAGAGCCCAGCCACCACGAGAACGTCCACGGCCCGGCGCACTGCGCGAGTCTTCCGAAGGCGGGGCAGAACGTCAAAGGGAAGGTGCGCCGAAGGAGGCTGGCCCGCATGGGGCTGCGACGAGCCATCGCCGAGCGGCTCACCGATCTGCTGACGCAGCCCCTCTCCTTCTACGAGCGGCGGGGCTGGAACGACGTAGGTGCCCTGCGCCGGAACGTTCGCAAGGGCGATGTCGTGCTGGTCGAAGGAGACACTCGCATCGCCGCGGTGATCAAGTATCTGACGCAGAGCTCCTGGTCGCACTCGGCGCTCTACATCGGCGACGAGCTACTCCGCGCCGCGGGGCCGGCGCGCGATCGCGCGCTCGCGGAGTTCGGAGAGAGCGCACGGTATCTCATGGTCGAGGCGCTGCCCGAAGGCGTCGTGGCGGCGCCTCTCAACAAGTACATCGACATGAATCTGCGCGTGTGCCGGCCGTTCCGTCTGCGACCCGAGCATCTGCAGATCGTTCTCGACGACGCCATCGCAGCGATCGGCTGGCGCTACGACCTCCAGAACGTCCTCGACCTCGCGCGCTACTTCCTCCCGGTGAGCCTCGTCCCCGCGCGGCTTCGTCGCGACGCACTGCACTTCGGAAGCAAGCTTCCAACCGAGGTGATCTGTTCGAGCTTGCTCGGTGGGCTCTTCGGCAAGGTCGGATACCCGATCACGCCGATCGAAGGCCCGAGGCCGAGGCCCGAGGTCGACGTCCGAGGACGAGTCGGATGGCTGCGGCGACTTCTCGGCCGCGAATCGGCTGATGACTACACGGGCCTGTTCCACATGCGCCACCCGACGCTGCTCACGCCGCGCGACTTCGACCTCTCGCCCTACTTCGAGATCGTCAAGTTCAACGTGCTCGCCGAAGGTCGCTTCGACTACCAGCGCATCCAGTGGGCGCCGCAGCCCCCGAGCGACTCGACGCAGGCCGGCTGATCGGCTCAGACCGCCTCGGCCGCGCGTGCTGGCGGCGTCGCAAGCCAGCGCAGCCCGAGATCGCTCGCGGCGAGGCCGGCCGCATCGCTGGCCACCGCAGCGACACGCGCTGCGCCGAGCGTGCGGCGGAGCAGCTCGATTCCCGCGTAGCGAATGGCCTCCTCGAACGCTGGAGCCCGTGCGCCTGCGCGGTGCTCGACGTACGCACGCCAGGTTCGCTCGATCACAGGACGCGAGCATCCGGTATCGCCTCGGGCCGCGGCGCTCACCACGAGATGCGCGAGCAGGATGCCGATGTCGAACGCGCCGCTGCCCACATGCGCGATCTCCGCGTCGAGAAGTCGTGGCCCCTGCGCCTGGAGGAGCACATTGCCTCCCTGCACGTCTGCGTGGACCAGCACGCCAGCCGGCACGAGATACCGCTCGTAGGCGTCGCGCGCGTGCGCGACGACGTGCTCGTCGCGCCAGATCGTCTCGGCCCGCGCGCGCAGCACGGGCGAGAGTGCGAACGCGTTCGCACGGAAGGGAAGATCGAAGATGTGATCGCCGTGCAGGCGGCGCATGTCGTCGTTGGCGAAGCGCGCGGCGAGGTCGGCCCGACCCCCGGTCCCGGCGTGGACCGCGCCGAGGAAGGCGCCGAGCGCCACCCCGGCCTCCGCAGCCCGGGCAGGGTCGCCATCGCGATCGAGCACGTGGTCCAGCCGTGGCGCGTCGCCGAGGTCTTCCAGGACGAGGACGCGCTCGGCCTCGTCGAAGTCGAGGACTCGCGGACACACGCCGGTGCGGTCGAACGGGCGCACCGTCTCGTAGTACCGCGCCTCGAAGACGACGCGCTCCGTCGTCACCTCGTATTCCGGGAATCGCTCGAGGGCGGGCCGCGCCTGCTTCACGATGAGGGTCCGCTCGCCTGCTCCGAGCCGGATCCGCCGCACCCAGTTGATGTTTCCGTCGCCCGCCTCCTCGACGCGAACGGCCTCGCCTCGGCCCGCAAGCCCGCGATTCCACAGGTAGTCCGGAAGGTTCTCAGGAGTCAGCCGAAGCTGCACGCGCATGGATGGGCAGGCCTCCGGAAAAGAGCGCTCAAGTCCCGCTCGAACTCGCCGAAACGCAAGGCATCGGTTCGAGCTGATCCAGGGGGGGTGAGGTTCGGACCCGGGCGCCCCGGCGGCCACACGGCCCCGGGGCTGCTCGTTTAAGGGGGCATCCCCCGGTCAGGTCGATTGGAGCGACCTCGCGGTGTCGTCGTCGGCCGTGTCGCTGTGGCACGCGGCGCGGTGGCCGGCCGCGGCGCCCATCTTCTCGCGGGTCTTGGTCGCGAGCCGGTGCAGCTCCTCGGGCGAGAGGACGCCGCGCTTCTCGAGGATCTCACGCTGCTCGGGTGTGAGCGCCTCCGAAACCCTGGGAGCGCTCCACGCGTAGGCGTCGTCCTTTCCCGATACGAACTCGGTGATCTCCTTGCTGATTCGCACCGAGCACCAGTCGTGCCCGCACATCGCACAAAAATCGGTATCGACGTCGAGAT
>JADLGR010000309.1 GCA_020849175.1 Deltaproteobacteria bacterium
GCCGTCTTCGTGCCGCCGCAGCGGCGGCGCGTCGGGCTGCTGTTCCAGGACTACGCGCTCTTCCCGCACCGCAGCGTCGCCGCGAACGTCGCGTGGGGTCTCGGTGAGGTCCCGCGCGCTGACCGGCGCGCGCGCGTTGCCGAGATCCTGGCGCGACTCGAGATCGCCGATCTCGCGCTCCGCCGGCCAGGGACTCTCTCCGGCGGCCAGAAGCAGCGCGTTGCTCTCGCGCGCGCGCTGGCGCCACGGCCGCGCCTGCTCCTGCTCGACGAGCCGCTCTCCGCGCTCGATGCGCCGACGCGCGAGCGCCTGCGCGCCGACCTGCGCCGGCTCCTCGTGTCGCTGCGCTCTCCGGTCGTTCTCGTGACGCACGACCGTGTCGAAGCGCTGGCGCTCGGAGATCGTGTGGCGGTCATGGCCGAAGGTGGCGTGCGGCAGGTGGGCGTCATCCACGAAACGTTCAGTCGTCCGGCCGATCTCGCCGTTGCGCACGTCGTGGGAGTCGAGACGATCGTTCCGGGCCGCGTCGTGGGACCGGCCGGCGAAGGGCTCGTGAGCGTCGACGTGGAGTCGGCGCGGCTCACGGCGCTGGTGACGGAAGGGGTCAAGGACGAGGTCTTCGTCTGCATTCGCGCCGACGAGGTCGTTCTCGAGCGCGGCGTCGCCGGCCGGGTGAGCGCACGCAACCGGCTCGCCGGCACGGTCGCCGCAGTGGTGGCGGAGGGCCCTCTCGTCCGCGTGATGCTCGACTGTGGCTTTCCTCTCGCCGCCCTCGTCACGCGGCGATCGTGCGAGGATCTCGGAATCGAGCAGGGGGTCGAGCTCATGGCCTTCGTGAAGAGCCCGTCCGTGCACCTCGTTCCTCGCTGACCGCGCCTGGTCACGATCGAGTAGAGTTGGAGCCGAGGGACTGGCCGGCGCGGCGCGAGGCCGGGTCGGCGACGAGGAGTGTGATGGCGACGCGGCGCACCCGGCTCGAAGGCTGGCCGATCGTCTTCGTCGCGGCCGTAGCGCTCCTGGCGATGTGCGCCGTCGTGCTCACCGCCTACGGAACGCAGGAGGCCGGAGCCCGCGCGGTGATCCGTTCGACGGCGCGCAGCTCGCTCGTGCTCTTCCTCGCGGCGTTCGTAGCGTCGAGCGCGCGGCGGCTGTGGAAGAGCGAGGCGACGGCGTGGCTGCTTCGCAACCGGCGCCAGATCGGCGTCTCGTTCGCTGCGTCACACGGGCTTCACCTCGCAGGCATCGTCGCGCTGGCGACGCAGTCTTCCGAGTCGTTCTGGTCGCAGACGAGCGCCGTCACGCTCTACGGAGGTGGGCTCGGGTTCTTGTTCGTCGCCGCGCTCGCGGCAACGTCGAGTGACGCCGCCGTGCGCTGGCTCGGCCAGCCTCGCTGGAAGCTCCTGCACCGCGTGGGCGTCTGGTACCTGTTCGGGATCTTTCTGCTGAGCTACGGCCCGGCGTTCCTCGTGAAGCCGTCCTATCTGCCGGCGAGCCTCGGCGTCTTCACGGCGCTCGGTCTTCGAGTCGCGGCGTGGCGCAGGGGCCGCGATCAACTCTCCTGCAGCCCGCTACCGTAGCGGTCGCACCCTGGCGTAGCCGTTTGGATGCGCCTGCATCCAGCGCCAGGCCGAGGCGATGATCGCGTCGGGGTCACGGTGCTTCGCTTCCCAGCCGAGAAGAGCCTTTGCACGCGCCGGGTCGGCGAAGAGCGCCACGGCGTCGCCCGCGCGGCGCTCGCCGTAGCGCACCGGGACCGGGCGGCCCGTCACACGCTCGGCGGCCGCGAGGATCTCCCGGACCGAGAAGCCGCGGCCCGTGCCGAGATTGCAGAACAGCGACTCGCCGGGCGCGAGCCGCAGCATCGCCGCGACGTGCGCATCGGCGAGATCGTCGACGTGGACGTAGTCGCGGATGTTCGTGCCATCGGGCGTCGGATAGTCGGTCCCGAAGACGACGAGCTCGCCGCGCAGACCGAGCACCGCCTGCAAGAGCGACGGGATGAGGTGCGTCTCGGGGTCGTGATCCTCGCCGAGGCTTCCGTCCATGGCGCAGCCGCAGGCGTTGAAGTAACGCAGCGCCGCGAAGCAGAACGACGGATCCGATGCGAGATGGTCGCGCAGCACGCGCTCGACCATCAGCTTGCTCCAGCCGTAGGGTGAGACCGGGTGCTGGGGTGCGTCCTCGGTGATCGGAACGCGCTCGGGATCGCCGTACGTCGCGCACGTGCTGCTGAACACGAAGCGCCGAACACCCGCCTCTTGCATGGAGCGGAGCACGCCGATCGTCGTGGCCACGTTGTTGTCGTAGTAGAGCAGGGGGGACGCCGTGCTCTCGCCGACGTAGGCGTACGCCGCGAAGTGCATGACGGTATCGATTCGGTGCTCGCGGAGCGTCGCGAGGAGGGTCGCGCGGTCCGCGAGAGGAGCCGCCACCAGTGGCGTGCCGAGGATCTCCGCGACGGCGCGGTGGCCGCGCGAGAGGTCGTCGTAGAGAACGACGTCGTGTCCGGCCGCTGCGAGCCGGCGTGCCGTGTGCGAGCCGATGTAGCCGGCACCGCCGGCGACGAGCACCCGCACGCGTCAGGCCGCGAACGGCCGCAGGTTGCGCGGGAGGCGCTCGGCGACGGGCTCGAGGTCGGGCACGAACGCGAGGCCCGTCACGCGCTCGTAGGCCTCGATGTAGCGCCGCGCGGCCTCGCAGCGCACGTCGTCCGGAATCTGCGGGGGCGGCCCGTCACC
>JADLGR010000310.1 GCA_020849175.1 Deltaproteobacteria bacterium
CCGCCTCGGCTGCGATCGCTGCGGCCGTGAGCGCGTTGTCTCCGGTGAGCATCATGGTGCGGATGCCGACGCGCCGCAGCTCGGCGAAGCGTTCGCGGATTCCGCCCTTCACGATGTCCTTGAGCTGTACCACGCCGAGCACGCGGGCACCGTCGGCGACCGCGAGCGGTGTACCGCCCTCGCGCGCCACGCGCTCCGCATCGATCGCCACGGCCGCCGGCAGCGCACCGCCGAGCGCTTCCACGAAGGCCCGAATGGCATCTACGGCGCCCTTGCGGATGTTCCGGCCATCGAGGTCGACGCCACTCATCCGTGTCTGCGCACTGAACGGGACGAAATGAGCGCCCAGGTCGCGCACGTCGCGCCCGCGGACGGCGAAGCGCTGCTTCGCGAGTACGACGATGCTGCGACCTTCGGGCGTCTCGTCGGCGAGCGACGCGAGCTGTGCGGCCTCGGCGACCTCGCGCTCGTTCACTCCGGGCGCGGCCAGGAAGGCCGTCGCCTGCCGGCTACCGAGCGTGATCGTTCCCGTCTTGTCGAGGAGCAGGACGTCCACGTCGCCGGCGGCCTCGACCGCGCGGCCCGACGTCGCGATGACGTTCGCCTGGATCATCCGGTCCATGCCCGCGATCCCGATCGCCGACAAGAGAGCGCCAATGGTCGTCGGAATGAGGCAGACGAGCAGGGCAACGAGCGTCGTCATCGAGACCGGGACACCTGCGCCCGACGCTGCGGCAGCGTGTGCAGAGAACGGCAGGAGCGTCACCGTCGTCAGCAGGAAGACGATCGTGAGGCCGGCGAGCAGGATGTCGAGTGCGATCTCGTTCGGCGTCTTGTGACGCTTCGCGCCCTCGACGAGCGAGATCATCCGGTCGAGGAAGGTTTCTCCGGGATTGGCGGACACGCGAACGATGATCCAGTCCGAGATGACGGTTGTTCCGCCCGTCACGGCGCTGCGATCGCCGCCACTTTCCCGGATCACGGGCGCGCTCTCTCCCGTGACGGCCGCCTCGTTCACCGAGGCAATGCCCTCGATCACGTCGCCGTCCGCCGGGATCGTCTCACCCGCTTCGACGAGTACGAGGTCGCCCCTGGACAACGAGGCCGACGAAGCGGGGGTCGCCGGCGCGTCACGGCGAGGCTCCGAGAGGCGGCGTGCCACGACGTCGCGACGTGCGGCACGGAGCGCGTCGGCCTGCGCCTTACCACGACCCTCGGCCATCGCCTCGGCGAAGTTCGCGAAGAGCACCGTGAGCCAGAGCCACGCCGCAACGCCGAGCGTGAATCCGGGCGGCGCGTCACCGTGACCCGTCAGCAGCGCATGCACGCCGAGCAGCGTCGTGAAGGCGCTTCCCACCTCGACGACGAACATCACGGGATTGCGGATCATGTGGCGCGGATCGAGCTTGCGCAGTGAGTCCGTGAGCGCACGCGTGACGATCGTGCGATCGAAGAGTGATCGAGACCGAGCCCTGCCCGTCATTGCGCCTCCAACCAATCGCTCAGCGCGCGAAGAGCTGCACGTGCTCTGCGATCGGGCCGAGCGCGAGAGCGGGAAGGAACGTGAGCGCTCCCACCAGTACGACCGTGCCCGCGAGGAGCACGACGAAGAGCAGCCCATGGGTGGGGAGCGTCCCGGGACTCGCCGGAACGGGAGTCTTCCGCGCCAGCGAGCCCGCCATCGCGAGCACGGGAACGATCAGCCAGTAGCGCCCGACGAACATCGCCACCGCGATCGCCACGGCGTAGAAGCGCCCGCTCGCAGTGAGACCCGCGAACGCCGAGCCGTTGTTCCCGGCGCCCGAAGAGAAGGCGTAGAGAATCTCGGTGAAGCCGTGCGCTCCGGGATTTCCGAGCGGCGCCGTACCCGCGGGCAGCATGCACGCGATCGCCGTTCCCGTCAGGATCACGACGGGTGGAAGGAGGATGACGAGCGATGCCATCTTCATCTCGAAGGCCTCGATCTTCTTGCCGAGGTACTCGGGCGTGCGACCGACCATGAGACCACCGATGAAGACCGCGACGATCGCGAACGCGAGCAGGCCGTAGAGACCGGAGCCCGCGCCCCCGAAGACCACCTCGCCCAGCTCCATCAGCCACAGCGGAACGATGCCGCCGAACGGCATGAAGCTGTCGAGCATCGCGTTCACCGCACCGTTCGAAGCCGCCGTGGTCGCCGTCGCCCAGAGCGCGGACCCGACGATGCCGAAGCGCACCTCCTTGCCCTCCATGTTGCCGCCGGGCTGGAGGGCGCTCACGGCCTGGTCGACGCCGAGAGCCGAGAGCAAGGGATTTCCGCCTTGCTCTGCGGTGAGGCAGACGAACAGCGCTGGAACGAAGATGATACACATGACTGCGTAGAGGGCGACGCCCTGCCGCCGATCCTGCACCCGCTCTCCGAGCGTGAAGCAGAGCGCACCGCCGATCAGCACGAGAGCAATCGTCTCGGCGAAGTTCGAGAGGGGCGTCGGGTTCTCGAGCGGATGTGCCGAGTTCGCGTTGTAGTAGCCGCCGCCGTTCGTTCCGAGCTGCTTGATCGCGACCTGCGACGCCACCGGACCGAGCGCAATCTCCTGTCGGGCCGGCTCGCCCGCGCTGCTGGCCCCCTTCACGTCGACGAGATCCACCGTCGCCTTCGCCGCGAAGGTCTGCGGTGTCCCCTGCCAGACGAGCACGACCGAGAGAACGAGTGAGAGCGGCAGCAGCACGTAGAGCACCGAGCGCACGAGATCGACCCAGAAGTTTCCGATGCCAGCCGACTGACGGCGCGTGAAGCCGCGAATCATCGCGACCAGCACCGCCATGCCCGTGGCCGCCGACACGAAGTTCTGGACCGTCAGGCCGAGCATCTGGACGAGCTGGCTCATGGTCGTCTCACCGCCGTAGGCCTGCCAGTTCGTATTGCTCGCGAAGCTCACCGCCGTGTTGAGCGCCACGTCGGGACCGACGCCAGCGAAGCCCGCCGGGTTCAGCGGAAGCCAACCCTGCAGTCGCTGGAGTGCGTAGAGCGCGAGAATGCCGGCCGCGTTGAAGACGAGCACCGCCCCCGCGTAGCGCTTCCAGTTCATGTCCTGCTCGGGATCGATGCCGGCCATGCGATAGAAGAGCCGCTCGACGGGTCCGAGCAGCCGCCGCGCGAGGCCAGCGCGTTCGTCGTAGACTGCGGCCATGTACCGCCCGAGGGGAACCGCGAGCGCCGTCAGGACGGCCAGAAACAGGGCCACTTGCAGCAGGCCGCTCGACGTCACGAAAGCTTCTCCGGCGCAAGCAGCGCCACGGCGAGGTAGACGAGGAGCGCGATCGAGAGTGAAGCGCCGACCCACTCGAGAGCACTCATCGCGTCAGCGGACCTTCTCGCACAGAAGAACGAAGCCAAACGTGATGGCCACGAACGCCAGCACGCCAACCGCGTAGATGAGGTCCATCGTTCGAGCCCTCCGTCACGAGCAGTCTAAGCTCTGTGCCGTCCGGGCGGCATCAAGGTTGGGTGCCGGCCCATCAAGGCCGCATCAGCTCGGGTGGGGTGCGCAACCCCTCGATGACGGAGCGTCGACCGGCGCCCGCCTGCCGCACGGGTGGGCCGGCACGGCGGCCCTTTGCGAAGCCGCCGCGCCCGACGACACTCTGCGCGAAGCGGGCGGGACGGACCCCGGCCTCTCCGAAGAAGCGGAGTTCTGCGATGCCGACGCGAAGCAGGGTTCGCTCCTTCGGGCCTGAAGGCTGCGCCCCTTGGCCATGACTCGCCCCGCCTACTGGTCCCGTGCGCGGCGTGCTCTCGTGGAGGCCGACCCGATTCTCGGCGAGATCATCGCGCGGCACCCGCGCACGGCGTTGATCTCTCGCGGTGACGCCTTCGCGACGCTGGCGCGCTCGATCGTCGGCCAACAGATCTCGGTGAAGGCGGCCGACGCCGTGTGGGCGCGCCTCGCAAGATGCTGCCCCGAGATGACGCCGCAGCGCCTGCTGCGAAAGCGTGCGGCAACGCTTCGCGCGTGCGGACTCTCCGAGCGCAAGGTCGAATATCTGCGAGACCTCGCGCAGCACTTCGAGTCGGGCGAACTCGACCTGCGTGCGCTCACGCGCATGGACGACGAGGCCGTGATCGCACGCCTCACCGACGTGCGCGGCATCGGCCGCTGGACCGCCGAGATGTTCCTCATCTTCAACCTGCTGCGCCCCGACGTTCTGCCACTCGACGATCTCGGGCTTCTCAAGGCCATCAGCAGGCACTACCTCGGCGAGGCGCCGACGCGCGATCTTCTCGGCCGCGCCGGCCGCGAGAAGGTGCTCGCACTCGCCTCGCCGTGGGCACCCTGGCGAAGCGTCGCCACGTGGTACCTCTGGCGAAGCCTCGATCCGGTGCCGGTCGAGTACTGAAGGAGGCTCGGCGAACAGCGGCATCGACCCGACCGCATCCACCGAGCGACAGTGTTCAGTGTGGAGGGCGCCACATTCTTGCTACGACGAACACCGAGAAAATGATTGCTCGCCCGAGCAGACAGTGGCAAGATGATTTCACTATGGCATACACACTCCTCTACACGTCGAATCTCGTGGGACTCATCGCGTTGCTCTTCGGCATGGGTTGCTAGTCGCCTCCCGGAGCGAGGCCGGGCAGCGAGCGCATCGTGAGCAACGCCGGAACTGCTGCAGCCATCGCGGCTGCGCCGGCGGCGCCGATGATCAGACTACCGACCACGCCCCACGCGATCGTCAACGACATCGTCCAGCCCAAGAAGTGGCCGATCGCGTCTCGGATGACGAGCTCCCAGGCCAGGCCGAGGACCATCCCGGCAGCCGTTCCAATCAGGGCGATCAGCGCGGCACTGAGCACGACGACGGCAAGAACATTCCCTGAGGTGGCACCGGCGGCTCGCATGAGCGCGAGTTCCCGGCGGCGAGCTGCGACGTTTCCAACGAGCAGGTTTGCCAGTCCGACCAGACCAATCGAAGCGACGACGAGAAGCGGAGCCGTCAGAAGGGCGCTGAACCGCCCGATCACGCGTCTCGCCTGGCGCCGGAAGAGGTCTCCCTGTCGGAAGAACACTGGCTGCTGGCCCGCCGCCGCGCGAACGTTCGCCAGAACCTGCTCGACTGGACCGTCGGCCCAGAAGACGATCATCTCGGCTCCAGGCGCGCGGAACCACTGATCGAAGCCAGCCGCCGAGATGTGGAGCATCCCTCTCGGGCCGCGAAACGACCTCGACTCACCTCCCACCTTGAACGTGTGCATGCCTTCGGCCGTCTTGATCTCGATCGAATCTCCAACCTGAACCCCGTACCTCGACCGAAACGCATCGGAAGCGAGAAGCTCCCCGCGGCGAAGTGCCGCGACGGAAGCTTCGGAATCTCGTGAGATGGCTCGTAGTCCTCCGTGACGCTCCATCTTGTCCGGTTCGTACTCCTCGAGCGGAACCTCCTCTCCTCGCACGATGACCGTGGTGGAGTGCACCGCCCAGGCGTCGCTGACACCCGATGTCCGTTTGATCGCCTCGACCATCGACGGATCAATCAAGAGTCGTCCTCCCTGAGCCGTCGTTGCGGGATCCTCGCCATACACGACGATGGCGTCGGGTCCGAGCTCTCCCACGAAGAAGTCGTCCATGCTGGTGCCGAGGGTACGGAGCGACGTGAGCAGGCCGAAGGCTGCCGCAATCACGGTCGCCCAGATCGCCACCGTCACTCCCGTCTCCACCGGCCGGTCGCCGAGGGAGGCGCCGACGAGGACGCCGACTCGTGGCACCACGCTCGCGAGTGCCACCTGGAGCCTGGGAAGCGCCACCGGCAACAGGACGCTCGTCAGCGACCACACGGCGAGCACACCGAAGCCAACGGCCGACCCGAGACGTGCTGCGGGAGGGAGTCCGGTGACGGCAATCGATCCGATGAACAGGCAGGACGCCACGATGCCGAACACGAGCAGCCGTGGCACGCGCCGCACGCGTGGCTTCGCTCCGCTGCGGCCGTGGAGAACGTCGAGTGGCTGACTCCGCCGGACGCGAAGCGCGGGTTCGAGGCAGGCGACGAGCGCCGTGGGGATGCCGGCCGCGAGCGCGATCGCGACGGTCTGAATGGACATGGGAGCCGGCTCGACGGCGAGATCCTGATAGAACGCGGTGGCGCGCGAGAAGAAGACGACGAGACTGCCGGCGAAGTGGACGGCGGCCGCAAAGCCGAGGGCGGTGCCGGCGGTCGCGAGAACGAGCGCATCGACCACGACGGCCCGCGCGGCACGGTCGGCGTCCATTCCGGCGGCGCGAAGCAGGGCGAACTCGACGATGCGCCGATCGACGACGACGGAGATCGCAGCGTACGTCAGAAACAGCGCGAGCAGCACGCCGATCAGCGTGATGGCCCAGACGCCGAAGCTGTAGGCCGCGAGAATCGGCGTCACGAGATTCTCGCGCAGCGTCGAGCGACGAACGCTGACGGCGTCTCCGACACGCTCCTGGATGGCTGCGCGCACGGTGTCGAGGTCCTGTCCATCTTCCGCACTCACGTCGATGCGGCTGACGATCGGACCGATCCCGATCGTGTGCTGGAGCGCGTAGACGTCCATCACGGCGAACGACCCGCCGTACGCAGCGGCGAGATCGCCGAGCAGAAGACCTCGCACCGTCACGGTGTGCATACCATTGGTCGCGCGAAGCCGAAGCTTCGCGCCTTCTCCGACACCGAGACGCTGGGCGAGACGTTCGGAGAGAACGACGGAGTCTCGCGAGGCAACGAGTCGAACGTGGTCGTGAACGCGAAACCCGCCCTGGGCAACTCCGTAGTCCCGCACCTCACGGTCATAGAGCAGGTCGATGCCGAGAACGCGCAGCGACTCTTCCTGCCCGTCATCGCGCACCAGCCGAAACGTCTCGGGGATGATCGGCGAGGCCGAACGAACGCCCGGAACGTCGCGGACGAGGTCGATCATCTCCTCGGGGACGCCCTGCCCTGCGGCCGTCACCTCGAGCTGGGTCGAGCCGGCGATGGCGTTCATCGAGCGTGCGAGCGCCGTCGAGACGCTGCGGGAAGACACCTCGACGCTCGCGGCGAGCGCCACGCTGGCGGCGACCGCCAGCATCGCGAGAAACGTGGGCGCCGGCCGGCGGATGAACTGCGAGCGCAGCGAGAGCAGCACGTCGAAGGGAAGGCGCGATTTGTCGCCGGTGATGTAGTCAGTCAGCATCTCGCACGCCGGCTCTGGCCGACCCTCCGCACGTGTCCTTCACGATTCGGCCATCGTGCATCTCGATGACGCGGTCGGCGTAACCCGAGGCGTCGGGATCGTGCGTCAGCACGATCGTCGTCACCTTGCGCGCGATCGCCTGCTCGCGGAGCAGACCGAAGACCTCGTGGGCATTCCTGCTGTCGAGGTTTCCGGTGGGCTCGTCCGCCAGAACGAGTGTCGGCTCGACGATCATCGCGCGGGCAATCGCGACCCGCTGCATCTCGCCTCCGGATAGCTGGTGCGGAGAGTGCCCTCTCCGATGCGACATTCCGAGCGTGTCGAGGAGCTCTCCGATCCGGCCGCGGAGCGTCGGGAGCTTCTTGCCGTCGAGCAGAAGCGGCAACGCGACGTTCATCTCGACGGTGAGCGATGGGATGAGATTGAAGAACTGGAAGATCAGACCGACGTTTCGGCGCCGGAAGAGATCGGTTGCGCGCCTCGGCATCGCGTGGAGCGGCTGACCACCGACGCGCACCACGCCCGAGGTCGGCTTCTGCAGACCTGCGAGCAGGTGCAGCAGCGTCGTCTTGCCACTTCCCGAGCGACCCCGCACGAGCAAGAACTGACCCCGAGGAATCGCGAGATCGATGCCGTCGAGCGCTCGAACCGTCTCTGGACCGACCTGGTAGTGCATCGACAGCCGCTCTGTCTCGACTGCCGGGCCCGAGAGCGCGACGTCTACGCGAAGCAGATCGGCTGCGTCCGTCACGGGGTCCACCGATCGAACATCGAGCCTCCGTGCGGGTGGGCGTAGAGAGCCCGCGCGGAATCATTTCACCAATGGCGATCGGCTGGAAGAAGATTCGCTCGAAAATCAGCGGCCAATTGTGGCGGCCAATCATTCGTGTCAGCGCTTGATGAGCGCGAGCGTCGAGAAGAAATCTCGCGCGATCGGAGTCTCGTAGTCGATTCTGCGTACGATCATCGTGACTCGTTCCGCCGCAGCGGGACGCTCGAAGACGCTCTCCATGGGGGTCGCGACGCCCTGAATGGTCTCGAGCCGCCGGACCTGCGCGATCAGCATGGGCTTGCCACCACGGCGATGCTCCGTGCGGACGGGAACGAAGGACGTGGCGTCGATCCACGTGACGCGCTCATCGAAGCGCTGGTTCGAATCGAGGGCTCGCTCCGTGAGCCGGTAGGCCGGCCGCCCCTCGAAATCCGAGTGCTCGACGCCGGTCGCCTCGCAGCGCACCGACTGAGCCACGCCAAAGCCGAGGAAGTCGAGATCGACGCCGTAGATGTCCTGGCTGGCCACGGACTCGGACACGCGGCGTACGCGAGCGAGCTCGGGCTGATGGACGAAGTAGTCGTTCGGACGATTCTCGTTCTCGAGGAAGAGGAGCCCGAAATCCTTGAGATCTGCCGGTGCGACGAAGCGTGCGAGGATGCGCTCGTGGCTTCCACCTTCGTCGTCGCGCCAGACGAGAAGGCGCCGGTCCTCGCGGCGGCCGTCGCGTTCGATCTGCATCTCGACTTCGGCCGTGAAGTGCTTCCCGTCGAGCCGGCCGTAGCGGCTGCTCTGTACTTCGGCAGCAGACCGAGAGTGCCCGTCGGCGGCGAATGCGAGAGCGGAGGCAAAGAGGATCGGCAGCGCGAGGAGCGGCGTGGTTCGGCGCATGAGTCCCCCTTCGCGTCGCATGATACGCTTCGGGGCGGATTGCCGACATGGAAAAATGACACAACGGTGCGACGCCCCGATGATGGCAGCAGCCAGTTCTGGTCACTGTGCCGCCGCTCGGACGCTCTCCTGCACGATCCCCAGCAGCTCGTCGAGGTCCGGCTCCGAGATCGTGAGCGGCGGCGAGACGTAGACGACGTTGCCGAGGGGGCGAAGGTAGGCGCCGCGGCGGCGGGCTTCGGCAGCCACGCGCTGCCCCGCGCCCGCGAGGTAGCCCTCGGGGCCGGCGAGATCGAGGGCCCCGATCATGCCGAGCGAGCGAGTGCGGGCGACGCCAGGCAGAGCCGCCATCCCGGCGAAGGCACGGGCGATCCGAGGGGCCTTGCGGGCGACCTGCTCCAGCACCTTCTCGTCGTCGAATACGCGCAGCACCTCGCGGGCCACCGCAGCGCCGAGCGGATTGCCGCAAAAGGAGTGGCCGTAGTAGAAGGCGCGGTCTGGGTCGCCGAGAAATCCGTCGAAGATGCGAGGGGTGGCGAGCGTTGCGGCCATGGGGAGCATGCCACCACAGAAGCCCTTCGCGGTGCACAGCAGATCGGGCGCAATGCCGGCGTGCTGGCTCGCCCACATCGGCCCGGTGCGACCGTAGCCGGTGAAGACCTCGTCGCAGACGAGGAAGACGTCGTGCGCGTCGCACAGCGCGCGCGCGTCGCGAAGGTAGGCGGCGTCGTAGATGCGCATGCCGGCGGCCCCCTGCACGACGGGCTCGAGCACGACGGCGGCGATGTCGTCTGCTCCTTCGCGCACAGCACGCTCGAGCGCACCGAACGCCTGCTCGTACGCGGAGGCGTCTCCCGGCGCCGGCACGTGGATGCAGTCGAGGAGCACGCCGGCGAACGGCCGGCGGAAGACCTCGACGCCGCCGAGGGCGGTGACGCCGAGCGTCTCGCCGTGGAAGGCGCCTTCGAGCGCCAGAAAGCGCTTCCGCGCGGGGCGGCCGTTCTGCGCCCAGTACTGGAGCGCGAGCTTCATCGCGACCTCGACGGCCGTCGAACCGTCGTCGCTGAAGAAGACGTGGGCGAGGCCGGCCGGCGCCACGCACGCCAGCGCCTCGGCGAGCTCGGCAGCCGGCGCGTGCGTGATGCCGGCGAGCGCGGTGTGGCACAGGACGTCCGCCTGGCGCTTCAGCGCCGCGACGAGCCGCGAGTGGCCATGGCCGAGCGCCGCCACCCACCACGACGCGTTGGCGTCGAGGTAGACCCTGCCGTCTGCGTCGTGGAGCCGTGCGCCGTCGGCGCGCACCACGACGAGCGGGTCGGTCTCGTCGCGGTACTGGCTCATTGGCGTGTATGGATGCCAGACGCGCCGCTTGTCGAGCGCGACGATGTGAGCGCGCTCTTCCGCGCTCACGCTGAGCGCGCAAAGAGGTCAGGCGCGCGACGCGCACACGCCGCCGCCGTCGCTGCTCGCCTGTGGCGCGCTTCGCGCCCCGCTCGCACTAGCCCGCGAGCTCCGCCAACAGACGCAGGGCCTCGGGCTGGCCGGCGCCGAGCAGCATGCTCGTCACCTTCGAGGCCTTCCACGCGGCGAATCGCTCGCGAATGCGTGCGGCGGGGCCGACGAGCGCAGTCTCGTCGACGAGCCTGTCGGGAACGAGGGCCATGGCCTCGAGCTTCTTTCCTGCCAGGTAGAGGTCCTGGATCTTCACCGCCTGCTCCTCGTAGCCGAGTCGCTTTGCGTAGTCGTTGTAGAAGTTCTTGCCGCGTGCGCCCATGCCGCCGATGTAGAGCGCGAGCATGCCCTTGATCGGCATTCGGGCCTTCTCGAGGTCGTCGCTCACGATGACGGTGACGAACGGCGCGATGTCGAAGTTCGCGAGGCTCTTCGTCTGCCAGCCGGGCTTTCCGGCGTTCTCGGCGTTGGCCTTCGCGAAGCCCTTCTCGAGCGAGGGCGCAAGAAGATCGAAGCGCTCGGGGTTCATCCACACGGGGATGAGGCCATCGGCCACCTCGGCACTGCACGCGATACCGGCGGGGCCGATCGACGCGGTGTAGATCGGAAGGTTCTTGCGGCCGTGCAGGATGCTCTTGAGGGGCTTGCCAAGACCGGTTGCGCCCGGACCGCCGTACGGAATCTCGTAGTGCTCGCCCTTGAACTCGACCGGTGCTTCGCGCGCGAGAATCTTGCGGACGATCGCGACGTATTCACGCGTGCGCGTGAGCGGCTTGCCGTACGCAACGCCGTGCCAGCCTTCGATCACCTGCGGGCCCGACGGGCCGAGGCCGAGGATGAAGCGTCCGCCCGAGAGTGCGTCGAGCGTCATCGCCGTCATGGCCGTCATGGCCGGCGTGCGCGCCGGCATCTGCATGATGGCCGTGCCGAGCCGGATCTTGCTCGTTCGCGCCCCGACCCACGCGAGCGGAACGACCGCGTCGGAGCCGTAGGCCTCGGCCGTCCACACGGAGTCGAAGCCGAGCCGCTCGGCCTCGAGGACGAGATCGAGGTTCACGGACATCGACGCGCCGGAGTAGCCTGCGGTGAGACCGAGCTTCATGGGGGGCTCCCTGTCTGGTGTCTGAAGGTTGGGCGTTTCGAAGGGTGCTCGCGCAGTGTAGCCAGCGCGCCGGCCGGTGCAGCGATCGCCCTGCGCTGGCGGGCGCGCCGCGGC
>JADLGR010000311.1 GCA_020849175.1 Deltaproteobacteria bacterium
CGCTCGCGAACGAGCGCCGAACGCTCGACGGTCGTCTTGGTCGTCATCGCGCCGATCGCGATCTCGGCGCCTTCGTCGCGTATGTAGTCGAGGCCTTCTACACGTCCGAGATCGACGAGCAGGGTGGGACGCGAGAGCCGCATCGCGAGCAGCGGCATGAGGCTCTGGCCGCCCGCGAGCAGCTTCGCCTCGCCGTCGTGCGTGCGGAGCAGCCGCGCCGCCTCGGCGACGGTTCGGGGCGCGGCGTACTCGAAGGCAGGCGGCTTCATGTGGTCTGCTCCTGCTGGAGCGCGCGCACGATCGCGCGCACCCGGCCTTCGTCGCGGCGAAGCTCCGGCGGGAGATCGAGCAGGATCGCGGCGGCGATACCCCTGCATCGCTGCGCGAGCGCGCCGGCGAGGTCGTCCCACGTTGCGCTGACGGCCCATTCTTCGAGCATGTCGTCGCGGATCACTGCGGCCATCTCGGGCCATTTCCCTTCGCGCGAGAGCCGGTGGAGCTGCTCGGCCGCGTCCATCCAGCCGTGGTAGTCGAGCACGGGATGATACGCCGGCGTCGACGCATAGAACGCGATGCGTTGCTTCACGGCCTGCCGCGCGGCTGCAACGGCTGCGGCGTCCTTTCCCGTCGCGAGAAAGGGCGCGGCGATGAGAGGGATGGCGCTCGCAGAGCGCCGCGCGCGCTTCGCGCCGTCGGCGATCGCCGGGAGGATCACCTCGCGCGTGTGCCGGAAGGTCGAGATCGGGTGGAGACGCAGGCCGTCGCAGAGCTCGCCGGCCGTCCGGGCCATGATGGGATTGACCGCCGCGAGATCGATGGGCACGTGCGGGTGCTCGATGGGTCCGGGGCTGAAGAAGGGTGGGAGGAGCGAGAACCGGTAGTGCTTTCCTTCGAAGGGCGTGATCGTCGCGCCCGACTGGAAGCTCGTCCACATCGCACGCAGGCACAGGACGTACTCGCGCATCCGCGGCGCCGGCGCTGCGGTCCATGGCGCCGCGTAGCGCCGCTCGTTGTGCGCCCGCACCTGGGTGCCGAGGCCGAGCCGGAAGCGCCCTCCGGAGAGCCGCTGCAGGTCCCACGCCACCTGCGCCGTCGCCATCGGACTGCGCGGGAACGCGATTGCGACGTTGGTGCCGAGCGTGATGCGCTGCGTGTGCTCGGCTGCGATCGCGAGCGGCAGGAACGGGTCGTGTCCGGCCTCGGGAGCGGTCACCGAGTCGAAGCCGAGCGCTTCGGCGCGGCGGGCAGCGTCGACGATCGTGGGGATCCCGAGCCGCTCCTGTCCGCGGCCGGCGTACTGGTCGGTGTCGGGTCCGAGCATCACGGTCTCGACGCGAAACGCCACGCTACCTCCCGAATCCCCTCGCCGCTCTCGCGCGCGCCGCGTCAGTCGAGGGCCGGCCGCTCCGGGCGCGCCTGCTCACGCAGCACGAAGCGCAGAACCTTGCCCGACGCGTTCATGGGGAGCGCGTCGACGACCGCGACCCGTCGCGGGACCTTGTAGTTCGCCATGTTCTCACGACACCAGCCGATGACGGCATCGGGCGTGAGACGAGCCTCCGGCGCCGGAACGACGAACGCCATGCCGACCTCGCCGAGGCGCTCGTCGGGCACACCCACGACCGCGACCTGCGCGACACCCGGAAGGCCATGGAGCAGGCCCTCGATCTCGGCGGGATAGCAATTGAAGCCGCCGACGATGAACATGTCCTTGATGCGATCCGTGATGCGAAGATTTCCGCATGCGTCCATCACGCCCACGTCGCCGGTGTGGAGCCAGCCTTCGGCGTCGATGGCCTCGCGCGTCGCCTCCTCGTCCCCGAAGTAGCCGCGCATGACGTTGTATCCGCGCACCACGACCTCGCCCGGCTCTCCACGCGGCAGCTCGCGGCCGTCGCGATCCACGCACCGGACCTCGACGTCGGGAATCGGTCGCCCCGAAGTCGTCGCGATGGTCTGCGGGTCGTCTCCGGGCCGGCACATCGTCACGACGCCACAGCTCTCGGTGAGCCCGTAAGCGGTGACGACCGTCTCGAAGCCGAGATCGCTGCGCATGCGCTGAACGAGCTCGACGGGAACCACGGCGGCGCCGGTCGCGGCAAGGCGCAGGCTCGACAGATCGCGCTTCTCTCGATCCGGGCTCGCGAGGATCGACTGATAGAGCGTCGGTGGGCCGGGCAGGAAGCTGATGCGGTCCTTCTCGATGCGCTCGAGAACGGCGGAGGCGTCGAAGACGGCTTGCGGCAGCACCGTCGCGCCGCGGAGCAGCGATGCGACCCAGCCTGCCTTGTAGCCGAACGAATGGAAGAAGGGGTTCACGACCAGGTAGCGATCGCCCTCACGAAGACCGAGGATGCCGCTCCACGATGCGAAGACGCGCAGGTTCTGGCCGTGCTCCGTCATCACCCCCTTCGGCTTGCCGGTGGTGCCCGAGGTGAAGAGGAGGTCGGAGAGATCGCTCGGCGAGACCGCCTCGGCGCGCGCGAGCGCCTCGGCTTCGGAAATGCGCGCGCCGAGCGCAAGGAACTCGTCCCACGGCGTGGCACCGGGCGCGTCGCCGCGGAGGGTCACGACGCGCGCGAGGTCCGGCAGATCCTCGCGTGCGAGCAGGTCGACGTAGCGCGTACCGAGGAATTCGCCGACGGTGAACAGCACGCGAGCGCCGCTCTTGCGGAGCACCCAGCCGGCTTCCGCGCCCTTGAAACGCGTGTTGAGCGGGACGAGTACGCCGCCGGTGGCGTGGGCGCCGATGGCCGCGACGATCCACTCCGCGATGTTCGGCGCCCAGATCGCGATGCGATCCCCGGGAGCAACGCCGCACGCCAGCAGCGAACGCGCAGCGTCGAGCCCCGCGCTCCACAGCTCCGCGAAGCTCAGCCGAAGGGGTCCGTCCTCGACGGCGGCGGTGGCTCCGAAACGCTCGGCGGCGGCCCGCGCCAGACGGGGGAGGGTCGGCGCCACGAGGGGGTCGGAGCGTCCTTGCATACGATCCGTATCGTATCATAATGTCGCCCCGGGCAACGACGGCCGGGGATCCCTTTCGATGCGTCTTCGCTTCAGCGACGAGGACGAGGCCTTCCGCCGCGAGGTCGCGGCGTGGCTCGAGGAGCGTCTCGGCGGAGAGTTCGCGTCGGTTCGCGGTGTGGGCGGCTCGGGTGATGCGCACGCGAAGGTCGACGAACGGCGCGCGTGGGAGCGTGCGCTCGGCGCCGCGGGCTGGACGTGCCTCGGTTGGCCGCGCGCGTGGGGTGGTCGCGACGCAACGATCACGCAGCAGGTGATCTTCTACGAGGAGTACGCGCGGGCCGGAGGCCCGGGACGCCTCGGACACATCGGGGAGGGGCTGCTCGGGCCGACCATCATCGCCTTCGGAAGCGAAGAGCAGAAGCGACGCTTCCTGCCGCCGATCGTTCGCGGCGAGGAGATCTGGTGCCAGGGCTACTCGGAGCCGAACGCCGGATCCGACCTCGCGAACGTGCAGACCCGTGCCCGCCTCGACGGTGGACAGTGGATTCTCGACGGACAGAAGGTCTGGACGAGCTGGGCGCAGTGGTCGGACTGGTGCTTCGTCGTCTGCCGCACGGAGCCTGCGAGCGAGCGACATCGAGGGCTTTCCTATCTCCTCGTCCCGATGCAGCAGCCCGGAATCGAGGTTCGCCCGATCGTGCAGATCACGGGCGACTCGGAGTTCAGCGAGGTCTTCTTCGACGGCGCGCGGACCGACGCAGCGAACGTCGTGGGAGCTGCCGGAGACGGCTGGCGCGTCGCGATGGCGACGCTCGCGTTCGAGAGGGGCGTCTCGACGCTCGGGCAGCAGCTCTCGTTTCGCAACGAGCTGGCCGAGGTCGTCGCAGCCGCGAAGGCGAGCGGCGCTGCGGAGGATCCGGCGATCCGCCAGCGCCTCGCGAACGCGTGGATCGGGCTCGAGATCATGCGCTACAACGCGCTGCGCGGTCTCAGCCACGGCGAGAAGGGCGAGCTCGCTCCCGAAGGGATGATCGCGAAGCTCTACTGGGCGAGCTGGCACCGCGCGCTCGGCGAGCTCGCGATGGACGTGCTAGGTGATGACGCCAACGCGCTCGTCGCGGCCCCGTACGACCTCACCGCACTGCAGCGGCTGTTTCTCTTCACCCGCTCCGACACGATCTACGCAGGCTCGAACGAGATCCAGCGCAACCTGAGTGCGCAGCGGGCCCTCGGGCTCCCGCGCGAGCCGAGGCCCGCGTGACGGCGCCGCCGGCCGCTCCTGCCGCGCCTTCCGGTCGCGGGCTTCTCGCGGGCAAGACGGTGCTCGTGACCGCCGCCGCCGGAACCGGAATCGGGTTCGCCACCGCACGACGCTGCGTGGAAGAGGGCGCGCGCGTCCTGCTCTCCGACGCGCACGCACGACGCACCGCCGAAGCGGCGGAGCGGCTCGGCGAGATCGCGGGTGAGCCCGTCGCGTTCCGGGTCTGTGACGTGACGCGCGAGGAGCAGGTGCGCGCGCTCGTCGACGGAGCCGTGGCCGACATGGGTCGGATCGACGTGCTCGTCAACAATGCCGGCCTCGGCGGCTTCGCGCGCGTGACTGAGATGACCGACGAGCAGTGGGCCCGCGTGATCGACGTGACGCTGACCGGAACCTTCCGCATGCTGCGTGCGGTCCTGCCGCACATGCTCGCGCGGCGCTCGGGGACGATCGTCAACAACGCATCGGTGCTCGGCTGGCGCGCGCAGGCAGGGCAGGCGCACTATGCGGCCGCCAAGGCGGGAGTCATGGCGCTCACGCGCTGCACGGCGATCGAGGCGGCAGAGGCTGGCGTTCGCGTGAACGCCGTCGCGCCGAGCCTCGCCCTGCACGAACACCTCTCGAAGGTCACGCCGGCGGGCCTGCTCGAGGATCTCGCCGTACGCGAGGCCTTTGGGCGCGCGGCCGAGCCGTGGGAGGTCGCCAACGTCATCGTCTTCCTCGCGAGCGACTACGCGTCGTACATGACGGGCGAGGTGGTCGCCGTGAGCAGCCAGCACCCTTGAGAGGATCCGATGCCGACCGTGTTCCAATCTCCGTCCGAGCTCGCCGCGTCCGTCGGGCGACACCTCGGATTCAGCGACTGGCTCGAGATCGCGCAGAATCGCGTCGACCTGTTCGCGGACGCGACCGGTGACCACCAGTGGATCCACGTCGACCCCGAGCGCGCGAAGAGCGGGCCGTTCGGCGCTCCGATCGCGCACGGCTACCTGACGCTCTCGCTCGTGAACCTCTTTCTGCCGCAGATCGTCGAGGTGCGCGGGATCTCGATGGGCGTCAACTACGGCGCCGACCGCGTTCGCTTCCCGGCTCCGGCGAAGGTCGGTGCGCGCGTGCGAGGTGGCGCGGAGCTGCTGAAGGTCGAGCAGACGAAGGACGGCGGCGTGCAGGCGACGATCCGCGTCACCGTCGAGATCGAAGGGGGAGGGCGCCCCGCCTGCGTCGCCGACACGATCAGCCGCTACTACCCGGCGGCTGCACCGCAGCCGTGAGATCCCGGCCCGAGCCGGGCGGAGGACGCCGATGAAGCTCTGGCAGTCGCTCGCGTTCGTCGAGCCCGATCAGATCGTCGATCTCGCGCGCTGTGCCGAGGAGTGCGGCTTCCATGGCGTGCTGCTGTCGGATCACCTGATCTTTCCAGAGAAGCTCACGTCGACGTACCCCTACGCGCCGGACGGCCGGCCGATGTTCGACGGCACGGTGCCGTTCCCCGACCCGTGGGTGACGATGGGCGCGATGGCGGCGGTGACGACGCGGCTCCACTTCGCGACGCTCGTGTACGTGCTGCCGCTGCGCGATCCCTTCGACGTGGCCAAGGCGGTCGGCACCGCAGC
>JADLGR010000312.1 GCA_020849175.1 Deltaproteobacteria bacterium
AATCACGACGCGAGCGGCGAAGTGTCGTCGGACCGATCTCTTTACAACTACTTCCGCACCTACGACCCCGCCACCGGGAGATACCTCGAGGCGGATCCGATCGGGCAGCGCGGGGGGCTGAATCCGTTTGCATACGCGCTGAACGACCCGATCGGGCGAGGCGACCCGCTGGGACTCATCTCCGCAACGTTCGAGGTCGGTCTAGGAATCGACGTTCGCTTCACCTTCGGCTTCGACCGAGCCGGTGATGCATTTTCCGAAATCGGCGTTGGAGTTGGCGGCGGGCTCTCGTTGACGATCGATCCAGAAGGTCAACCGATCCCGGATGAGTGTGATCTCGGAGACGAATTGACCGGCGGAGTCTCCTTGCTCGGGGAAGCCGGCTTCGGACTCGGACCGGGCAAGCCGGGAGCAGTCGCCAGCGCCTCGGCGTCGCTCGTTCTAAATACGCCAGCTTGCGGCTGCATGAGCGTGAGCCCTCCCAGCACGTCCGTCTCTGCATCGCGGATCGGCGTGAGCAGTTCTGTAACAGTCAACCTGAGCGCGTTCAGGGGAAACTTGTTGCCACAAGGGCCTGTGCGGTCGAGATAGGCGAGGCAGAAGCGAACATGCTGACGGTTTACGAGCGACTCGCGGCTTGGGCGGTCGGACACATCGCGATGCTCGTGGTTCTGGCGGTGGCAGGCCTTCCCGGGGCCTTCCTCGTCAGCCTCGCTCTGAATGCGTACTTCGGCGAGGGCCATCCCAGCTTTGCATGGATCTTCTGGTGGTCGCTTCCCTTCGGTATATGGGCGACAGGTGCCCTCCTGACAACCGTCTACTACGGGCCGAGAGCGCGGGTTTGCCAACGATGGGGCAGCCTTGTGCGAGGCGTCGCCGCTGCCGCACTGACGATCTGGATGCTGTCACCCATCGCACTATTCCTCGTGTTGCTGAGCTGACCATAGGGAGGGTGCTCTGTCGCCATTCGCGTGGCGGACTGCTGTGCGATTACGGGATCGCGCCTCGTCAATGACGAGGCTTCGAGATGCGGAGGTCGGCGGATGGTCTTGCGCCGCCCGCGTCAGTGTGGCGAGGTTCTCGCGAAGAGGTCGGGGGATGGCCCCCTCGCTGTTGATTTTGGATGAGCGGCGGTTCGTTGGGGATGTCGACGCTCACGCCAGCGCTTGACGTTGCGCGTGAAGCGGCCGAGTGGGAGTCTTCGCTGGGATCGCGAGCGGCGGCGCGGGTTGGCGGGAGACACAGCCGCCGAGTGGATCAGTTCTCCAGCAGACACCGTTCGGTGTTCAGCCGCCGGCAGCACCGCAGCTAAAGGCGAAGCCCGCGCCTACGCGCCGAGGATCTCGGCGAGCACGCGGCGCAGGGCGGCGCGGTCCTCGTCGGCGAGGCTTCCGAGCGTGCGGAGGACGAGGCTGCGCTCGAGGGTGGCGAGGACGGGCTTGAGGACGGAGGGCCGGAGGAGCCCCGCCTCTTTCCACTTCGAGATGAGCGCCTCGCCAACGCCGGCGACGGGGCGCGATTGGCTCGTGACGGCGAGGATCAGGAGGTCTGGCCGCTCGCGGTGGTAGGCGGCGCTGCTCACGACGACGGCGGAGCGGCGCTTGGTCGTGCTCTGATCGGTGAAGGGGAACGGGACGAGGAGGACGTCCCCGAACTCACAGCCGGTCATAATCGGCGTCGTCGGGGCTCTCCCAGATGCGGGCGAAGGCGACCTCGGAGAGGCGGCTCGCCGCCTGCGTGAGCTGCTGCTCCTCGTCGCGCTGGCGCAGGAAGTCGACGAAGTCCTCGACCTCGGTCACGCGCTCGGGCGGGAGCGTGCGGATCTTCTTGAGGAGTTCCTGCTCGTCCGAGCGACGCTTCGGCTGGCTCATTGGGCTCCTCCGGCTGCGGCCTGATCAGCGACAATTACTTCTGCCGGTCGCATCGCCTCGTCTGGATTGTTACCAGCCAGGGGTTGTTGCCTCACGCGGTTTGCGACCGGCGGTGGCGAACCGATGGAGGCAACGATGGCCCGCAAGATCAGCGTGCAGGCTCGCCAAGAGTTGATTCAGGCGATCGGCGAGCGGTACCGAGCGAGCTCCCGACAGGAGAAGCTTCGGATCCTGGACGAGCTCGTCGCGGTGACTGGGTACCACCGCAAGCACTCGATCCGGCTCCTCAACACGGCGGCGGCGGCGGCGGCGGGGCGGCGCCCGCGGTTGCGCCTCTACGACGAGGCCGTGCGCGAGGCGCTCATCGTGCTGTGGGAGGCGTCGGATCGCGTCTGCGGTAAGCGGCTCAAGCCGCTCCTGCCGGTGCTCGTCGAGGCCCTCGAGCGTCACGGTCATCTTCGCCTCGATCGCGTGGTCCGAGCCAAGCTTCACGCGGCCAGTGCGTCGACTCTTGATCGGCTGCTCGCGGAGCCCCGCACGGCGATCGGTCGAAGGCACCCGGCGCGTCCGGTGCCGGCAATTCGAAGGGCTATCGCCGTGCGCACGTTCGCCGATTGGAAGGAGCCGCTTCCGGGATACATGGAAGCCGATCTGGTCGCGCACGGCGGCGAGAGCGTCGAGGGAAGCTTCGCGCATACGCTCGTCCTCACGGACATCGCATCCGGGTGGACGGAGTGCGTGGCGCTGGCCGTGCGCGAGGGGTCGCTGGTGGTCGAGGCCCTGGAGCGACTCCGAACGACGATGCCGTTTCCGCTGCGCGGCCTCGACACCGACAACGGCAGCGAGTTCATCAACGACGCCGTGCTCGTGTACTGCACGGAGGCCGGCATTGAGTTCACGCGATCCCGCCCGTACCGCAAGAACGACCAGGCGTGGGTTGAACAGAAAAACGGATCCGTCGTGCGCCGCCTCGTCGGCTATCGGCGGCTCGAAGGGATCGCCGCAGCCGAAGCACTCTCGCAGCTCTACGCCGCCTCGCGGCTATTCGTGAACTTCTTCCAGCCCTCGTTCAAGCTGGCGGAGAAGAAGCGAGTCGGGCCTCGCGTCAGCAGGCGCTACCACGCGCCCGAGACCCCCTGCGCTCGGCTCTTGCGGTCAGATGCAGTCCCGGAGGCCATGAAAGAGCGGCTCCGCGCCGTCGCGACGACCCTCGACCCGCTTCGCCTCCTCGACGAGATCCGAGGCGCGCAGCACCGGCTCGCCGGGCTCGCCGCGGGAGAGTCCCTTCACGTGGTCCCGCGTGGCGACGCCGAGCTCGACCAGTTCTTGCGGAACCTCGCGACCGCGTGGCACGAGGGCGAAGTGCGCCCGACCCACCGATCGCAGCCGAAGCCGCGACGCGATTGGCGCACACGGAAGGACCCGTTCGAGACCGTTTGGCCTCGCATCCTGGGGTGGCTGCGCGACGAGCCAGATCGCACGGCGGTCGAGCTGCTCCACCGCCTCCACGACGAGTACCCAGGCAAATTCTCCGATGGGCAGGTCCGAACTCTTCAGCGCCGGCTAAGACTCTGGCGACGCGCGGCGGCCCGAAGGCTCGTCTTCACAGAAGATCGAGCGCCCTTCACCGATGGGCGGCCCCTCGCCTGACCCTCTGGTGCGATCTCGGTGAGAATCGCTGGTAGCATCGGTCCGTGAGGCAACACGGGCGGCAAGAGTAGTTGACGTCGCTCACGGCCCTTCGTCTCCACAAGCTACGCGCCGCGCTTGCACTGCGCGACGAGGGCCGAGACGGTCTCGGCGATGCGGTCCTGCTGCTTGCGCGGCAGCGTCGAGACCTCCTCGAAGAGCTTCTGCACCTTGCCGACGGGGCCGGCTCTACGGGTGGCGGGAAGCTCGCCCTCGAGGATCTGCTCGACACGCACGCCGAGCACCTTGGCGAGCTTGGGGAGCACGTCGGAGCGGGGCGGCTTCTCGCTCTGCTCCCAGAAGGCGATGTTCTGCTGGGGCTCGCCGACGAGCTGGGCGAGCTCGACCTGGCTGAGGCCGGCGGCGCGCCGGAGGGCGGCCAGGCGGGCGCCCTGCTTGGGACGGGGACGCTGAAGCTTCCGGGCCATGCCGGAAGGGTACGGGTGGGTTTCGGGAGAACGCGGTTCGAGAGCGGAAGTTGCTTGCACAGATACCAGCATACTGGTATATATGGATCGAGTCCACCAGCAGCCGATTTTTTCTCCCCTGGGCCTTGACAGGGTTTCGGCCGGAGGGGCTTTTCGATGGCGCGCATCCCCGAGGCGCAGCTCGAGCGGCTGAAGGCCGAGGTGGCGGTGGAGCGCCTGGCCGAGGCGCGGGGCATCGTGCTCGCGCGGCGGGGCGCCGACCTCGTGGGCCTGTGCCCTTTCCACGAGGACCACGAGCCGAGCCTGGTGATCACGCCGGCGAAGAACCTCTGGCACTGCCGGGGGGCGTGCCAGGCGGGCGGCTCGGTGGTCGACTGGGTGATGCGGGCCGAGGGCGTCTCCTTCCGCCACGCGGTGGAGCTGCTGCAGGCGGACTACCTGCTCTCGGTCTCGCCGATGGGTGCGGTGAAGCGCTCGACGGTGCAGAAGCTGCCGACCGCGATCGCGCGCGGCGCCGAGGACGCGCGTCTCTTGCTCCAGGTGATCGCGTACTACCACGAGACGCTGAAGGAGTCCTCCGAGGCGCTGGCGTATCTCGAGAAGCGGGGCCTCGCCTCGGGCGAGGCGATCACGCGCTTTCAGCTCGGCTTCGCGAACCGCACGCTCGGTTACCGGCTGCCTGCGAAGACGCGCACCGAAGGCGCCGCGATCCGCGGCCAGCTCCAGCGCCTCGGAATCTTGCGGCCGTCGGGGCACGAGCACTTCAACGGCTCGCTCGTGATCCCGGTCGTGAGCGCTTCGGGCGAGGTGACGGAGGTCTACGGGCGGAAGATCACCGACGCGCTGCGCGAGGGGACGCCCTTGCACCTGTATCTGCCGGGGCCGCACGCGGGCGTGTGGAACGTCGAGGCGCTCGGCGCCTCGAAGGAGATCATCCTCTGCGAGTCGCTGATCGACGCGCTCAGCTTCTGGTGCGCGGGCTACCGCAACGTGACGGCGAGCTACGGCGTCGAGGGCTTCACGCCCGATCACCTCGCGGCCTTCCAAGCGCACGGCACCGAGCGCGTGCTGATCGCCTACGACCGCGACGCGGCGGGCGAGGCGGCGGCGGAGAAGCTCGCCGCGAAGCTCCTCGCGGAGGGAATCGACTGCTACCGCGTCCAGTTTCCGAAGGGCATGGACGCGAACGCGTACGCGCTCGCGGTGCGGCCGGCGACGAAGAGCCTCGGCGTCGTGATCCGCGCGGCGCAGTGGCTCGGCAAGGGGCAGCCCCGGCCGGTGACGACGGAGGCGACGAGCGAGGCGGCGCCGGCGACGCTCCCGCTGCCCGAGCTGGCAGCGGCCAACACCGACGAGGATCGAGCGCCGGAGGAAGAGGCCGCTCTTCCTTTAGCCGCTTCTGAAGCCGCAGCTAAAGAAGAGGCGGCCGAGGCGGTGTTGCCCGCCGCCGTGATCCCCGATGCGCCACGGCCGCAGATCCCCGCGGCGGTGAGTGAGCAAGAGATCGTCGTCGTGCTCGGCGATCGCCGCTACCGCATCCGCGGGCTCGCGAAGAACCCGAGCTACGAGCTCTTGAAGGTGAACCTGCTCGTCTCGCGCCCGTCCTTCGACCGCGCCGGCGAGACGGTCCACGTCGACACGTTCGACCTCTACGCGCAGCGCCCGCGCGCCGCCTTCGTGCGCCAGGCCGCGGTCGAACTCGGCGTGAAGGAGGAGGTCGTGAAGGCCGACCTCGGCAAGATCCTACTCAAGCTCGAGGCGCTCCAGGCGGAGAGGACCGCCGCGGCGCAGGCGGCGAAGGAGAAGACGGTCACGCTCGACGACGAGGAGACCCGAGCTGCGCTCGATCTGCTGAAGGCCCCGGATCTCCTCGACCGCACCTCGCGCGACTTCACGCGCTGCGGGGTCGTTGGCGAGAGCACCAACAAGCTGGTCGGCTACCTGGCCGCGATCTCGCGCAAGCTCGAGCGCCCGCTCGCGGTCACGATCCAGTCGACGAGCGCCGCGGGGAAGTCGGCGCTGATGGATGCGGTGCTCGCCTTCGTGCCCGAGGAGGATCGGGTCAAGTACTCGGCCATGACGGGGCAGTCGCTCTTCTATCTGGGCGAGACCGATCTCCAGCACAAGGTGCTGGCGCTGGTCGAGGAGGAGGGCTCCTCGCGTGCGGCGTACGCCTTGAAGCTGCTCCAGTCCGAGGGCGAGCTCACGATCGCGAGCACGGGCAAGGACCCGGTGACGGGAGAGCTCAAGACCCGCGAGTACCGGGTGCAGGGTCCGGTGATGATCCTCTTCACCACGACGGCGATCGACCTCGACGAGGAGCTGCTCAACCGCTGCCTCGTGCTCTCCGTCGACGAGGGGCGCGAGCAGACGCGGGCGATCCACGCGATCCAGCGCAGCCGGCGCACGCTCGCGGGGCTGGTCGCCAGGGCCGAGCGCCAGGCGATCGAGCGCCTCCACCAGAACGCGCAGCGGCTCCTTCAGCCGCTCGCCGTGGTCAACCCCTATGGCCGCCACCTCACCTTCGTCGACGACCGCACGCGCACGCGCCGAGACCACGAGAAGTACCTGACGCTGATCGACGCGATCGCGCTGCTGCACCAGCACCAGCGGCCCATCCAGAGCGTGATGCATCAGGGCCAGCCGATCCGTTACGTCGAGGTGACGCGGGCTGACCTCGAGACGGCGAACCGTCTGGCGCACGAGGTGCTCGGCCGCACGCTCGACGAGCTGCCGCCGAAGACGCGCGAGCTGCTGCGGCGGCTGGTCGCGTGGGTCGCCGAGCAGTGTGCGGCGCTCGACCTCGGCCGCGCAGACTTCCGCTTCAGCCGCCGCGCGGTGCGCGAGGTGACGCGCTGGAGCGACACAGCGCTGAAGGTGCACCTCGGGCGGCTCGCCGAGATGGAGTATCTGCTCGTCCACCGCGGCGGTCGCGGCCAGAGCTTCGAGTACGAGCTGCTCTACCAGGGCGAGGGCGAAGCAGGCGCGCCTTTCCTGATGGGCCTCATCGATGTCGCGAAGCTCGACTACGACGCCGAGTGGTCCGGGCAGAACGAGGCCCGGTCCGGGGTCGGTCCGGCCCTGGTCAGTCCCCGGTCCGGGGGTGGTCCGGGTGCTGGAATCTCGCGAAGTGCCAAGTCGCGCGAGGAGTTGGATGCGACCGGGTCGAGCGAGCCTGAGAACGCACTGCTCCAGGGCTCGAGTAGCAACGTGTCGCACCGTAGTCGCACCACGGCGCTCGCCGCGCGCACCGCCGACTGATGGCGTGCAAGCGGCGCCGCGCCGGTACCCAGAAGCCCGACGCGTACCCGATCGACGGCAGCGGCATGGCGCCCTATCTCGCGCGCTTCCTCGAGGACTCGGCCGCGAAGGGCCTCGCCCCGCGCACCGTCGAGATCCGCGATCGCATGCTTCACCGCTTCATCCACTGGTGCCGCGAGCGGAGCCTCGACCGCCCCCAGGACGTGACGCGCCCGATCCTCGAGCGCTACCGGCGTCACCTCTACCACCACCGCAAGGCCGACGGCGAGGTGCTCAGCTTCGCGACGCAGCAGCAGCGGCTCCTCCCGGTGAAGGCCTTCTTCAAATGGCTCGCGCGCGAGAGCTACATCCTCTCGAATCCGGCCAGCGAGATGGAGCTGCCGAGGGTCCACCGGAAGCTCCCCAAGCACATCCTCACGGCCGAGGAGGTCGAGCGCATCCTCGCGCAGACGGGGCTCCACGGAGAGCTCGGCCTCCGCGATCGCGCCATCCTCGAGACGCTCTACTCGACGGGCATCCGCCGGAGCGAGCTCGTCCATCTGCGCCTCTACGATGTCGACACACGCAACGGGACCCTGATGGTCCGCCAAGGCAAGGGCCAGAAGGATCGCATGGTGCCGCTCGGCGCGCGCGCGGGGCGCTGGATCGACCGCTACACCGAGGAGGTGCGGCCGTCGCTCGTGGTGGAGCCCGACGAGGGCTGGCTCTTCGTGCACGAGTCCGGCGAGCCCTTCGCGAAGAATCGGCTCACCGATCTCGTGAAGAAGTACATCGAGAAGGCCGGCGTCGCGAAGCCCGGCGCCTGCCACATCTTCCGCCACACGATGGCGACACTCATGCTCGACGCCGGCGCCGACATCCGCCACATCCAGGCCATCCTCGGCCACAGCCAGCTCTCGACCACCGAGATCTACACCCAGGTCTCGATCCAGAAGCTCAAGGCCGTCCACGCCCTCACGCACCCGGCGAACCGCGCGAGCGCCCCGGACTGAGCGGCCTCCGGCTCCGCGGCCTCCCACCCCCTCAGCCCTTTAGCCGCCTTCCGGTTTGCGCCCCGTCCTTGCGCCGCCGCGGAGCCAAGCCGAAACTCGCGTCGGGGAAAAAACGGGAATCGCAGGCTGCACCAGGGGAAGATCGTTGCTAAGCGCCGAAACGCACTGGGAAAATCACGACGCGAGCGGCGAAGTGTCGTCGGACCGATCTCTTTACAACTACTTCCGCACCTACGACCCCGCCACCGGGAGATACCTCGAGGCGGATCCGATCGGGCAGCGCGGGGGGCTGAATCCGT
>JADLGR010000313.1 GCA_020849175.1 Deltaproteobacteria bacterium
GCCGCCGCACTGGCGCCGGTGGCGAGAGCCACGGGCCCTGCGAGCCAGCGCTCGGGTGGCAGCGGCGTCCCGTAGAACGGCTCCCGAGCGAAGAGCAGGAGCCCGAGACCGGCGAGGCTGCCCGCGAAACACAGGACGACGAGGCAGGCCGCATAGGCGCCGCGGAGCAGGCGGTCGGCCAGCTCACTGGACCCGGCAGGGGCGCCGGTCGGCGCATACCAGAGCCCGGTCACGAGCAAGGAGAGCGCGGGCGTCACGGGCTGGAGGTACCGCTGGTGCCTTGCCTCCGGGACGTGAAGCACGGCGAGGATCGCGACGACCCAGACGACGAGGAAGCGGACGCCGTCGCTCGATCGCGAGGGCCGGCTGCGCCAGAGCCAAACGCCGAGCGCGGGGAAGAACAGGCTCCACGGGAGCTGGAGTACTGGGAGACTGCGCGCGTAGAGGAGCAGGTCGCCCGTTCGGCTCGCGAGATCGGTCGCACGCAGCGCGCTCAGCGAGCCGTCGACTCCGAGGCGCGCCACGAGGAGCGATGGCCACGCGGCGCACACGACGAAGAGGAGCGCGACGCCGGCAAGGGTCCCCCGTGCAGCGAAGACGCGAAGTCGCCCGCTCGCGGCGGCCCACGGCAGCGTCACGATTCCGAAGAGAAGAATGGCGAGAGGGCCCTTGGTGAGCGTTGCGAGCCCGAGCGCGACGAAGGCGAGCGCGAGGAGTCGCTGTCGCGGTCGCCGCTGCTCGCGCGATCCCGCCCCCAGGTAGAAGGACGTGAAGGCCGCAGTCAGAAGGGCCGCGAAGACGAAGTCGAGCCGCTTGCCCGTCGCCTGATTGAAGCTCTCCCACGTCGTTGCGAAGACGAGCGCGGACGCGAGCGCAGGCTCGCCCGTTCCGAAGATCGCTGCGCCGAGTCGGTGAACGCAGACTAGGCTCAGCGCGAGCGCGAGCAGGTCCGGGACGTGCGCGACCCAGCCCGGCGCCTCGCCGAGTGCCGCGATGATGGGCGCCATCAGCCAGAAGAAGAGCGGCGGCTTGTGGACGTAGACATCGTCGACGAGTCGCATCACGACCCAGTCGCCCGACCGCGCCATCTCGTCGGCGATCGCGAGGTAACGGACGTAGCCGAAATCGACGGGCTCGACCGCGACGCGCCAGAGCAGGGAAGCAACGGCCGCCGCACCCGCTGCAGCGAGGACGAGCTTCGATGTCGCGGGCGGTGCTCCCCTCATCGAGCGTCGCGAGTAGGGCGGATCGCCGACCGCGTCAACGGCCCCTGGGGGCTTTTGGCGGCCGGGGGCGGGGCTGTGCTACCTCGCGCGCGTGCCAGGAGGGTCCACGGGCACGCCGGCTCCCTTCCTCGCCCCACCTCAACTCGCAGCGGGAGACTCGTGCGTGCGGATCCTTCAGGTCGGCCTCGGGCGCTGGGGCCAGAACCATCTCCAGACGTGGCGCCAGCTCGGCGTCGAGCTGCGCCTGTGCGACGAGGACCCGAAGCTCCTCGAGGGAGCTGCGGAGCCGGCCTCGCGCGACTACCGCGACTTTCTCGCAGAGGTCGACGCCGTCGACGTCGTGACCCCGGCCCCCGCGCACGCGTCCCTCGTCCACGCCGCGCTCGAGGCCGGTAAGCACGTGCTGGTCGAGAAGCCGCTCACGCCAGCGGCGAAGGATGGCTTCGCGCTCCACGCCGAGGCCGTGCGCCGCGGCCTCGTGCTCCAGGTCGGTCACGTCTTTCGTTTCACGCCCGAGGCGCAGGCGATCGCGAGCGTTCTCGCGTCCGGAGAGATCGGCCCGGTGCGCTACGCAGTTGCTCGCTTCGCGAGCCTGAAGCGCCCGCGGACCGACGGCGGCATCGCGATCTCCGACGGCGTTCACTTCGTCGACCTGCTCTCGTGGCTCTTCGGACGCCAGCCCGAGGCCGTGACGGCCACGCTGCGCGATCATCTCGGCCGCGGGCTCGACGACGTCGCGCTGCTCGCGCTCGACTATGGCGACGTGCTCGGCGTGGTCGAGGCGAGCTGCTTTCCGCCGGAGCCGCAGCGAGATCTCGAGATCATGGGAGTCGAAGGCGCGCTGCGCGCCGATCTGCTGGCGAAGGCCGGCCGTCTGCGTGTGTACCGCCAGCACCACGTTCGAGATGCGCACGGCGACTGGCAGGTCGAGGCCGGGCAGACGCGAGAAGTCGCGGTGTCCGGCGCGCCGCCGCTCGCCGCCGAGCTGCGCGAGTTCATCGCAGCGTGTGAAGCCGGCGCTGCGTCGCGCATCGCCGCCGACGGCTGGGACGGCGCCGCAGCGACCGCGGTGCTCGAGGCGGCGGCACAGTCCGCCCGAGAGGGGCGGCGCGTGTCCATCGAATTGCCCGACCGGGTTGGAGGACCGAGATGACGCAGTCTGGAGCCGTTCGCAGCGTCCCGCTGTCGCGCGTCGAGATCGACGACGAGATTCGTGCGCGGGTGATCGCCGCCGTCGATTCGGGCCAGTACATCCTCGGTCCCGAGTGCAAGGCGCTGGAGAAGGAGCTCGCCGCCTCTCTCGACCGCCAGCACGCCGTGCTGCTCGCGAACGCCACCGCCGGCCTCATGCTCACGCTCGACGCGCTCGGCGTCGGTTCCGGCGACGAGGTTCTCGTTCCGGCGCATACGGCATTCCCGACGATCGAGGCGATCTTCCAGAGCGGTGCACGGCCGGTCTTCGTCGACATCGACGAGTCCTATTGCCTCGATCCGTCATGGCTCGAGCCGCGCATCACGGCGCGAACCCGCGCAATCGTCCCGGTCCATCTGTATGGCCATCCGTGCGACCTCGATGCAATCACGGACGTCGCGCGGCGACACGGGCTGTTCGTGCTCGAAGACTGTGCGCAGGCGCAGGGCGCCGGTTGGCGCGAGCGCAAGGTCGGCTCGTTCGGAGTCGCAGGCGTGCTCTCGTTCTATCCCTCGAAGAACCTGCCGACGCTCGGGGACGGCGGGGCCGTCGTGACCGACGACGAAGGTCTCGCGCGCAAGCTGCGCATGCTCCGCGACCACGGGCGCAAGGAGAAGCTCACGCACGACGTCGTGGGCTGGAACCTGCGCTTCAACGAGATCCAGGCTGCGGCGACGCGCGTGCTGCTACGGCGTCTCGACGCGTCGAACGAGGGCCGCCGCCGCGTCGCAGCACGATACGCCGAGCTCTTGAAGGGCCTTCCGCTCGGCCTCCCCCACGAGGCCAAGAACGCGCATCACGTCTACCACCTGTACGTGGTGCGAACGCCGGAGCGTGACGCGCTCCAGAAGCACCTGAAGGCGGCAGGAGTCGGCACCGGCATCCACTACCCGGTGCCGAATCACCTGCAGCCGGCGACCCTGGGACGCGCCGGCGTTCGCAGCGAAGCGCTCCCGAGAACCGAGGCCGCCTGCCGGGAGATCCTCTCGCTTCCGTGCTTCGGCTCGATGCGCGACGACGAGGTCGCGTACGTCGCGCAGGCCGTGAGGGAGTTCTTCGCGACGAAGGGCGCGTAGCATGGACACGCCCGAGCTCTCGATCGTGATCCCGGCCTACGACGAGGAGAAGAACGTCCCGATCCTCGCGGGCGACCTGCGAAGCGAGCTCGCGAAGGCCGGCATCGATGCCTACGAGGTGATCTTCGTCGACGATGGATCGCGTGACGCCACCGCGCAGAAGGTGCGCGAGGAGGTCGCGCGCGATCCGAAGGGCCGCTTCCGCCTCGTCCGTCTCGCGCGCAACAGCGGCGAGAGCGCGGCGACCGAAGCAGGTCTGCGCAGGGCGCGCGGCGAGATCCTCGCGGTGATGGACTGCGACCTGCAGAACGCGCCGAGCGACCTGTCGAAGCTGGTGGATCCCGTCCGCAAGGGCGTCGCCGACTGCGCTTGCGGCTGGCGTGCGGATCGTACGGCGGGCGACACGGGATGGCGTCACGTGCAGTCGCGAATCGCGAACGCGATCCGCAACTGGCTCTCCGGAGACTCGATCCAGGACGCAGGCTGCACGTTTCGGGCGTTCCGGCGCGAGTGCATCGAGCGCGTCAAGATCTTCAAGGGCATGCACCGCTTCCTGCCGACGCTGTTCCGGCTGGAGGGCTTCCGCGTCGTCGAGGTGGTGGTCGAGAGCCGGCCGCGCCTGCACGGCGTCTCGAAGTACGGCATGTGGAATCGCGCCTTCGCGGCCTTCTACGACCTCCTGGCGGTGCGCTGGATGCGCTCGCGCGTCGTTGCGTGGCGCGTGGCCGAGGACTCGCTCGAAGCCGCGACACTGTCGCACTTTCGCCGCTCGTAGCGTCGCGAAGCGGGCTCCGAGGAGATCCCGGATCCCGCTCAAGAGCGCGGCGCGGGAACCGATGACTCCAGCGGGGTGCCGTCCCGGCGCTCCGGTCCGGAGAACCCCCGATGCCCGCCGCGCGCTGCTCGCGTTCGACGTCGTTCGCCCCGGCCGAGCGCGCCGACCCCGCGACGCTCGAAGCCCAGCGAGCGATGATTGCCTCCGAGCCGCTCGTCCGAGAAATGCTGGAGGCCTTCCCCGAGCCCGCCGTCATCCTCAATGCGGAGCGGCAGATCCTCGTCGCGAACCGCAAGATGCAGGAGATGCTCGGCCGCGAGGAAGAACGGATGGCTGGCTGCCGAATCGGCGAGGTGCTCCGGTGCGAGCACGCGGACGACGAGCCGAACGGGTGCGGGACGACGCGCTTTTGCCGCAACTGCGGCGCCGCGAAGGCGATGGTCCGGTTCGGCGCGACGGGCCGGGCCGCCGTGGACGAGTGCCGCATCGTGCGCGACCCGGCATCGAGACTGCCCGCGCTCGACCTGCGCGTGTGGGCCTCACCGCTCGCCGTGCGCGGCGAACGGTTCGCGATCTTCGCCGTGCGCGACACGAGCGACGAGAAGCGCCGGGCCGTCCTCGAACGCATCTTCTTCCACGACGTGCTGAACGCGGCCGGGGGCCTTCAGGGTCTGATCGGTCTGCTGCTGGAAGCCGAGCCCGACGAGCGAGAGGAGTTCGGCAACATGGCAAGGCTCCTGAGCGAGCAGATCGTCGAGGAGATCGGGGCCCAGCGCGACCTCGTGGCGGCCGAAGGAGGTGAGCTCGAGCCCGAGCTTCGCGAGGTCGACGCCGCAAAGCTCCTCGAGTACCTCGTCGCCGTCCATGAGCGGCAGCCCATCGCCGCCGCGCGGCACATCCGCATCACCGCCACCGAAGGCGCGACGCTCATTCTGACCGACGAGGTGATCCTTCGACGCGTGCTCGGAAACCTCGTCAAGAACGCGCTCGAGGCGTCCACGGCGGGTGAGACCGTGTCGCTCGCGTTTCGAAACGAAGGGGCCCTCGAGTTTCGCGTGCACAACGATGCCGTGATGCCCGACGTCGTCCGCGATCAGATCTTCCAGCGCTCGTTCACCACGAAACCCGGAGGAGGGCGCGGCATCGGAACCTACAGCATCAAGCTCCTGACCGAGCGCTATCTCGGCGGCTCGGTTTCGTTCACGACCTCGGCGAAAGGCGGTACGACCTTCACCGTCTCGCTGCCGGGAGTCGCGCGCTCGGACTGACCGCCGACCCGATCAGCCGCGGATCACGACGCCCGCCTTCGCACCTGCGTCGTAGCGCCCTCCGAGAAGCACCGGCCGGCCATTCACGAAGACGTCGTCGATTCCGTCGGGCCCACGCGTCGGCTCCTCGAAGCTCGAGCGATCGGCGACGCGCGCGGCGTCGAATACGACGAGGTCGGCGGCCTGCCCACGACGAACGAAGCCGCGATCGCGCCAGCCGAGACGTTCGGCAGCCGCGCCGGTCATGCGTCGCACGGCCTCTTCGAGCGAGAAGAGCCCGTCGCGTACGCAGGCGTCGAGAACGCGCGGGAAAGTCCCGTAGCTCGCGGGGTTCTGGTGCCCCTCGCGCGTCAGGAGCGTGTCGGTCTCGATCGTACACAGCGGATGTGCGAGCACCGCGCGAAGCGCGCCCTCCTGGCCACGGTCGCCGCTGTACGTGTGGTTCAGCACGCGCGCGTTTCGGTGGCTCGCGACGGTCAGGCGCGCGTAGAACTCGAAGGGCGCCATGCCGAGACGCGCCGCGGCATCGGGAACACGCAGCCCGTCGAGATGGTTCCACTCGGGAACCCCGCAGTGCATGAGCTGGATGTCCGCGAGGCCGAAGCCGACGGCTTCGAAGGCCATCTCGGCGAAGCGCGCGAGGCCGGCGAGCTGCTCGGGATCGCGCAGCACCTCCTCGAGCTTCGGCAGGATGGCGGCCGGGAAGATCACCGCGCACGTCGTGTTGCCGGCGGTGTAGGGGAAGGCGTCGAACGCGACGTCGAGGCCCCGCGCGTGGGCGTCCTCGATCATTCGCAGCGCGTCGCCGTGGTTCGGCCACGTGTTGCGGCCGACGAAGATGAGGTGGCTGATCTGGAGCCGCACGCCCGCCGCGCGCGCCACGTCGAGGATCTCGCGGATCGCCGTCAGATTGTGCGGCTCCTGCTTCGGGTCGTGTCCGTAGACGCCGCTCGCCCAACTGTACGCCTTGAGGTGCGAGGTGAAGAGCCTTCCGCGTCGTGCGGCCATCGCGGCGAACGCGCGCAGCTCTTCCTCGCCCGAAAAGATGCCGGGCGAGTAGCCGAGACCGGTCGAGATCCCGGCGCAGCCAGCGTCGAGCGCCTCGTCGACGAGTCGCTCCATCGCACGCAGCTCGTGCGGTCGTGGCGCTCGTGTTTCGAGAACGCCCGTCACGGCGCTGCGCACGCTTCCGTGTCCGACGAGCTGCGCGACGTTGAGCGCGACGCCACCCGCGGAGAGATCGTCGAGGAACGCGCTCATCGTCTCCCACTCCGGTGCGAGCGAGCCGTCGTACATGAGCCGGCTCGCGTCGCGCGCGCTCTCGCGGCTGACGGATGAGACTGGCGCGGGACTGAAGCCGCAGTTTCCCGCGAGAACGCTCGTCATCCCCTGACGAACGAATGGTTCGAGAAGGGTCGCGTGTTCCGCCGCAGGCAGGATCCAGTCGGCGTGCGAGTGGATGTCGATGAAGCCCGGCGCGACGGTGCGCCCGGTGCAGTCGAGCACCTGCGCCGCCTCGAGCCCGCGTAGATCGCCCAGGTCGGTGATGCGTCCTCCGGTCACCGCGACGTCGGCGCGCACCGCCCTCGCCCCGGTTCCATCGATCACCGATCCGCCCGCGAGCTTCCAGTCACAGCCCATGTCCAGACCCTCCGAGAGCGCGAGCATAACCTGCCCGCGACCGGAAGTGCGGGCGCGCCGTTTCGCACGCGACCCACTCCATCGTCTACGCTTCAGCAGGGAAGCTCCGAGAGAGAGGATGCCCGTGATGACCGAAAGCCCTTCGCCGAGGATTCTCACGCTGCCCATCGGTATCACGGCGCTGAGTGGGCGACTCGAGAGCGACTCCCTCGGCCAGGTCGAGGTCCCGGGCGATCGCTACTGGGGCGCGCAGACGCAGCGTGCGCTCGTCCAGCTCGGAATCGGTGAAGAGCTCATGCCCCGTGAGGTATGGCGGGCGTACGGCGTCGTCAAGAAGGCCGCGGCGCTCGTGAATGCGGAGATGAGCCTCCTGCCGCGCTGGATGGGAGATCTGATCGCGCGCGTCGCGGACGAGGTCGCCGAGGGCCGACTCGACGCCCACTTTCCGCTGCGCGTCTGGCAGAGCGGATCGGGAACGCAGACGAACATGAACGTCAACGAGGTGATCTCGAACCGCTGCATCCAGCTCACGGGCGGCGTGCTCGGAAGCAAGCGTCCCGTGCATCCGAACGACCACGTGAACCTCGGCCAGTCGACGAACGACACCTTCCCGACGGCGATGCACGTCGCGACCGTCGCGCTGCTCAGCGACCACCTGCTTCCGCGGCTCGATGCGCTGCACGGCACGATCGCCGCCAGGGCCGCTGCCTGGAGCAGCATCGTCAAGACCGGACGCACGCACCTCGAAGATGCGACGCCGCTCACGGTCGGACAGGAGTGGTCGGGGTACGCCGCCCAGCTCGAAGATGCCCGCGCGGCGATCGTCCGCGAGATGGGAGGGCTCTACCGCCTCGCAGCCGGGGGAACTGCCGTCGGCACGGGTCTCGGTGCGCCGCCGGGCTTCGGCAGGAAGGTGGCGGCGCGCATCGCGGATCTCACGGGTCGTCCGTTCGTCACGGCGCCGAACAAGTTCGCAGCGCAGGCCTCGCTCGACGACATGGTACGGGCCTCGGCGTCGCTTCGCGGTCTCGCCGTGGCTCTGTTCAAGATCGCGAACGACCTGCGCTGGCTCGGATCGGGTCCGCACGCGGGCCTGCACGAGCTGCACCTTCCGGCCAACGAGCCGGGGTCGTCGATCATGCCGGGCAAGGTGAACCCGACGCAGGCCGAGGCCATGCTGATGGTCTGCATCGAGGTGATCGGCGCGGACACCGCCGTCGCGATGGCCGGTGCAGAGGGAAACTTCGAGCTGAACGCCTTTCGGCCGCTCGTGATCAAGAACGTCCTGCGCAACATCCACCTGCTCGGTGACGCCTGCGATCACTTCCGCCGCTTCCTCGTCGAGGGCGCGACGCTCGACGAGAAGCGCCTGCGTACGTACGTCGACCGCTCGCTCATGCTCGTGACGGCGCTCAGTCCGGAGATCGGCTACGACGCTGCAGCCCGCATCGCGCACCTCGCCGCCGAAGAGGACATTCCGCTGCGCGAGGCCGCCCTACGCAGCGGAGTGTCGGAAGAACGTTTCGATGCGCTCGTCGTTCCCGAGCGATTGTGCCGGCCGGACGACCGGGACGGGTCGGAGTAGCCGCTCGCGAGAGGAGTTCGATGGACACGAGAAGGAAGTTCGTCGAGGAGGCGACGCGCCTCGCGACCGAGTCGGTGGAGAAGGGCTGGGGAGGACCGTTCGGGGCCGTGATCGTTCGTGACGGAGAGATCGTCGGTCGGGGCCAGAACCGCGTGCTGCTGACGGGGATCCCCGTCTTCCACGCCGAGGTGACCGCGATCATCGATGCGTGCCGGCGTCTCAATCCGAAGGCGCTGCTCACGAGCGACGACCCCGCGGGCACCCTCCTCGAGCTGATCCCGCGCGAGGCCGGCTCGTCCGATCCGGCTCCGCACCGCGCAAAGATGCTGAAGGGCTGCGAGATCTACGTGAATGCCGCGCCGTGTCCGATGTGCATGAGCGCCGTCTACTGGGCGCGCATCGATCGCGTCTACTTCGGCGCGAGTCTCGAAGATGCGCGCAAGATCGGCTTCGACGATGCCCACCAGTACGAGGATTTCGCGAAGCCGTGGGACGAGCGGCGCATCGAGATCGTCCCCGAGTTCGAGCGCGAAACGTGTCTCGAGGCGTTTCGGGCCTGGGAGCGAAAGAGCGACCGGCATCCGTATTGAGCCTCGCCCCCCGCGAGAGCCGCTCGCGGCGCTGGAGGGCGGCCGCCGGCAAAGGCGAGTCCGAACATCGACGTGACCTCTCGCGTCCGGTTCTCCGGAAAAGAGTTCTCGATCTCGGGGGGTCGGATCGCGTACGATGGACCGCCTCGATTCTCTCCCGAGCCCGCCGGAGAAGTTGCCCATGCGCCGCTTGCTGCTCGCCGCCTTGCTGCTCACGACGCTCTCCTGCGTACCGCAGGCGCCCGTATTCCCGACGACGCCGGTCCTGCCGCCGGCGGGCCGCCCCGGTCTGCTGCTCGATGCGGCCGACGTGCCGCGGCTGCTCTCGAGGATCGGCCGCGCTCCGTACTCGGGATGGTGGAGCACGGTGCGCGCGCTCGCGGAGCAGGCTGCTGGGGGAAGTCCGGGCTCGGCCACGCTCTCCGAGGAGACGCGCGCCCGCTGGGCGAAGGCGGCGGCGTTCGCGTGGGTGCTGACCGGCGACGTCCGCTACCGCGACGCCGCAGCGCTCGCGCTCGGCGGTGTCGGGACCGGACCGAACGCGCCGCTCGACGACTTTGGCCCCAACCTCGGCGCGACGTCGCGAACCGTGCTCACCGCGTCGAGCCACCTGCAGGCCGCCTGCGTCGCCTACGACCTCGTGCGCTCGGCGCTCACTCCGGGCGAGCTCGCGCTCGCCGAGGCGCGGCTCGCCGCCGCGGCCGAGCAGATGTACGGACAGC
>JADLGR010000314.1 GCA_020849175.1 Deltaproteobacteria bacterium
CCCACCACGACGTGGAGTTCGCGTCCCTCGCCGCCGAAGCGAAGGGTGAGGACGGCCTCTCCCGGGGCTCCCGCCACCAGCGTCACCAGCGCGCTCGTCTCTCCCGCCGCGAGAACGACGCTGGCGCCGATCGCCGCGACGGACGGATTACTGCTCGCCACCGCGACGGGAAGGGTGCTCGCCGCAGGCGCATCGACGAGGCGAAGCCGCACGGTCCGCGCCTCGCCGGCCGGAAGAATGACGGCTCCGACCGACGGGAAGTGCTGGACGAGAACTCCCTCGGGCGCTGCGAGCACCGCCGTGCCAGGGGCGATCTCGAACCGCGCGCTCACCGCGGCAATCGCCGACGCGCTGCCCTGGCTCGACGTCGCGACGACGGCAGTCGCGCCTTCGGCGAGACCGCCTGCCGGGATCGCGACCGTGCTGGCGCCAGCCGGGAAGAGCATCGACGCCGGCAGCCCCACGATCGATGGATCGTGGACGCCAAGCGTAATGGCGACGTCGGCTCCCGGCGGGCTCGACGCGACGAGTCGCAGCGCGCCCGTCTCGCCGAGCGGCACGCCCGTGATGGGGTGCTCGAAGCGAAGGCCCACCACCACCCGAACCGTCACGGCATCGCTCGCCAGCTCGGCGCCCGCCGCATCCAAGGCCGTGGCGGTGATCGCGAGCGTGGGGGTGTCGGCAGCACGCGGCGCAACGAGCGTGGCCCGGAACGGCGCTGCGGTGATGGCTGGAAGCGCCTCGCCGTTCACCGCGAACACGACGCGGGCGATGCCGAGAGCAGCGCTGCCGCTCGCCTCGAGCGTCACTTCGCGCTCCTCCACGACCGCCGCGTCCGCCGTGGGCTGCGTGATCGCGAAGCGTCCCGTCACGAACGAATGGGTTCGCGTCTCGAAGGGCTCTCCAGTCTCGCTCGTTACCGGGTTGCCGTCGGCGCCGCGGAGCGCGCCACGAAGCTCGGCCGCGTAGCTGCGCTCGAAGCCGAGCGGCGAGCCGAGCGTTAGAACGACGCACCGCGTGTCCTCGCTCGCCGCCAGCGCGCCCGCGACCGGCGCCCTGCCGGCGGTGACGTCGAGCACGCGCAGCGCTGCCGTGTCACCCGTGCCGAGGCTCGCCGGATCGATCGCGTCGTCGAAGCACGCGCGAACCAACGGCCGAACCGAGACGGCCGCCGCGCCGTCGACGGGCAGCAGCTCGAGAAGGCGCGGCCCGACGAGGTCCGGACCTTCGGTGGCGAAGCCGCTCGCGACCGGCGCCGCGAGCGCGTTGCCTGCGAGGTCGGTGATGCTCGTGCCGATCCGCACGAGGTACGCGGTCCTCGGCGACAGCGGAGCCGCGGGTGTCACCGCGACGACGGTGCCGCCCTCTTCGAGCACGCGCGTCGCCGCGACGGCCTCTCCGGCCGCCTCGAGATCGACACTCTCGAGTGTCACACTGGCCGGAGCGATCGCCTCGCTGAAGCGAATCCTCACGACGGCTCCGAGCGGCACCTCGGTGGCGCCGGCAGCCGGATCGACCGACACCACCGCGGGCGGCGTCGTGTCGGGGCGCCGGACGGAGAAGCTCGCGACGACCGGCGCGGCGAGGGCGTTGCCCGCGACGTCTCGAACGCCGGTGGAGATCGCGACGGTACAGAGATCGCCCGCGGGAAGCGGCGCGAGCGGAGTGAGGACAACCAGCGCATCGGCGCTCGCAAAGGCGCGCGTCGCGGCGACTTCGCCCTGCCCGCACGCGAGCGAGATCGTCTCGCCGGTCACGCTCGACCGCGCCACCGGCTCGTCGAAAGTGACGCGCACGACGACCGACGGATCCACGCCGCTGGCGCCGCTCGGAGGATCCACCGCAACCACCGCGGGTCGGACGATGTCGGCGACGTGAAGCGTCCTCGTTCGCACCGTCTGCCGGCCTCCGGCGTCGGTCGCAACGACCGCGAGCGACACCGGCGCCCCGGCGGACGCGTCGGCCGGTACCGCCACCGCGAACCGCTCGTCGACTTGCGGATCCGGCGGATCGAACGGGCGCGTCTCGCTCGTGGTCGCCGCGCCCGTCGCCGTGAGCGCCAGCGCCGCCACCCCCGTCCGGTCGCTGCCCACGACGTGAACGTCGAACGTCTCGCCCGGCCGCACGAGGCCGCCCTCCGCCGGCTCGGCGATCGTCACCAGCGGCGGGCTGAGGTCTGCCGCCGTGAGCGTGAGCGGCGCTGCCGTGCCCGCGTTGCCTTCGGCGTCGAAGGCGGCGGTGCCGACGTCGAGCGTGGCTCCGAGCGCGAGCGTCTCGGGCACCGCGAGCGTGAAGCGCTCGCGCGCTTCGCGCGTCGCCGGGATCGTCCGTGTTTGCGCGGGCTGCCCCTGCGCCGCGAGCTCGATCCGCACCACGCCGACGTCGTCGTCGGCCGAGACGTCGATCGCCACCGCGGCGCCGGGCTCGATGAGAAGCGATCCGCTCCCGGTCGCGAGGCGCACCGCCGGCGCCCGGACGTCGCTGACGCGAATGACACCGATGCGCGACGCCTCGTTACCCGCGGCATCGACCGCGCGAGCGACGAGATTGACGCTCCCGGCCGGCGCATCAGACGGCACCGCCACCATGAAGCTCGCCTGCGCCGCCCCGGCCGGCGGTGCGAAGCTGCGCGTCTCGTCGAAGCCGAGGCCGTCGGCGGTGAGCCGCAGCGTCGCAACACCGCCCGAGTCGTCTCCCCGCACCAGCACCGTGACGGTGCCTCCCGGCACGAAGCTCGCGCCCGGCAGCGGGCTCCCGATCGTGATCGCCGGCGGCAGCCGGTCGCCAACCTCGAGGAGCGCGACGTCCGACTGGCCCGCGACGCCGAGCGCGTCGGTCGCCGCCGCCCGCACCGCGATCACCGATCCGACCGGCGCGCTCTCCGGCACGCGGAAGCTGAACGTTCGCACGGCGCTCTCTCCCGCCGCGGCGCTCGCGCCGCTCGCCACGGCGCCGTCGCTCGCGACGAAGCGCAGCTCGGCGAGCGCGACGTCGTCGCTGGCCGAGACCTCGACGGTGACCGTGTCGCCCTGCGAGACGGGGCCGCTCGCGGGCCGCACGAGCGCCACCTGCGGCGGCTGGTTCGGGACGATGGCGAGCGCGAGGTCGCGAGGTGGGCTGCGGTTTCCGGCTGCGTCCAGCGCGACCGCGCGAATGCTTGCTGCCGTGCCGAGCGCCGGCGCCAGCAGCAGGCTCTGCGTGAACGGCGGGCCCGCCGCAACGCCGAGGAGGGCTCCGCCGAGAGAGAACTCGACCCGCACGCCGGGCTCGTCTCCGACGAGGGTGGCCACGAAGACGACGCTTCGTCCCGTGACGAGCGCCGACCCGGCACCGAGCGCCAGCGACGCGAGGGCGGGCGGCCGCGTGTCGACCGTCGCGAAGGTGGTAGTGAGCGAGGCCTCGGGCATCGCGTTTCCCGCCAAGTCGCGGACAGGGCCTTCGAGAACGGCCGTATAGGTCTCGTTCACCGCGAGGGGAGCGTCGGGAGTGAACACCAGGACGCGTCCGTCCAAGATCGTCGCGTCCCCGAGACGGCCTGCAACGGCGCCGCCGCTGCTTCGCGTCAGCGAGGCGCTCACCACCGAGCCTCGCGCGATCGGCTCGGAGAACTCGAAGCGAACGACCGAGTCCAGGTGGATCTCGCTCGCGCCGCTCGCAGGCGAGACCGCGACGAGCTGGGGCGGCAGCGTGTCGCCGGTCGTGAACCCGAACTCGAAGTCGCCAGCAAGCGAGAGCCCCGCGAGATCGCGAACGCCGGCTTCGAGCACCTCGTTCTCGAAGCCGAAACGGTCGGCACGCACGGTTACGTCGACGTTCTGGAGGTCGGGGAGCGGCGCCGCGGGGACGAAGGCGATCGCGTTGCCGCCGTCGCGCAGCGTACGCGCTCCGGGCACGACGGCGCCGCCTGCGCGCACCGAGAACGTCTGCGCCGTCACCGATGCCGCAGCGACCGGCTCGTCGAAGCGTACGACGATCTCTCCCGAAGGAGAGACGCCAGACGCCGACACCGCTGGCTCGGTCGAGACGACGCTCGGCCCCTCGGCGTCGAGGACGAGGTCGCCAAGATTTGCAACCTCGCCGTTTACGGTGAGCGCGACGAGGCGCAGCGCAACGCCGTTGGTGACCGGCTCGCGCACGGAGAGGCGGTAGCTCCCGAGCGGGATCCCTTCGAAGAGGAGCTCGCCCGTGGCACTCGCGACCCGCGAGAGACGGAGCCCCGCCGGCTGCTGCTCGAGCAGCGCCACGGCGCCCTCGGCGAGAGTTGACCCGTCTGCGAGGAGGACACGCCCTTCGATCGCGCCCGCTGGCTGCAGCCGAATCGCCTGGTGGGAGAGGTCGGCGTCGCCATCCTCGAATACGACGAGGTCTCCGGCCGCGAGCAGAGCGCCGCTCGCCGCGCCTCCGAGCTGCGGCTCCTGAAGATTCGTTCGCACACCGAGAGAGAACGCCGCGAGCGGAACGTCCGCGAAGCTGAAGCGCCCGGACGCGTCCGTGATTCGCGACCGTGCGCCGGCCGCGAAGCGGCTCTCGCTCGCGAAGGTGACCGAGGCGCCGGCAACCGGGGCCGTGCCGAGCGAATCGAGAACGACCCCATCGACCCGCCCGAGACCGGCCAGCGCCAGCGCGGCGAAGGCGACCTCGCCGTCGAAGCGGATCCG
>JADLGR010000315.1 GCA_020849175.1 Deltaproteobacteria bacterium
AGCTCGTTGTCGGCGATCCAGAAGCGGTGCAGCAGCCGCGCCATGATCGAGCCGATCGCGAGGTACATCGCGACCGTCGCAACCCATTCGACGATCGATCGCGCGCGGCCCGGCGCCATCGACGAAACCGCGAGCCAGCCGGCGACCAGCACAATTCCCGCACCGGCGAGGATCTGCCCGTAGAGGGCCGTCTCGAGCTCTCCCACTGAATCGCTCCTCGCTGCTCTTGGACGGGGCAGGTTAACCAATGCGTCGGCGCACCGCCGCCGCCGCTTGAACGGGGGACTCCGCGTGCCGCAGGCGACACGATTCCGTATGCTGCACGCACCCCCGCCGGAGAGGAGCGCATGGCGGACCCGCTGCTTCGCACGCTACGCGTGAGCAACCTCCACCGGCCCGGCGTTCTCGGCCGACTCGCCACGGCGCTCGGCTCGGCCGGAGCGAACATCGGCGACATTCGGACCGTCCGCTCCGGGCCCGACCACATCGTGCGTGACATCGACATCCTGGTCGAAGACGAGAGCGGGCTCGCGCGCGCCGTCGCGGGACTGCGCAGCGTCGAGAGCATCGAGCTGCTCGAGGTGATCGATGAGGTCCACGAGCTGCACATCGATGGCAAGCTCGAGGTGCGTGCGACGCATCCGGTGCGGACGCTCCACGATCTTCGCCGCGTCTACACGCCGGGCGTCGCCGAAGTGGTGCGAACGATCGAGGCCGACAGCGACGAGGCGTACGTCTACACGATCCGGGGCAAGACCGTTGCGATCGTCACGAACGGAACGCGCGTGCTCGGCCTCGGCAACGTCGGACCGATGGCGGCCCTTCCGGTGATGGAAGGCAAGGCCGCTCTGCTCCACCAGTTCGTCGGCCTCTCCGCATTCCCACTCGTTCTCTCGTCGCGCGATCCCGACATCATCGTCCGAACGGTCGAGGAGGTCGCGAACGGGTTCGGCGCGATCCAGCTCGAGGACATCGAGTCGCCGGCCTGCTTCGAGGTCGAGAGGCGGCTCGTCGAGAGCCTCGAGATGCCCGTCCTGCACGACGACCAGCACGGCACGGCGGTCGCCGTGCTCGCCGCCGCGCTCAACGCCTGCTCTCGCGCCGGCCTCGACCTCGCCTCGGCGCGCATCGGCGTCGCCGGACTGGGAGCGGCCGGCACCGCGATCGCACGCATGCTCGGAACGGTGAGCTCGAAGAGCGTCATCGGTTTCGATCCGAGCCCCGAGAGTCAGGCCCGCCTGCGCGCGCTCGGGGGCGAACCCGTTTCCGACCTCGCTGCACTGATGCGAGCTGCGGATCTCGTCGTCGCCGTCACGGGACGCAAGGGCCTGATCGACGCCGGCCTCGTGCGCCGCGGACAGGGCGTGTTCGCGCTCACGAACCCCGACCCCGAGATCCGGCCCGAAGACGCGCTCTCGGCAGGAGCAGCCTTCGCGGCCGACGGCCGTTCGGTCAACAACCTGCTCGGCTTCCCCGGAATCCTTCGCGCTGCGATCGACTGCCGCGTGCGGCGAATCACGCAGTCGATGTACGTCGCCGCCGCGCGAGCGATCGCGGCGATGGCACAGAAAGACGAACTCGTACCGAATCCGCTACGGCTCGACGTACATCGCGCCGTCGCACGCGCCGTCGCGCGTGCGGCACAGACCGACGGTGTCGCGCGCCTCGCGATCCCGACGGACTACCAGCTCGATCACCCGTATCAGGCGCTGCACCGGCGCGACTAGCGCGCCCGCCTCGGGCTCGCGCGCACGCGTCGGGGCCGGCCCCGCAGGCTACGACGCGCGCACGTCGACGCGCCGCGGCCGGTGACGCTCCAGCTTCGGGAGCACCACCTCGAGCACACCGTCCTTCATCTCGGCACGAATGTGCTCGGCATCGACCCGATCCGGCAACGCGAAGCTGCGCCGCCAGCCACCGGTGCGATACTCGGAGTGAACCGGCGACCACGACGCCTCGGGCTCGATCGACGCGCTCGCACCGATCGACAGCACACCCTCTTCGAGGCGTACGTCGACGTTCTGTGCGTTCACGCCCGGAAGGTCTGCCGTCACGAGGAAGTCCTCGGCACGCTCGATGATGTCGACGTCGGGCCGGAAGACCGGGCCCGGACGGGTCGCCTCCTGCGTCAGAGGCTGCTTCTCCCGCGGCAGCAGCTCCTGCCGTCGCTCGCCTGTCGTCTCGCTCATGGCTCCTCTCTTCTGTGTCGTTCGGGTTCGCCCGCAACGGCTCCTTGCGCTCGCCGCCAGCCGACTTCGCGCTGCCGGCGGCGTCGTCGAGCGAACGATGCGCCTTGCTAGCCGGTCTGCACCGCGACCTGTCGCGGCCGGTGTGAAGCGGCCTTCGGCAGGCGCACGCGCAGGATGCCGTCGCGGTACAGCGCCTCGGCCTTCTCGGAATCGACCGGCACCGGAAACTCGAACGTGCGCCGGAAGATCCCGGCCTCGCGCTCGCGCCGATGTACGCTCGTCCGTTCGCCGGCCGGGTAGTCGATCTTGCGCTCGCCGCGCAGCGTGATGC
>JADLGR010000316.1 GCA_020849175.1 Deltaproteobacteria bacterium
AGTAGAGACGCTCCTCGCGCGCACCGAGCTTGCTCTCGATCTGAGCGTCGATGCTGCCGTCGGCGCGCATCGTCGTCTCGAGCGCGGCGCGCTGCTCGAGGCGCGGCTCGAGGAAGTCGCCGAGCACGCGCGTCGCCGAGGCGAGCTGCTGGAACGAACCCGTCGCCGCGTCCGCTTTCAGATGCGCGAGGTTGCCCGAGCCGTGGAACGCCATGTAGGCGAGACCGCGCAGCGGGTCGATCGCCATCCCTTCGACGCTCGCGGTGCCCGTGCGCAGCAGGCTGGAGAAGACGGCGAAGCTCCCGATCGGGAAGCCCACCATGTCCCCGGCCACGAAGGGCTCCGCGACACGGTTCGGAATGCTGCCGCGAATGCGTCCGTTCGCACTTCCCGGCGGATCGACGAGAGCGAGGTCACTGCCACGATGGACCGTCGCCGCAGCGGCACTCTCGTCGTGGTCGTAGAGGACGTAGACGTGGTCTCCGGCAGTCCGCGGCAGGATGGCAAGACCGCTCGGCCTGCGGCTCGGCGGCGAGGCGAACGGCTCGCCGACGCCAACGACCTTCAGCCCGGCCGTCTCGTCGATCCGCCAGCGCGCCGCCGTGCTCGCGCGCGGCTTGCGAGCGAGCTGACCGGTAATCCCGTCGCTGGTGAGCGCGTAGAGCGTATCGTTGGCTCCGAACGCCAGCGCGCGGAGCTCGCCCGTACTCACGCTCGCGCGGAATTTCTTCACGTCGACGATCCGGTCGCTCCGTGTGTCGAGGAAGGCGACCCGCCGGTCGCGCAGCGGGATCGCGAGGACCTGCCCGTCGCGACTCATCGCCATTTGGACCGACGGGAACACGGGGAGCGCGTACGAGACACCGCCGAGCGAGAGCGGTATTCGCGACTCGTGTTGTGGCGTCGCCTCGAAGTCGGCCTCTTCGTTGATGTTGGCGAACCAGACGAGGATCTGATTCGTGCCGCGGCATGCGACGTAAACCTTGTCACCCGACGCCGACGGCTGCACGGCGTAGGGCTCGGTGCAACTCGCCGCCGCCAGATTCGCGGGCGGGTCGATGACGAGCTGCTGGCCGTCGAGCGTCCGCTCGAAGGGACTCTTCAGGAGCACGCGGACGAGCGCGTCTCCGGGACGATCCGGGACCCAGAGGTAGCGTCGCAGGCCCGGGAGGTACTTCGCCGGCGCGGTTCCCGACACGGGGAACGCCCGGTGGCGCATCGCCATCTGCACGGCGCGCAGCACGTCGAGCCGGCGCGGAGCGGCCCACGCGCCCCACCCCGTCGAGCCCGGGACCGACCGCAGAGGCGTTGCGGTCTCGACGAGGAGGGTCTTCAGCTCCGCAGGCGTGAGCGCCAGCGAGATCCCGGACATGAGTCCTGCCGTCCCCGACACGAGCGGCGCTGCGGCGGACGTTCCGCAGAAGTAGTCGAAGCTGCTGTTCGCCGGCAGGGGTGCGGGACGGCAGGAGTCTTGCCGCTCGGGAGCGACGCTCACCGAGAGGACGTTCTCGCCGGGCGCCGCGATGTCGACCCCCACGCCGTAGTTCGAGAAGCTCGCGCGAACGTCCGCGCGTCCATAGGCAGGCTTGTGCCGCCAGCCCGTCGCGACCGCTCCCACGCTGATCACACGATCCCGGACTTGAGCCCCGCCATCGGTCAGATTCGTGAACGACATCGCAGACGGAACGTGCGTATGGGCGCTGACGTGATCGTTGCCGGCCGACGCCACGAAGAGCGCATCCGGGCGGCTGCGGATCAGATCCGCCCAGTACTTGACGAGCCCGTCGCCGGGGACGAGGTGCTGGCCGAAGGACATGTTGACGACGTTCATCGGTCGCGGGCTGGCGCACGGAGGCGGCTTGCCGTCGGCGAGCGGTGGTGCGCCCGGGCACCCCGCCAGCGCATGGTCCCACTCACGGCTGTCGATGCCAGACGGTCCCGAGGAGTTGTACAGATCGACGGCGTAGAAGTACGGCGATGGCACACCCGGCGGGATCACACCGCCCAGAACGCCGGTGCTGCGCTGGCTTCCGTCCTCGACGTTGACGGCTCCGACGAGGGCCGCCGCGTGGGTTCCGTGGGGGTGGACGACCCCGAACGGGACCTCGTGGAAATCGAGGTCCATCACCACCTTGTTGTACGGGAGCTGCGGGTCCGAGATCGCCGACGTGAGGAGACCGTGATCGAGCACGGCAACCACCACCGGGTCGAAGTCGATCGGCTTGCGGAAGAATCCGCTGTCGGCGATCCACTGCCACGCCTCGAAGGCGTGGATTTGTGCGTACGCACCCGACCGCCTGGCATCGCTCGGCGACGATGGCTTCGCCGGAATCTGCCGCCCGGGCCAGTCGTCGCGACCGGCGATCGGGAACGCGTCGGGCTCGGGAAGGCCGAGGAGGCGCACGTAGCGCACCTCGGGAAGGACTCCGACTTCCGCACGCCGCGCGCGCAGCGCAGCGAGATCCGCCCCTTCGAATCGGAGCTCGTAGGCGTTGCGCGGGGGCCAGACTCCGACGATGACGGCGCCGAGTCGCGCCGCGAGCGCCTCGACACTATCGCGTGTCACTTCCGGCTGGAACGCCACCTCGAGGCGATCGCGCACCACGCGGTTCCCGCTCTCGTCGTCGACGACGATCTCGGCCGGTAGCGTTTCAGTCTCGCTCGCCTGTGTGTACCAGTGCGGTGCGCCGGTCGTGAAGTGGGCCTCGTTGCTCTTCGCGCTGTCGACCCAGACCACCACCGCGCCGTCGGTGGCGAACGCGGGCACCACCACGGCGAGGCGGCCGGGAGACGCACTGAGAACGCGGGTTCGAAGGCCCTGGAAGAAGACGAGGTGGCGGTCGGCGCGCGGCGAGAAGCCGCTGCCGAGGATCGCCACCGTGCTCCCGGGTGGCGCCGACGCGGGCTCGATCCGTTCGATCACGGGCGGCGTCGCGACGAAGCGCGAATCGATCGTATAGGCGACCGGCCCGGACGCCGTGACGCGCACGAAGAGCGGCGCCTCGCTCGCCGGGATCGCGCGCGCGAGCGGTGCGCCGTCACCGTCCGCCGTTCCGAGCAGCGCGCCGGCCGCGTCGAGGAGCGCCAGCCGCGCGCCCTCCCCTCCCAGCGACAGACTGAGCGTCCCCGGCACGGCTCGCTCGACGCGATAGAAGTCGGCAGCGTCAGCGCCGCCCACCTCTCCCGCGATCGGCACGACGCCGCGCATCTCGATCGCGGCGGCGACCGAATCGTTCGGCTCGGCGTCGCGGTTGCGATGGATCACCGCGAAGGAGCGCGTGTCCGCGAAGGCCTGTCCGTCTCGCGGGTCGATGGCATGCGCGGTGATCGATGCAGCACCCGGATCGGCGAGCCCGTCGAAGACCACGGCCGCGCTGCCGTCGGCCTCCGTCTCCGCAATGAGGATTCTGCTTCCGCCGGGTCCGTCGAGCCGGAACTCCACCGGGATGCGATCGAGCGATCCCGTGCCCGCGAGCGTCGCGCTCGCACCGATCGCCGCGGTGTCGGTAGAAACGGTCTCGGATTCGAGAAGTAGCGCGAGACCCGTGACGTCGGGCTGGACGAACCGACTGACGGAGACGGTCGCGAAGCCGTCGGCGCCGCCGGGCGTCGACGCGCGAATCGACGCTTCACCGGAAGAGAGCGCGTGCAGCGCGCCGGAGGCCTCCACCGCAACGACCGCGGGATCGCTCGACGTGAAGGCCAGCGCGTCGCCAGCGCCGATCGTGCGCACCTGGCCGTCCGTGAGTTCGCCGCGCGCCGTGAGGGTCGCGCGCTCGCCCTGTCGCAGGTGCAGTGTCTCGGGCTCGAGGAAGATCGCTGCAATCGCAGGCGGCAGCGTCGCCCTGGCGAGGAGGCTCTGCCTGCGACCCGC
>JADLGR010000317.1 GCA_020849175.1 Deltaproteobacteria bacterium
CGCGAACCGGAACGACGGTGACGGCAGAGTGCCTGCCCTTTCACCGCGGCCGCACCACCATGGTGTGGCAGACGATCGTTCGCAACGAGGTCGGGAAGGTCTGCGCGGTGGTGACGCAGACGCAGTTGATCCTCGGAGCGCGCGAGTGAGGATGGAGCGGACGCGTCTCGAAATGCGCTGATCGGCACAGTCTGACCGGCGTGGCGCACACCCGGAAATCGCGCGACCGTTGGGGCAATGACGCCCATCCACGCCTACATCGCCGGCACCGGCGCCTACGTGCCGCCGCGCATCGTCACCAACCAGGATCTCATCGACGCCGGGATCGACACCACCGACGCGTGGATCCGCTCCCGAACCGGGATCGAGGCTCGTCGCTTCGCGGCCGATGGCGAAGGACCGTCGGACATGGCCGTTCCCGCCGTGCGCGATGCGGTCGAGAGTGCAGGGCTCCAGATCGAGGACATCGACTTCATCATCTTCGCGACGCTCTCGCCCGAGCACGCCTTTCCGGGCTCGGGCTGCTACCTGCAGGCGAAGCTCGGGCTTCCCGGCATTCCGGCGCTCGACGTTCGCAACCAGTGCTCGGGCTTCCTCTACGCTCTTGGATGCGCGCGCGGCCTCGTGTCTTCGGGGATGGCCCGCAACGTGGTCGTCGTCGGCGCCGAGAAGCACAGCGCTGCGATGGACTTCAGCACCGAAGGTCGCGCGATCTCGTGCCTGTTTGGCGACGGGGCAGGCGCCGTGGTCGTTCGGGGCAGCGAGGATCCCCGGCGCGGGATCCGCTCGCTCCGCCTCGGTGCCGATGGCCGCTTCGCGGACGCGCTCGCACAGAAGGTCTGGGACACGCGAAATAGCCCCTTCATTCCCACCGATGCCGACGGACGTGGCATCGTTGAGAAGGACATGCTGTGGGCCCGAATGGACGGCAAGCGCGTGTTTCGCAGTGCCGTCGAGACGATGATCGGGTCCGTCGTCAGCACCTGCCGGGAGAACGAGATCGAGGTCGCGGAGCTCGACCTGCTCGTCTGCCACCAGGCGAACCTGCGCATCAACGAGTACGTCCGGGATCAGCTCGGGATGCCGCCGGAGAAGGTTCCGAGCAACATCGAGAAGTACGCCAATACGACCGCGGCGACGATCCCGATCTTGCTGGCCGAGCTCGAGCGCGACGGGCGCCTCAAGCCCGGCATGAACGTGGCGCTCGTCGCCTTCGGCTCCGGCTTCACCTGGGGCTGCGCCTTCGCCGTGTGGTGAGGGTTCGCCGCGAAAACGGCGGGCGTGCGACGTCGCGAGCTCAGCTCTCGGTGCCGTCGCCGATCCGGCTCCAGCGAGCACCGCGGCCGTGGCCATCGAGGCGCAGGCGACCCTCGCGGCGCAGTGCGCCGAGAACGCGCGCCACGCGCTTCGCGTCGGCCTCGGGAACGACCGCGCGCAGGGCAGCGACGTGAAACGGTGATGCGATCTGCGCGAGGGCCACGCGCCGGACGCGCTCGTCGAGGCCCGGCGCGAGGCTCTCGCCCGCCGGCTCGTAGCGGGCGACGACGTCCGACACGAACAGGGGCTGCTCGACGGAGATCTCCGCAGCGATCGCCGTGAACCAGCGCTCGGTCCAGACGTTCGCGAGCTTGCGGCTGCCCGCGAAGACGAACGGGAGCCGCGGATGGAGCGCCGCGAGCTCGGCGGCGACGCGCGCGACGTGGTTCGCAGGCCAGGCGCGGGTGCGCGTCGGGTCGAGGAGGTCGCCGTACTGCGCCTCGATCACGACGGCCGCGCGCGACTGGCGTGAGAGCTCCGCCATCGTCTGGTGCAGCGCCCGCACCGCACCGATGTCGTTGAGCAGATTCTCGAAGCTCTTGCGCTCGGCCACGGCGACGATCTCGTCGTTGCGCAGGAGCGCGTAGTCTCCGACTGGAAGCTCTCGACGCGTGACGCGTGCGCTCGGAAAGCGCCACGGGTACCGCTCGCGCAGGTCGATGGCGACGTCGAGAGAGGCGCGGCTTCCGAGCTCGACGCGGCCGCGCGAGCGGTGTGCGCGGATCGCCGTCTCGGTGCGGAAGAAGACCTGCTCGTAGCTTCCCGAGCCGTCCTTGCGCTCGCGCGTCAGCGAGAGGAACTCGCAGCGCTTGCGGCGTGGCCGATCGAGCACCACCGCCAGCTTCACGCCGACGCGGTGCAGTGAGGCGATCGGCACTCGTTCGACGAGCTCCAGATCTTCGCCGGGATCGTGCTCTCGTTCGCGCAGACAGAAGATCTGGCCGCCCGGCGCCGGCCACTCGCTCTGCGCTCGAACGGCGAAGAGCAGGCGTCCACCCTGCTCGATCGCGATGCGGAACGGGAAGCGCGCGTTGCGCGTTCGCTCGACGCGCCAGACGGCGGTCATCGATCGCCTCCTCGGATCCGTCTCGCGCGCCGTGACGACCCGACGCAGCCTGTGCGGCGTCGGGTCAGGCGCCGCGCGCCGCCGGGCTCGCCGGCAGGCGATTGATCTCCATCAGCAGGGCGAGGAGCGGGATCACGTGGGCCGAGAGGACGGGCTTGCCACTCGTCAACACGGCGACCGAGATCTGCCGTACCGGGTCGGCCCAGCAGAAGATGTTGGTGAATCCGAGATGTCCGAAGGCTCGCGGCGTGTTCGGGCCGAAGATCCCGAACGGGCGATCGCCGAGCATGAGGCCGCTGCCGTAGCGCAGCGGAATGAGGAGCGTGAGATCGATCTCGCGGTAGCTCTGCTCGTTGGTCGCATGACGCACGGTGTGCGGGTCGAAGACCCGCGCGCCGCCGAGGGTGCCGTTCTGGAGCAGGCACTCGTAGAAGGCGCCGATCTCCCACGCGTTCGATACGACGTTCGCCGAGGGCACGACGCCGGTCAAGAATCGCGGGTCGCGCGCGAGCGCGAGGAGCTCCGGCATGCTCGCGCCGAGTGCGCGCCGAAAGACGTTCGAGACGGGAGGTAGGATGGGCGGACCCGTGAGTGCGTCGTGCGCCACGAGCGGCAGATCGTCGGGGCGCACGCCGTAACGCATCCAGCGAAACCCGAGAGGCTTGCAGATCTCGCGTTCGAGCACGGCGGCGATGCTCTCACCGGTTGCGCGTCGAACGACTTCGGCCAGCACGAATCCGCCGCTCACGGCGTGGTACTGGACGAAGGCGCCGGGGCGCGAGGTGCGCGGCATGCGGGCGAGGATGCCGATCACGCGTCGCGGATCGTCCAGCAGATCGAGATTCATCGCTTCGGGAGGCACGTTCGGAATGCCCGCCCGGTGGGTGAGGACGTGATGGATCGTGATCCAGCGCTTGCCCTCGCGATCGAACTCGGGAACGTAGTCGCAGACGCGATCCTCGAGATGGAAGACGCGTAGCTCGTCGAGCTTGTGGATCACCATGGCCGTGACGGCCTTCGACGCCGAGTAGAGGGTGAAGGGGGTGTCGAGGCCGACGACCTGCTTCGGACCGTCCGGCGCATCACCGGGGGCGTTGCCGTGGCTGTGGCCGATGGCCCGGTGCAGGATCGGAACGCCGTGGCGCCGGATGCAGACCTGGATTGCCGGGTGAATCCCCGAGCGATAGAGCGCCTCGACGGCGTTCCAGATTCGCTCGACCGCGGCGCGCGGTGTACGCGCTTCGCGCGGATTCTCCTCGGGGCCGATGGTCGTGACCTCGCCGAGGTCGCGGGGGATGTGGCAGCGGGCCACGCCGGGGATCGGAAGCTGCGCGAGCAGGGAGAGAGGGTTCATGAGCAGATGATCGGCCGGATCCCGCGCCTGGCTTGACGATCGATCTCACCGGCCGCTCGTGCGGGCCGTCTCGGCCAACCGTCTGGGAGAAGGACGATGATAGACGCGGGTGCTTCGCTTCGCACGCCGCGACGGGAGGAGGGAATCTTCCTCGCGAAACCTCCGAGACGCACGCTGCGCCCCGCCGGTAGATGGCTACGGCCGAACGACCGCCACCACCGGAGCCGCGAGGTCGATCACGCGGCGGGCGACGCGCAGGACGTCCTCCGCGCCCACCGAGAGCACGCGTTCGACGTAGAAGCGGTCCGCGTCGGCGCCGAGTCCGTAGAGGGCGTCGAGCGAGAGGTGCGCCGCGCGCACCGAGCTGCGCTGCAGGTCGATCTCGAAGCTCCCGGCGAGGTGGCTCTTCGCGCGCAGGAGCTCGTCCTCGGCCGGCGGCGCGTCGAGCAGGCGCTCCAGCTCGGTCCGCATCGATCGCTCGGCCTCCTCGAGCTTCTCGGGAGCGGTGCCGATGTACACGGCGAAGAAGCCGGGCGCGAAGGCCTCGACGTTGGCGGCGTTCACGGCGTACGCGAGGCCCTTGCGATCGCGGAGCTCGAGGAAGAGGCGGCCGCCCTGGCCGGCGAGAATCTGCGAGATCACCTCGAGGGCGAAGCGGTCGTCGTCGCGGACCGTGAGACCTCGAAATCCGATCACGAGGTGCGCCTGCTCGCGCGCCTTTCGAATCTCGACGCGTGCGGCCTCGCGAAGCGGCGGGTCGGCCGGCGGGCTGGGGGTGACGAAGTCGCCTCCGGCCAGCTCGGCGAGCAGGCTCGAGAGCCGCGCTGCGATCTCGTCGGCATCGACGTCGCCCGCGACTCCGATCACGAGGTTCTCTGCCTGCACCAGTCGCGTGTGGTGCGCGGCGAGGTTCGCAGCGTCGAAGCCCTGCACGGCCTCGGGCAGACCGCGCAGCGGGAGTCGGTACGGATGCGACGGGTAGAGCGCGCCGAGAAAGAGGTCGAAGACCTTCTCGCCGAGACGATCCTCGCGGCGCGCGAGCGCGGCGAGCGTCTCGCGTCGTTCGCGCTCGATCTCCTCCTCGTCGAATCCCGGTCGGAGCAGCACCTCGGCAAAGAGATCGAGCGCCGGCGTGAGCTGCTCGCTCGTGCAGTCGAGCGTGAGACCGAGGCTGCTGCGCCCCGAGAAGCCGTCGATGTCGGCGGCGAGGCTCTCGATGCTGCGAGCGAGGTCGAGGGCCGAGCGCAGCTCGGTGCCACGAAGCCACATCGACGCGAGGAAGCTCGTGATCCCGGCGCTGCCTTCGTTCTCGCAGAGCAGGCCTCCGAGACCGGCCGCGCGCAGCGATACCACCGGGACATCGTGTCGTGGCGCAACGTACAGCCGGGCTCCGCAGGCGAGATGATGGCTCACGATGCCGTCGGCGATTGCGGGAAGGCGCGACGGCCGCGCGAAGCTGCGCGCGGCGCTCTCGAAGCCGCGGGTGATGGCACCTTCGACGCTGCCGCGATCGAAGCGCACCGGAGCAGCCTCGGGCAGAACGGCGCCGACGGTGAGCTCATCCGGTGCGAGATACTGCTGCGCGACGCGCAGCAGGTCGGCGGGGGTCGCGCGGCGGATCGCGCCGAGATAGCGCGCGTCGCCGAGTGGGTCGCCGGCCAGCAGCGCGAAGCTCCCGGTCTTGCGCGCGATGCCCGAGACGCTCTCGCGCTCGAAGTGTTCGCTCGCGAGGAAGTTGACCCGCGCGCGCTCGAGCTCGTCGGTCGCCACGACCGCGCGCCGCACGCGCTCCACGTCGCGCGCAACTGCCTCGAGCGCCGCCTCGGCGTTCTCGGCGGAGGTCTCGAGGCTCACGGCGAACAGGCCGGCGTCGAGCGGCGTGTAGGCAGAGGCGTCGATGCGGTCGGCGAGGCCCGCGTGCTCCTTCACCTGCTGCACGAGACGGCTGCTCTCGCCGCCGCCGAGCACGTAGCCGAGCAGATCGAGAAGCGGCGCGTCGGGGTGGCCGAAGCCGACCGCGGGCCACACGAGCTCGAGGCTCGCGCGCTCGAAGCTCCGGCGCAGCAGAGCAGCGCGCAGCCCCCGCTGCCTCGGCTCGGCGGCGCGAGCGCGGCGTGCGCCGCTCGGCTTCGCGTCGGCGAAGGCCGCACGCACCCAAGCGAGCGCCTCGTCCGCCCGGAGATCGCCGGCCAGGACGACGGTCAGGTTGTCGGGCCCGTACCAGCGCCGAAAGAAGTCGAGCACTCGCCCTCGTTCGAAGGCGGCGACGCTCTCGGGCGGGCCGAGGATCGGCGAGCGGTACGGGTGCACGCGGTACGCCTCGGCGAAGATCGCGTCGGCGAGGACCGACGACGGCGAGTCGTTGCCGCGCCGGATCTCTTCGAGGACGACCTCGATCTCGCGCGCGATCTCTTCGGGTGCGAAGGCCGGGAAGCGCACCATGTCGGAGAGCACGTCGATCCCCGTCGCGAGAGCGCGAGACGGGAGGGTCGCGTGGTAGACCGTGACGTCGTGCGAGGTGTAGGCGTTGATGCGCCCGCCGGCGCCCTCGACGTCGCCGGCCACCTCGCCGACACCGCGGCGGGAGGTTCCCTTGAAGAGCATGTGCTCGTAGAAGTGAGCGAGGCCGAGCTCACCGGGCCGTTCGTCCGCCGACCCGACACCGGCCCAGATCTGTACCTCGGCGACGGGCGCCACGTGCAGCTCGCGCAGCAGCACCGTGAGGCCGCAGTCGAGGCGTTCGCGCTGAAAGGGAAGGTCGGACAAGACCGGGGGAGGGTACCATCGCGGCGTGGACGATCCCAGCCTCGGCATCTACCTCCACATCCCCTTCTGTGAGCGCATCTGTCCGTACTGCGATTTCGCAGTGGTTCGTTCGCGTCCGCTCGCGCACGAGGTCGAGGCCCGCTACGTCGAGGCGCTGCTCGCCGAGCTCGCGCTGCGAAGCCCCGAGCTCCCCGGTCGTCGTCTCGAGACGGTGTACTTCGGAGGTGGGACGCCGTCGCTGCTCTCGCCCGAGTCGGTCGCGCGTCTGCTCGTCGCGGCGCAGGGGAGCTTCGAGCGGGCGGCTGCGTTCGAGGCGACGCTCGAGGTGAACCCCAGCACCGTCGAGCGCGAGCGGCTCCCGGCGTTTCGCAAAGCCGGAGTGACGCGTCTCTCGATCGGGATCCAGTCCTTCGATGACACGGTCCTGCGTCGACTGGGTCGTGCTCATCGCGCCACCGAGGGTCGCCGGACGCTCGAGGCGGCGCGTGTGGCCGGTTTCGAGAACGTCTCGCTCGATCTGTTGTTCGCGGCGCCGGACCAGGACGAAGCCGCGCTCGCCTGCGACCTCGATGCAGCACTGTCCTTTGCGCCCGAGCACGTCTCGGCGTACGGCCTGACGATCGAGCCGCAGACGCCCTTCGCTCGCGCCGCGGCTCGCGGCCAGCTTCGGCTGCCCGGCGAGGAAGCGGTCGCACGCATGCTGGAGACGCTCGCCGAGCGGCTCGAGGCGTCGGGTCTCGTGCGGTACGAGATCTCCAACTTCGCACGGCCCGGCTTCGAGTCGCGTCACAACCTTCGCTACTGGCAACGCCGGGCGGTGCTCGGCCTTGGAGCCGGTGCCGTCTCCTGCGAGCCGCCGGGACCGACGGCTGCCCACGGCGCGCGACGCGCGAACCCGCGGGATCTCGCGCGCTATCTCGAGGGCGCCGAGCGTGGGGACGTGGCCGCCGAGCGGGAGGTTCTCGCAGCGCACGCCGCGCGCGGTGAGGCCATGTTCCTCGCGCTGCGAACCGCGGCGGGTCTTTGCGCCGCACGCTTCGCCGCCGAGTTCGGTGCGCCGCCGCGTGCCTTCTGGGCCGCCGAGATCGAGCGACTCGTCGCGCAGGGGATGCTCATCGAAGGCCCGGGCGCAGACCTGTGCCTGACGCCTCACGGCGTGCTGCTCTCGGACTCGGTCTTCGAGCAGTTCGTCTGACGGCCTGCGCGCACGCCGCCGCACGGGCGAGCTTCCGGCCCCAGCGCTGTTCGCCGGGGCGTCTCGAGCGAGGCGGCTGGTTGACGTCACGCGTCGCCGGTGGTACCCACCCACCCATCGGATTTCGTTGAGGTTTTCGATGAGGGATGCGTCCGGACGCGAGCCCGGTTCCACCCCGCCCGACCTCACCTCGCGGCAGGGCACCGTGCTTCGTGCGATCGTCGCGACCTACGTTGGCGAGGCTTCGCCGGTCGCGTCGCAGTCGCTCGCACGCGCGCTGCCGCTTCATCTGTCGTCTGCGAGCATCCGCAGCACGATGGTCGAGCTCACGCGGCTCGGCTTGATCGATCAGCCCCACACCTCGGCCGGACGCGTCCCCACGGAGCTCGGCCTGCGCGTGTTCGTCGATGAGCTCCTCGCCGGCGCGCCGTGCCTTGCGGACGACGACCGGGCGTTCGCGGGAACGCTCGGCGACGCCGAGCCCGAAGGCCTCATGCGTTCGGCGTGCGCGCTGCTCTCGGCGCGCACCCGGCAGCTCGGGTTCGCGGTTCCGCCGCGTGTCGAGCGCGAGCCGCTTCGCCACGTGAGCCTCGTTCGCCTCTCGAGCGAGCAGGTTCTCGTCGTCCTCGTGTCACAGAGCGGTGTCGCTCACCAGCGCACGATCGAGGAGCCGGGTCGCGGCGATCAGGCCGAGCTCGATCGCGTGGCGGGCGAGGTGAATCGGCGCATCGCGGGCCGCACGCTCGACGACGTGCGCGAGGTGCTGGTGCGCGAGGCGCGGCAGCTCCGGTCGCAGGCCGACCGGCTGCGCGCCCGCGCGCTGCGGCTCGCAGCACTCGCGCTCGAGCCAGCGGGTCTCACGGGCGTCGATCTCGTGATCGGGACTCGCCTCGCGCTTCTCGATCAGCCCGAGTTCCGCGATCCGGAGAGGGTGCGGGCGCTGTTCGAAGCGCTCGAGGCGAAGGAGCGCCTCGTCGTCATCCTCGACAAGATGCTCGCCGCGCGCGGCGTGCAGGTGGCGTTCGGATGCGAGATCGACGAGCCGGCGCTACGCCAGTGCGCTCTCGTGACGGCCACGTACGGCGACGGAGAGTCGGCTCTCGGCATGCTCGGCGTTCTCGGTCCGAGCCGAATGGACTTTGCCCGGGTGATCCCGCTGGTGGGAAGCCTCGCCCGGCTCGTGACACGCCGGTTCAGCGCGTGACGCAGCGCGGACGGGGAGACGAGCCGGAGGGCTGGGAGTCGCTCGCCGAGGACGCGGAAGGGGGTGGTCTCGCGCCGAGCGCCGAGCTCGAGCAGGCGCTTCGCGAGGCGACCGAAGCCGTCGAGGCCCGCTCGGCCGCGCGCACGGCCGGCGGGGACGACGTGCCGGGGGAAACCCCGACGACGGCCGCCGACGAGCTCGAGCAGGTGCGGGGCGAGCTCGCCGAGATCCGCGACCGCTGGATCCGGCTCAACGCCGATTTCGAGAACTTCCGGCGTCGCACGCTCAAGGAGCGCGAGGAGGCCTACCAGTTCGGTCACCAGGCGCTGGCTAAGGATCTGCTCCCCGCGGTCGATAATCTGGAGCGTGCCATCGAAGCCGCTCGCAAGAGTGGAGTCGGGGAGTTGGGCAGCCTTCTGCAAGGCCTCGAGCTGGTGCAGCGGGAGTTCGAGTCGGTTCTCGCACGACATGGTGTCACCGAAGTCGAGTCGCTCGGAACGCCGTTCGATCCGGCGGTGCACGAAGCACTGGCCCAGGTCCCAGACGCGTCGGTGGCGCCGAGCACGGTCGTGCAGGTGTATCAGCGAGGGTATCGGCTGCGCGATCGCTTGCTCCGTCCGGCGCAGGTCGTGGTGTCGAGTTCGGGGGACGGCGGCAAGGCCTAGTCCCCAGCGAGCAGGGGGCGGGCCATGGGCAAGGTGATCGGGATCGACCTCGGCACGACGAACTCGTGCGTGGCGATCATGGAAGGCGGCTCTCCCGTCGTGATCGCCAACGCCGAAGGCGCGCGAACGACGCCGTCGATGGTCGCGTTCACGGGCTCGGGCGAGCGACTGGTCGGCCAGATCGCCAAGCGCCAGGCCGTGACCAATCCCGGCCGCACGATCTTCGCCGTGAAGCGCCTGATCGGCCGCAAGCTCGACAGCGAGGAGGTGGGCCGCTTCCGGGAGATCGCCCCCTTCGCGGTCGAGGCCGCCGAGAATGGCGACGCGTGGGTACGACTCGAAGACCGGCTGCTCTCGCCGCAGGAGATCGCCGCGCACGTGCTCGGGAAGATGCGCGAGACCGCGGCAGACTTCCTGGGCGAGGAGGTGACCGACGTCGTCATCACCGTCCCGGCCTACTTCAACGACGCGCAGCGGCAGGCCACGAAGGAGGCCGGGCGCATCTGCGGGCTCAACGTACTGCGTATCCTCAACGAGCCGACGGCCGCGGCGCTCGCCTACGGTCTTGGCGAGTCGAAGAGCCGGCGCGTCGCCGTCTTCGACCTGGGTGGCGGCACCTTCGACATCTCGGTCCTCGAGCTCGGCGACGGCGTGTTCGAGGTGAAGAGCACCAACGGCGACACCTATCTCGGGGGCGAAGACTTCGACGAGCGCATCGTCTCGCACCTGATCGAGAGCTTCCGTGCCGAGACCGCGATCGATCTGCGAACCGACAACATGGCGCTTCAACGCCTCAAGGAGGCCGCCGAGCGAGCAAAGCACGAGCTGTCGTCGTCGTTGACGACCGACGTCAATCTGCCGTTCATCGCGGCCGATGCCTCCGGTCCGAAGCACCTCAACTACACACTCGGGCGCGAGAAGCTCGAAGCGCTGGTCGCAGACCTCGTGGCGCGGCTCGAGGAGCCGTGCCGCACGGCGATCGCCGACGCCGGTCTGACCCGCGATCAGATCGACGAAGTGGTGCTCGTGGGCGGCATGACGCGCATGCCGCGCGTGCAGCAGAAGGTCGTCGAGATCTTCGGCAAGAAGCCCCACAAGGGCGTCAACCCCGACGAGGTGGTCGCCGTCGGCGCAGCGATCCAGGGCGGCGTGCTGACGGGCGAGGTCGGAAACGTGCTGCTCCTCGACGTGACGCCGCTCTCCCTCGGAGTCGAGACGCAAGGCGGCGTGTTCACCAAGATCATCGAGAAGAACACCACCGTTCCGACGCGGCGCAGTCAGACGTTCTCGACGACCGAGGACAACCAGAACGTCGTTCGCGTGCACGTGCTGCAGGGCGAGCGCGAGATGGCCGCGGACAACAAGACGCTCGGTCGCTTCGAGCTCGTCGGCATTCCGCCGGCGCCGCGGGGTGTGCCGCAGATCGAGGTCACCTTCGACATCGACGGCGACGGTGTGGTGAAGGTCTCGGCCAAGGACCTCGGCACCGGCCGGAGCCAGGCGGTCCAGGTGACGGCGTCGAGCGGCCTGACCGAGGCCGAGGTGCAGCGGCTGCTCGCCGAGGCCGAGAAGAACGTCACCGCGGACCAGGAGCGTCGCAAGCTCGCCGACCTGCGCAATCAGGGCGACGGCCTCGTCTACTCGACGGAGCGCACGCTGATGGAGTTCGCCGATCAGGTCTCGGTGGAGGACCGGTCGGCGCTCGAGGCGGCGATGACGCGAACGCGCACGGCGCTCGCAGGAAGCGACGCCGCAGCGCTGGCCGGCGCGGTTGACGAGCTTTCGGCGCTCTCCTACAAGATGACCGAGCGACTCTATGCCACGCTCGGTGGGGATGCGTCCAGCTAGCGCCCGGGCTGGTGCGGCCACCCGCCTTCGACTGCGACCGAGGCCCGCACTTCTTTGCCCAAGCGTGATTACTACGAGGTCCTGGGCGTCCCGCGCGACGTCGGGGAGGCCGATCTCAAGAAGGCCTATCGCAAGATCGCGCTCGAGTCGCACCCCGACCGCAATCCCGACGATCCCGCCGCCGAGGAGCGCTTCAAGGAGGCGTCCGAGGCGTACGCCGTGCTCTCGGACGCCGAGAAGCGGCGCGCGTACGACCGATTCGGCTTCGCCGGCGTGGGCACTGGCGGCCCCGGCGCGGGCGGCCCGGATTTCGGCGACCTCGGAAACTTCACCGACCTGTTCAACGATCTCTTCGGCGATCTGTTCGGCCAGCGCCAGGCGGGCGGCCGCCGCCGCGGGCGCGGGCAGCGCGGCGCCGACCTGCGATACAACCTCGAGATCGAGCTCTCCGACGTTCTCGGAGGAGTCGAATCCAAGATCCGCATCCCGAAGATGCGGCCGTGCAAGACCTGCAACGGTTCGGGGCTCGAGCCCGGCACTTCGCCCGAGCGCTGCGCGCGTTGTCGCGGCACCGGTCAGCTCATGTTCCAGCAGGGCTTCTTCCGCATCAGCCGCCCGTGCGACGAGTGCGGCGGCGTTGGCGAGACGGTGAAGCACCGGTGTGCGCCTTGCCGCGGTGCCGGCCGCGTCGAGGGCATGCAATCGATCCAGGTGAACGTTCCGGCCGGGATCGAAGAAGGGCAGCGTCTGCGCCTCCAGGGTGAAGGCGAGGCTGGCATTGCGGGCGGGCCGCCCGGCGACCTCTTCGTGGTGATCTCGATCAAGCCGCATCCGCTCTTCGAGCGCGATGGCATGGACCTGCACTGCGAGGTGCCCGTACCCTTCACCCATGCCGTGCTCGGGGCCGAGATCGAGGTGCCGACCCTCGAAGGCAAGGTTCCGCTCCGCATCACCGAGGGAACGCAGTCGGGGACGGTGTTGCGACTGCGCGGCAAGGGCCTTCCCGCGCTGCGCTCGAGCTCACGCGGCGATCAGCTCGTCCGGATCTTCGTCGAGGTGCCGACGCGCATCACGGCCCGCCAGCGCGAGCTGCTCGAGCAGTTTGCGGCCGAGAGCGGGCACGATGTCTCGCCCCAGCACAAGAGCTTTCTCGATAAGCTCCGGGACTTCCTCGATTAGCCGGCTCGCTCGCAGGGCGCTCGCCGTGCCGGTGCTGCTCGCGCTGGCGTGCGCAGCGCCGGCGCCGCCCGCTGGCCCGAAGCCCGAGGAGTACGAGCAGGCGCTCGCCGCCGCGCGGACGAGTCCGGATCAGGGCATCGCGAGGCTCGAGGCCCTGCGACAGAAGGATCCGAGCGGCCCGCTCGCCGACGAGATCGCGCTCTCGCTCGCGAAGCTCTACACGGAAAAGCGTGACGAGGGTCGCGCGGCCTCCGCACTCGAGGCGGGCCTGAAGGCGCAGCCGTCCGGCAATCGCAGCGACGAGCTCCGGCTCCAGCTCGCGCAGATCGAGAGCCGGCGCGGCCGGCGCGAGACGGCATACCAGGTGCTCGCCCCGGTGCGCCTCCAGAACCTGACGCCGGCGCAGCGCCGCGAAGCGCTCGAGCTGCTCGCCCGGCTCGCGGGGGCCCGGCGCGACCACGTGGCAGCGATCGTGTGGCTGGCCAGGGCTCGGGCCGAGGCGCCCGACGGCGCAGCCGCCGCGGCGCTCGATCCGCAGATCGACGAGCACGTTGCGGCGCTCGCTCGCCCGGAGCTCGAGCAGGCCGCAGAGAAGCTGCGCGGCGCCGTGCCGGCCGGACGGATCAAGATCCGCGAGGCCGAGCTCGCTCTCCAGATGGGCCAGCTCGACGCGGCGAGCCGGGCCCTTGGGCAGGCCGGAGCGCTGTCGCTGACCAAGGCCGATGCGGCGCGCCTGACGAAGGTCGAGACGCAGCTCGTTCGAAAGGGCGGCCGGCTGCCGCAGCACCCGGCGCCGCCGGCCGGTGCGAGAACGCCGCCCGCGACGCCGCCCGCGACTGGCCCGGCGCCGCCGGCCGAAGCAACACGAGAAGGTGTCATCGGGATCGGCGTGGTGCTTCCGCTCAGCGGGCGCTTCGCGAAGTTCGGTGAGGAGAGCCTCGGTGGTGTGCTGCTCGCTGCGGGCGTGTTCGAGCCGAGCCCGCCGCCGGGAACGTCGGGGGTGCGGCTCGTCGTGCGCGACACGGGCGGCGGCCCCGACGCGGCCGCCGCCGCGATCGCGGACCTCGCGGCCGATCCCGAGATCCTCGCGGTCGTGGGGCCGCTGCTCGCCGAGGAGTCGGAGAGCGCGTCAGCGGCGGCCGAGAGTGCGGGGCTTCCGCTGCTCACACTCAGCGCCAAAGGGGGGACGACGCCGCCTGGCGGGCACGTCTACCGCTTCGGCGCGACCGCGCAGTCGGAAGCCGATGCCCTCGCGAAGTACGCCATCGAGGTGCAGGGCCTGAGGCGCTTCGGCGTCCTGTATCCGGAGGACCCCTACGGCCGCGGGCTTCGCGATCTGTTCGATCAGGCGGTCCAGGCGAAAGGAGGCGGCATCGTGCGCGCGATCGGCTACGAGCCGCACGTGCACGATCTCACGGGACCCATCCGCGAGGTGCTGGGCCCACCGGGAAAGCCCGGCGGGCCGCCGCCGATCGACGCGCTCTTCGTTCCCGATACGCGGGAGAAAGGGGCGCTCGCCGCGCAGGCGCTCGCCGCTGCCGGCGCGGGACGTGTTCGCGTTCTCGGAACGCGCGGCTGGCAGAGCCCCGAGCTGCTGCGTCTCGGTGCCGGAGCCATCGAGGGCGCGATCTTCACGGAGCCATTCGATCCCGGAAGCTCGTCGCCGACGGTCGTCGACTTCACGCGACGCCATCACATGAGCTACGGGCACACGCCCGACGTGATGGCAGCGCAGGCTTACGATGCCACGCGCGTGCTGCTCGCGGCGCTGCCGCCGGGGAGTACGTCGCGACAGGAGCTCGAGGAACGCCTGCGGCGCGTCCGTGGCTATCCGGGCGCATCCGGAACGATCACGTTGCAGGAAGATGGCAGCGTGCAGAAGACGCCCGCGATTCGCGGCGTGCGCGGCGGTCGCATCGTCGAGCTGCAGTAGCGCGGGAGTTGCCGCGGGCTTTTTCCCCGGCTGCCTCAAGCTCCCGGCTCCCTCGGACGAAACGGCCCTCGATGGGCGCCGCACTCCCCCCGTTCGAGCTCCCCGACGAGCTGCCGCTGCTTCCGCTTCGCGAGTTCGTCGTGTTCCCGGCGATGGTCATTCCGCTCTTCATCGGCCGCGACCGATCGCTCGCTGCCCTCGAAGATGCGCTCGCCGGCGATCGGATGCTGTGCCTCGTCGCGCAGCGTGATCCCGACGTCGAAGCGCCCGGCCCCGACGATCTACACCGCGTGGGCACCGTTGCGATGGTGATGCGGACGCTGCGCCTCGCCGACGGGCGCGTGAAGGTGCTCGTGCAGGGGATCGCGCGGACCGAGGTGCGGAGCTACGTCGAGCACGAGCCGGCGCCCTGGGTTCGCGTGCGGCCGTTCGCCGAGCCGCCCGAGCCCGAGTGGAGCGTCGAGTGCGAGGCCATGGTGCGTGCGCTCCGCGGCCGCGTCGAAGAGCTGCTGCCGCTCAAGAACCTGCCGCCCGAGGTGATCTCGGTGACGGCGAACGTCCGCGAGCCGGGCAGACTCGCCGATCTCGTCGCGTCGAACCTGCGGCTGCGTCTCGCCGACGCACAGGAGGTCCTCGAGACGGCGGATCCGATCGCTCGCCTTCGGCGCGTCGACTCCTGCATTCGCCGCGAGCTCGACGTCACCGCGGTCCAGGCCGAGATCCAGACGCAGGCGAAGGAGGAGATGTCGCGCAGTCAGCGCGAGAGCTTTCTTCGCGAGCAGCTCCGAGCGATCCAGTCCGAGCTCGGCGAGAGCGATTCTCGCTCCGACGAGAGCGACGACTACCGCGTCAAGATCGAAGAGGCGGCGATGCCCGACGAGGCGCACGCCGAGGCGATGCGCCAGCTCCGTCGTCTCGAACGCATGCACCCGGACGGCCCCGAGGCGCAGGTGGTGCGGGGCTATCTCGACTGGCTCGTCGAGCTGCCGTGGAACAAGACGTCACCCGACGTTCTCGACCTCGCTCGCGCTCGCGAGATCCTCGACGCCGACCACGCCCATCTCGCCGGGATCAAGGACCGAATTCTCGAGTTCCTCGGCGTCCGCAAGCTGCGCGGCGACTCGCGGGGACCGATCCTGTGCTTCACCGGACCGCCGGGCGTCGGTAAGACCTCGCTCGGCCGGTCGATCGCACGAGCGATGGGACGCGAGTTCATCCGCGTCTCGCTGGGCGGCATGCGCGACGAAGCCGAGGTGCGCGGCCATCGTCGCACCTACGTCGGCGCGCTTCCCGGTCGCATCGTCCAGGGAATGAAGCACGCGGGGACGAACAACCCCGTCTTCATGCTCGACGAGATCGACAAGCTCGGGTCGGATTTCCGCGGTGACCCGTCGTCTGCGCTGCTCGAAGTGCTGGACCCCGAGCAGAACTCTCGCTTCAGCGACCACTACCTGAACGTCCCATTCGATCTCTCGAAGGTCTTCTTCGTCGCGACGGCGAACGTCCTCGATGCGGTGCCGGGACCGCTCCGTGACCGAATGGAGGTGATCCGCCTCTCGGGCTACACGCTCGAAGAGAAGGTCGAGATCGCACGCTCGTTTCTCGTCCCGCGACAGATGGAGGAGTGCGGTCTACCCCGCGAGCGGATTCGATGGTCGAACGGAGTGCTGCACGACATCGTGGCCGGTTACACGCGCGAGGCGGGCGTTCGCGGGCTCGAGCGTCAGATCGCCTCCGTGTGCCGCAAGGCTGCGCGTCGTGCGGCGGAGGGCGACGATGCGCGAATCGTTCTCTCGCCTGCGCGCCTGCCGGCCTATCTCGGGCCGACGCTCTATCTCGACGACGAGCGGCCGACTCGCGGCGAGATCGGCGTGGTCAACGGCCTCGCCTGGACCGAAGCCGGTGGCGAGGTGCTCCGGCTCGAGGCGGCCATGACGCAGGGCAGGGGCCTCGTTCTCACCGGCCAGCTCGGCGACGTGATGCGCGAGTCGGGCGAGGCGGCGCTCACGTACGCCCGCCAGCGGGTCGCCGAGATGGGGATCGACGAGAAGCTGCTCTCGCGCCACGACGTTCACGTTCACGTTCCTGCGGGCGCAATCCCGAAGGATGGTCCGTCCGCGGGCATCACGATCGCCACGGCGATCGTCTCGCTCGCGACGCGGATCCCTGTACGCGCCGATCTGGCGATGACGGGTGAGGTGACGCTTCGCGGTCGCGTGCTCCCGGTGGGAGGCGTACGCGAGAAGGCGCTCGCCGCGCTCCGCTCGGGCATCACGCGGATCGTCCTTCCTCGGCGCAACATGCAGGATCTCGCCGACATTCCGCGCGAGCTGCGGCGCAAGGTCTCCTTCGTCCCGGTGACGCACATGGACGAAGTGCTCGAGGCCGCGCTCGAAGAGCAGCCGCCGCGACACGCTGCGGCGACGCACGGCGCACCTCCGCTCTCGGTCTGAGCACGCGTCGATACGCGATCGCGGTAGGGGATCGCGCGAAGCCGCCCTTGCCGGCCGCTGGCTCTTCGCTGCTAGGCTGCGCGCGATGAGGGTGCGAGACGTCGGGGAGTTCGGGCTCATCGCACGGATTGCGCGGCGCGCGGCGCGCGGCGCAGCTCTGGGCGGAGCCGTGCGGATCGGCATCGGCGACGATGCGGCCGTGCTGCGGCTGCGGCGCGGCGAAGAGCTCGCGGTCACGACCGATGCGGCGGTCGAGGGAGTCCACTTCCGCTGGCGAACGACGCCAGCGCGGCTCGCTGGCCGGCGTGCGTTGCGAGCGGCGCTCTCGGATCTCTCGGCCATGGGTGCGCGGCCGCTCGGGTTCACGCTCAGTCTGACCGCGCCTCCTTCTCTCGCGCTTGCGGCGCTCGAAGGCCTCGTCGGCGGCCTGCTCACAGAGGCGAGAGCAGCGGGCTGTCCGCTCGTTGGCGGGAACGTTGCGCGCGGTGCGGTCGCGAGCGTGACGCTCGCGGTTCTGGGCGCGGTACGCAGTGGGCGCGCGCTGCGTCGCGACGCCGCACGTCCGGGCGACCGGATCTTCGTGACGGGGACGCTCGGCGCAGCCGCGCTCGACGTGGCCCGCACAGAGCGCGGAGGCGGACCCGCGCGCCACCTGCCGCCGGTGCGGCTCGCGAGCGGACAGGCGCTCGCGCGTCTTTCGCGGGTGGGCGCGTGCATCGACGTCTCCGACGGCCTGCTCGCAGACCTCGGTCACGTGGTCGAAGCCTCGGGTGTGGGCGCGCAGCTCGACGTGTCGCGACTTCCGCTGCCGCGCGGCTTCGCGAGAGCCTGCGCAAAGCTGCATCTCGACCCGCTGGCGCTCGCCCTCGCGGGTGGTGAGGACTACGAGCTGCTGTTCACCGTGCGGCCGGGCGGGTCGGGCCGGCCAGGCGGGCCGGGCGAGGCCACGCTCTCGCGGCGCCTTGGCAGCGAGGTTCGCGAGATCGGGTGCATCGTGAAGGGGCGCGGTGTGCGTGGATTCGACGTCCGGGGATTCACGCACTTCTGAGGGGAAGACCGGAGAGCAGCGCCGCCCGTTCGTCACGGCGAATCCGCGTGGACAGAACGCAGGCCGACGGCGGCCAGGGCCACGAGGCTGCGCGCCACACCGGCGTGCTCGCGTCAAGCGCCCCGCGGGCGGGGCCGATACGCACGACGTGCGCATTGCGCTCTCGCAGAAGTTCGTCCTCGGATCCCTCGTCGTGGCAGGCGTTGCGGCGGCCTTTCCGCTCGTGGTGTCGCACGCCGGAATCGCCGTCGCGCCGTGGGTCACGCCCTTCGTCGCGCTCGGCGCCGGTGGCGTCCTCGGCTTCTCCTTGTCGCGAACGCTCGCGCGGAGCTTCGCGGCGCTGCGCGACGCGACCGAGCGCATCAGTCGGGGCGATCTAACGACACAGATCGGCGTCGACTCGGCACCGCGCTTCCCGGACGAAACCAGCGAGCTGGCGAGCACCGTACAGGCGATGCTCGCGAGCCTGCGCGAGCTGGTGGGGCACGTGCAGCGGACGGCCGACCGCCTCTCGGGCGCCGCTGGCGACCTCGCGCGCTCGGCGCAGTGGGTGGCGGCTGCGAGCGCGCAGATCTCGACCACGGTCACGGGAGTCGCCGACGGCGTCGATGGCCAGCAGGCGCTCCTCGCAGGCGCGACACGCAGCGTCCACGACCGCGCGACCGCGATCGAGCTGACGGCAGCGCGCGCTCGCGAGGCGTTCGGCTTCTCTGCGGAGGCGAGCCAGAAGGCGCACGCCGGGGCCGACGTCTCACGCCTCGCGCTCGAGAAGCTGAAGGGCGTCTTCGAGCGGGTCGAGCAGTCGGGGGCTCTCGTCTACCGGCTCGAGTCGAAGACGCGGCACGTGAACCAGGTGATCGAGGTTCTCACCGGCATCGCGCACCGAACGAATCTGCTCTCGCTCAATGCGTCGATCGAAGCTGCGCGCGCGGGCGAAGCCGGACGCGGGTTCGCGGTCGTCGCGGACGAGGTGCGAAAGCTCGCGGAGAGCTCGGGTCGCTCGGCGTCCGAGATCTCTCGGACCGTTCACGAGATCGCGACCGAGACGCACGCCGTCGCCGACGCGATGCGTGAATCGGGCCGAATGATCGGCGAGGGGCGCGAGGACGTGAATACGATCGCACTCTCGCTCGAGCAGATCCGCTCGGCCGTCCGCGAGGCGGCGTCGCGCGCCGAGGAGATCTTCCAGGATGCCGACGCACAGGTGCGCGAGACCGAGCGGCTCGCGCGATCGATGGACGAGATCGCAAAGACGGCGAGCGCACACGCAGAGGCCGTCGAGGACGTCGCGCACCTGGCCGGGCGCCAGAAGGACGGCACCGACGGTGTCGCAGCGTCCTCGGAGGCGCTCGCAGCGCTCGCGGCGGAGCTACGCGGCGTGCTGGACCGCTTTCGAACCGGACTCGAGCCGCGCGAGGCCGGACGATCGTGAGCGCCGACGACGAGCGGGCACTGGCCTTCGAGATCGGGGGCATGGCGTTCTCGCTGCCGCTCCGGGACGTGCGCGAGGTGACCGATCTCGCCGAGATCCGCTCCGTTCCGACGCTCCCGCGCGCGCTCGTGGGCATCACGAACCATCGCGGCGACGCGCTGCCCGTGGTCGCAGCCTCCGCGCTGCTCGGCGTCGGCGCTGCAAGCGACGCGCGCCAGATCCTCGTGCTCGGTGGGAACGGAGACGAGCCGCCGCAGATGGGCCTGCCTGTCGACCGGATTCTCGGCCTCGCGGAGGCTCCGCAGGGTCGACGCGACCCGCACGGCGTGGCTCGCGAGCGTGCGATGCTCGATGAGCGAACGCTGAACGTCCTCGACGTCACGAGGCTGCTGGAGCTGGCCGGCGAGACGATCGGCCGCGCACGGCAGCGGCCCTGACGAAGCCGCAGACGCGCCCCGTGGACCCGGCTCGCTACCGCGCACTCTTCGTCGAGGAGACGAACGAGCATCTGGCCGAGATGCGGCGCGCGCTCCTCGAGCTCGAGAAGGACCCCGCGTCGACCGGTGCGCTCGAGGTCTGCTTTCGCATGGCTCACTCGATCAAGGGAATGGCCGCGGCCATGCACCTCGTGCCGATCAGCGCCTGCGCGCACGCGCTCGAAGAGCGCCTCCAGGCGGCGCGCGCAGCCGGGAGGGTCGATCCCGTCGCGGCGCTCCCAGCCCTGCTCGCCGGTGTGTCGGAGATCGAGACGCTGACTTCTCGAACGGTCGACACGAAGGAGGGTCTGCTGCCCCTCGATCGAGCTCCTGGCCTTGCGCAGGCGTTCCAGCCGCCGGCGTCGATTCGCGTTCGCGCCGAGACCCTCGACCGTCTCCTCGCGGGCGTCGGCGAGGTGGCGCTGGCGTCGAGTCGTCTGCGCGTCGCTTCGCGCGACGACGGGCACGAGGATCCCTCGCGAGTCGTCGCAGGCCTCGACGGCATGGACCGCGTCCTCGGCGACCTCGAGCGACGGGCGCTCGAGCTTCGTGCGGCCCCGTTGCTGCGGGTGACGGAAGGCCTCCCCGGTCTCGCGCACGATCTCGGCGTCGCGCTCGGCAAGCGCGTATCGCTCACGCTCGTGGGTGCTCCACTCGAGCTCGACCGATCGATCGTCGACCGCCTCGGCGATCCGCTCCTTCACCTCGTTCGCAACGCTGCTGCGCACGGGCTCGAGACGCCGGCCGAACGGCGGCGCAAGGGGAAGCCCGAGACCGGCTCGATTCGGATCGAGGCGCGTCGCGATCAGGACGCGGTCGAGATCGCGGTGATCGACGACGGTGCGGGACTCGATTCGGATGCGATCCGGCGTAAGGCCGTCTCGGCCGGGCTCGTCCCGGCAGACCTCGCCGACGACCTGCCGCCGGGTGAGATCGCGCGTCTCGCCTTTCATCCCGGCCTCAGCACGGCCAGCGCTGTCTCCGAGCTCGCTGGCCGCGGCGTCGGGCTCGACGCGGTGCAGACCGTGATCGAATCGCTCGGCGGGCACGTCGATCTGCTCTCGGAGCCGGGGCGAGGAACCACCGTGCGGGTCCGCGTTCCCCTCTCGGCCGCGGTGCAGCGAGTGATCCTCGTCGGTGTCGGTGACGAGACGATCGCCGTCCCGATCGGGCGTGTCGAGCGCATCGACGAAGTCGATGCCGATTGCGTCGAGCGCACGGGCAGTGAGGCCTTCGTGCCGATCGACGGCCTCCCGCTCCCGTTGCTGGAGCTCGCATCGCTGCTGTCGATCGCTCCGGCGCCGCCCAGGCCGCGCGTGCTCGTCCTGCTCGCCGACGTACGCGGCCAGCGCATGGCGCTTCGCTTCGATCGGCTGGTCGGACAGCAGGAGACGTTCGTGAAGCCGGTTCCGGCGCTCCTGGCGGGGCTCGGCGCGCTCTGCGGCCTCACCTTCGGCACCGACGGCCAGCCGGTCTTCCTCGTCGACCCGGCACGTCTTGCATAGGGCGAGGCGTCGAAGGGGCCGTGCGACCCGTGGCCTCGCACGCCGACCTCGGTCATCCTCGGAGCCCGCGGCCATCGATTCGCCGCCAGGAGGAGACGGGATGACCGGGCAGGAACACGACGTCATCGTGATCGGAAGCGGCCCCGGCGGCGCATCGTGCGCGACGCTGCTCCAGAAGCGAGGCCACCGCGTACTCCTCGTCGAGAAGAACGCCCTTCTCGGCGGCAAGATGGCGAGCATCGAGAAGGACGGCTGGGCGTACGACCTCTTCCCGCACGGCCAGGTGCCGATGCGCGGTCCCGCTTTCGAGACGATCTTCCGTGAGCTCGGTGTCGCCGACGCGTTCCAGCCGGCGCTCGCGCCGGACGATCCCCGCGACATCATCAAGATCTGCTACCGCAGCCGTGGCGCGTCGCAGTACCGCATGGTCGCGCAGGGGCAGGCGATGGCCGACGCGACGCCGTTCTTTCGGCTCTGGGACCTCGATCCAGCGGATCAGGCGAAGGTCGTCGGCTTCATGGCCGGGCTCGTGACGATGCCCGAGGAGCAGCTCGACGCGCTCGACGACGTCAGCATGCACGAGTATCTCGCCGACAAGGACGTCCCGTACGCCCTCTACAGCTATCTCGCCTTCCACGCGAACGCGTCGCTCGCCGAGCCGATCGACCTCGTCGCCGCATCCGAGCAGATCCGCATCATGAAGCACATCATGCTGCAGGGAGGCGGTGGTCAGTACAAGGGCGGATTCGGTGCACTCACGAAGGTGATGATTCGCGAGTTCGAGAAGAACGGCGGCACGGTGCTGCGCAGCACGAAGGTCGACCGCATTCTCGTCGAAGGCGGCATCGCGACCGGCGTCGCGACGCGGCGCGGGACGTTCCGTGCGCCGGTCGTCGTGAGCAGCGCCGGGCTGCAGCCGACGGTGCTGCGGCTCGTCGGCGACGAGCACTTCGATCGCAGCTACGTGGCCTACGTGAAGAGCCTCGCGCCGGGATGGGGCTTCACGAGCATCCGCTACTTCCTCGGCAAGCCGGTGATGGACGTCGCGATGTACGTCGCGTACTCCGACGAGAGCTGGTGGGACATGGAGCGCTTCAACCGGGTGAAGGAGGGAAAGATCCCCGACGAAGTGATCCTGTTCATGTGCAACCACTCGTTCTACGACGAGGCTGCGGCGCCGCCGGGCAAGCAGGTGCTCGTCGCGGGGACCATCTGCTCGCCGAACCCCGAGGCCACCGAGATCGAAGGGCTGTGGAAGCGAATGGACGAGCAGATGGTGCGCTTCTTTCCCGAGATCTGGAACGCGACGGAGCGGCGCGAGTACGCAGGGCCGAAGGAGATCAGCGACCTGACGCGCGATGCCGTCCTGCCCGGCCAGGGCGGCGAGTGCGTCGGCCTCGGGCAGATCGTCGGCCAGTGCGGCAAGAAGAAGCCGAGCTCGGTTTCACCGATTCCGGGCCTGTTCTACGCGGGCGCCGATGCCGGAGCCGCCGGGATGGGGACGCACCAGTCGGCGCTCTCGGGCGTCGAGGTCGCACGTCTGGCCGGCCACTACCTGAACAAGCGACGAAAGACGCGGTAGCCGTCTCGCTGCTCCGCCGTCGCGCGTTCTCGCTCCCGGTTCGCGACTGCGCCTGCGGCGACTAGTCGAGCGCGCAGGCCCCAGGGCCGCGCGGGTCGCCGCACGAGCCGCAGCCGCCGGGAATCGGCGCACCACACGGAGCGGGCGGGGGGGCGGCGGTTCGGCCGACGGCGAAGACCGAGAGGCGGCGCTCCACGCGCTTCGATGCGCACCTGGGGCACGGCGGCGCCGGGCTCGTGCTCGACGGCACGAGGTCTTCGAAATCGTGGGAGCACTTGCTGCAGACGTACTCGTAGATCGGCACCGGCTTCCTCCGTCCTTGCGAGAGGGAAGCGGTCCGCCGCGAGCGTGTCAACGCGGCGCCGCCGTGCAGCAGACCTACAGGGTGCTGAGGGTTCGCGCGAAGAGCCGGCGCAGGACGAGCGTCAGGGCGACGACGGCAAGGAGCTCGAAGCTGCCGCGAAGTGCGACGGCTCCGCTCGGCACCGACGCGAACGCGGCGCGAACCGGAATCGAGACCAGTGCGAAGATGCACGCCGTGAGTGCACCGGCCGCGAGGATCGCGCCGAACCCGGGCTCGGCCTCGGAGCCGTTCGTCGGGAAGATGCTCTCCGGGTTGCCGGAAGCAGGCCCGTGCTCCGGCGCGGATGCCGCGAGCGGAGGCGATTCCCGCGCGGGCTCCACTCGGGGAGGCGGTGCGCGGTCCTCGCGCGGAGCGAAGTCGGCACTCGGCTCGCCGCCCAGCTCGAGGCTTCGCCGGAAGACGGGCGCGCCGTCGTTCTCTGCGCCGGGCCCCTCGCGCGCGGCGCTCTCGGTGCTCGGGTCGACTTCGAGCTGCCGGAATCTTCGTCTAGACACGCCCACCGCTCCGCGGCCCGCGCGGCGGTGCCGGACGCGGCCGCACGAGCGGAAGGGCCGGCCCGGTCGGGGAGCGGCGCGGCGCATCCGCGGGTCGCGCGCGGCTCGAGGCCCACGTGCGCATGCGTTCGATCTCCTCGGCCGAAGTGACCGAGAGCGGTGTCGTCTCGGCGATCGCGCGCGCGAGATCCTCGGTCGTGAGCGCGTGACCGAGGTCGAAAGCGGCGTACAGCCCTTCGACGACGCAGTGCTCGATCTCGGCGCCCGAGAAGCCGGCGCACTTCTCGGCGAGCGTGACGAGATCGAAGCCCGCCGGATCGCGACCCCGTCGGCGCAGGTGGATCGCCAGAATCTCCGCGCGCGCTTCGGTGTCGGGTAGATCGACGAAGAAGACCTCGTCGAAGCGTCCGCGGCGCAGCAGCTCGGGCGGAAGGCTCTCGATGCGGTTGGCCGTCGCGACGACGAAGACGCCGGACGTCTGCTCCGACATCCAGGTGAGCAGCGAGCCGAAGACGCGCTGCGCAGTTCCGCCGTCCATCTCGCCCGAGCGACCGGTGCCGCCCGCGAGGCCCTTCTCGATCTCGTCGATCCAGAGCACGGCGGGCGCGACCCCGTCGGCCACGCGCAGCGCGCGTCGCATGTTCTCCTCCGAGCTTCCGAGAAGGCCCGAAAAGACCCGTCCGAGATCGAGGTGCAGGAGCGGGATCTTCCACGCGTTCGCGACGACCTTCGCCGTCAGGCTCTTGCCGCAGCCCGGCGCGCCGAGCAGCAGGACGCCGCGAGCGGGGGGCAGGCCGAACTCGCGCGCTCCTGTGTCGAGGGCCTTGCCGCGGCGCCGCAGCCAGTCCTTGAGGCGAACGAGGCCACCGACGTCCGCGAGCGTCGTCTCGGCCGGATGGAACTCGAGCATCCCCGACTTTCGAATCGCCTGACACTTCTCTGCGAGCACGAGCGCGACGTCGACGCCACGCAGCGCGCCGTCGGTGACGGCCGCCCGGGCGAACGCGTTCTCGGCCTCGGCGAGCGTGAGGCCTTGCGCCGCGCGAACCAGCGCCTCGGCGTCCTCGCGGCCGATCTGCACGCGCTTCGGGTCGTCGTCGTGGAGCTGCTCGCACAGGGATCGAAGGAGCGCTCGTAGCTCGTCGGGCTCTGGAAGCGGAAGATCGAGAACGGTCACGTCCTTCTCGAGTTCGGGCGGCAGCGTGAGCCGCGGCGCCGAGATGACGACGCTGCGCCGGGTGTCCTCGAGCGTGCCCGCGAGGTCACGCAGTCGTCGAACGACGAGTGGGTCTTCGAAGAACGCGTGCAGGTCACGGAGCAGGAACAGGCCGGCGCCCTCCTGACTGCGGATACGGTCGAGGACTTCGGCCGCCGTCACCGGCCGGGGCGCCTCCGCGCTGCGCGCCCCCTGCGAGACGGCGAGCCCACGCGTCGCGGTCCAGACCGAGAGCGGCTTTCCCTGCCGGCGCGCGAGATCCGCGAGCAGGCTCTCGAGCCGCGCCTCTTCGTGCGTCACGACGTAGAGCACGGGGTAGCGAGCACGGATCAGCAGATCCATCTGCTCGACGAAGCGTGCGGCGGCGCCGGTGGTCATGCCTTCCTTGTCGGCCGAACCGGCGGGCGAGTAAATGGCGCGTCGGCTCCGCGCAAGGGCTCTCGCCGTCCGGTCGCCCGCGAGCGGCGCGGCGCGCCGTGAGGGATACTGCCTCCTCGTGAGGGGAGCCCGGTGGACCGCGAGCGGCTGCGGGAGCTGATGGCGCGCGTTCGCGCGGGCGAGATCGCCCCGGACGAGGCGCTCGAGGCGCTCGCACGGATGCCCTTCGTCGATCTCGGCCATGCGCGCGTCGACACGCATCGCGCCCTTCGCGCGGGGCTACCCGAGGTCGTGTACGCCCCCGGAAAGCGCGTCGAGCAGATCGTCGAGATCGCGCAGGCGCTGGCGGCCGAAGGACAATCGGTTCTCGCGACGCGCGTCGAGGCCGGCGTAGCCGCTGCGCTCCTCACTGCGCTCCCTCAGGGAGTCTACGACGAGGATGCGCGCCTTTTCTGGCTGGGCCCTGCGCAGGTACCCGTCGTCGGAAAGGGCGTCGTCGCGGTCGTCTCGGCCGGAACGGCCGATCGCCCGGTCGCGTCCGAAGCCGCAGGCGTCGCGCGTCGCTTCGGCAATCGTGTCGATCTCATCGAGGACGTGGGCGTTGCGGGCGTTCACAGGCTGCTGGCGGCCGGCGATCGCCTTCGCGCTGCGCGCGTTCTCGTCGTCGTGGCGGGCATGGAGGGAGCCCTTCCGTCCGTGGTGGGTGGCCTCGTCGACAAGCCGGTGATCGCAGTGCCGACGAGCGTTGGCTACGGCGCTTCGTTCGGCGGGATCGCAGCGCTGCTCGGCATGCTCACGAGCTGCGCATCGAACGTCACGGTCGTGAACATCGACAACGGATTTGGAGCCGCGCATGTCGCGACGCTCATCAACCGTCTCTAGCGGAAATGCGGCGCGAGGCCGGCGCGCGGCATCCGCGCGCGAGGTACGCCCCGGCGAGCGTGTGCTGCATCTCGACGCCTTCTCCGGGATCGCCGGCAACATGTTCCTCGGCGCACTGCTCGATCTCGGTCTCTCGCGCCGCGACCTCGAGCGCGATCTGCGCGGCCTCGGTGTCGACTTCCGGTTGAAGGTCGAGACCGTGCGGCGCGGCGCGCTCGGGGCGACGTACCTCGACGTGATCGTTCCCGGAGGCGTGCGCGGCCGCCGCGGGCCGACGGCGCACGGCCTGGGCGCGCACCGTCACGGCAAGGACGCCCGGCACACCGCCACGCACGAGCACTGCGATGGCGCGCGCGCGAACGCCAGCTCCGCGCACGGCCGGCCGTATCGCGAGATCCGCCGCACGCTCGGCTCTGCCGTGCTCGAGGAGCCGGTTCGCGAGCGGGCGCTCGCCATCTTCGAGGCCCTCGCGACCGCCGAGGCCCGGGTCCATCGCGTTGCGGTCGACGACGTTCACTTTCACGAGGTCGGCGCGATCGACGCGCTCGTCGACGTCACGGGTGCGGCGATCGGTCTTCACCGTCTCGGTATCACGCGTGTCACGTCCTCTCCGGTCGCGCTCGGGCACGGCTGCGTCGAGACCTCGCACGGAACGCTTCCGCTTCCGGCGCCCGCCACGCTCGAGCTGTTGAAGGGGGCCCCGGTCGTGCCGGCGCACGTCGCGTGGGAGACCGTGACACCGACCGGGGCCGCGATTCTGCGGACCGTGGTCGACGAGTACCGCTCGCTCCCGGCGCTCACGGTCGAGGCGATCGGTCATGGCGCCGGCAACGACCGGCCCGGTCCGATGCCAAACGTGCTGCGCGCGGTGCTGGGACGCGCGGCGGTCCTCGGAGCCGACCGCGTCACCGTGCTCGAGACGAATCTCGACGACCTCGTTCCCGAGCACTTCGACTTCCTGATGGAGCGGCTCTTCGGCGCGGGCGCGCTCGATGTCTGCCTCCAGCACGTGCAGATGAAGAAGAACCGGCCGGGGTTCGCCGTTCGCGTCATCGCACGTCCGCCGGACCGTCTCGCGCTCGCGCGGCTGCTGCTCGCCGAGTCGACCGCACTCGGCGTACGCGTCTTCGAGACAGACCGGTTCGTGCTCCCGCGCGAGACGCGGCGCATCCGGACCGCGTTCGGGACGATCGGCGTCAAGGTGGTGCGCGACTCCGAGGGCAGGGTCGAGGTCTCGGCCGAGTACGACGACTGCAAGCGCGCGGCGAAGGCGCGAGGCATCAGGTTGCGAGACGTCGTGCGTGCGGCCGAGGAAACCGCACGAAGGGAGCTGGACGATGAACGAGCGTGAGGTGCGAGTCGATCCGGGGCCCTTCGCGCTCGGCCCCGTCCACGCGCAAGCGGCGGTTCTCTGCCTTCACGGGCTCACGGGAACGCCGTACGAAGTGCGGCCGCTCGCCGAGGCCTTCGCCGAGGCCGGGATGCGCGCCGTCGGACCGGCGCTGCCGGGCCACGTGGCGACGCCAGAGGCGCTCGCAGCCGTCGACTCGTGGGAGCGCTGGGCCGACGCGGCGCGAGGCGCTGCGCGCGATCTCGCCAAACGACATAATAAAGTGTTCGCTGCCGGTCTTTCGATGGGGGGTCTGCTCTCCCTATTGCTCGCCTCGGAGCGTCTGGTCGATGCACTCGTCGTGGTCGGAGTCCCGCTGCGCCTCTCGCCGCCGATCCCGTGGATCGTTCCCGTCGCGAAGCGATTCATACCCTTTCTCGGCAAGGACGGAGGGTCCGACATCCAGGACGACGCGGCGCGGGAACGGCACCCGAGCTACGACCGCATGCCCCTGCACGCGGTCCACGAGCTCACGAAGCTGCAGCGTGTGGTGCGCGGGCGCCTGCGGCAGATCGAAGCGCCGATCCTCGTGGCGCACGGCGCGCTCGACCGCACGGCGGATCGCGAGGACGCGGCGAGGATCCATGCGAGTGTCGCGTCGCGAGAGCGCGAATGCCTCGTGCTGCCCGCGTCTGGGCACGTCGTCCCCGTGGACAGGGACGGGGCCGACCTCGCGCGGGCCGCGGCGGCCTTCCTCGCGCGGCACGTGCGCCCCCTGCGTTGACAGGCGGGCGGGGCGCCTCCTACGCTGCGGACACTGAACTCGGATGGGAGGGATCCATGGGCGAGCTTCCGAACGCAGTGGTGAAGCGACTCCTCGTCAAGCACGGGGGTGGCCTGCGCGTTTCCGGCGATGCGATCGAGAAGGCCGTCGGCGCGGCCGAGGATTACCTCTCGCGGCTCGCGGTCGAGGCGCAGCGCGCGGCAGAGGCCGACAAGCGCAAGACGATCATGGACAGCGACATCGACAAGGCGCGCGCGCGGCTCTCGGGAGGGCTCTGACACCGGCTAGGAGCCGGTCCTCCCGTCCAGCGCTCGTAAGAAGCGGATCAGCAGCGCCTCGCCGTCCTCTTCGAACGCGAGAAAGCGCAGGCCGAGCCCGCGCCGTGCCGAGCCCGGCACGGTGCGTGTGTGCGCAACCTCGGCGCTCACGCCGAAGCGGGCGTTGATCTCGGGTAGCGCGACGGTCCAGCGCCCCGCGCTGCGCGGCTCGACCGGGCGCTCGGTCCAGACGAACATCCCCCCTCTCCCGATGTCCGACACCACATCGGGTCGAGACGCGCCGGCCGCCTGCGCGGCGAGCTGCTTCGGATAGCGACGAAAGCGACGGCGGCGCGGTCTTCGCACGAGCGATGCGAGGCCAGTGGCGATTCGCTCGGTGGCGATCGGGCGGACGAGATACCCGGCGGCTCCGGCGCGCCGCGCCTCCTCGCGCCGATCCGGACGCTCTCGGTCGTCGACGAGGACGACGGGAATCTCTTCGACGCCCGGCACGAGCCGCAGCTCGGGGACGAGCTCGATGCCTTCGAAGCGGCCGAGCTCGGTCTCGGCCAGTACGACCTCGGGCGACGCCCGGTCGAACGCGCGCAGTGCGTCGCGCTCGGTTCGCGCCAGAAGAACCGAGTAACCTCGCAGACGAAGCGACTCGTGAAGCGCACGATCGGCGACGAGTGCGAGGCCGACGAGAAGAATGCGAGGACCACTCTCCTCGGCCGGGGATCGACATTCATCCGTGTCAGCAACGGCAAGGCGTTCGCGCGCACGCCGTGCGTCGAAGCGCACGAGCTCCTCGAGACGCGTCGAGACGGCGAGCTCGATGTCGAGCCCGGACGTCAGCGAAGGCGAGGGAAGGAAGACACGATCCTCTGCGCGGCGCAGGCGCACGCCCGAGAGTGGGCCGCAGCCGGGAAGGACGACGCGACCGGGCTCGAACAGGCGGGCAGTCACCTCGGCGTCTGCGGCGCCGAAGGTGATCCGGAGTACCGGCGCGTCGCCATCCTCCGGAGCGGGGCAGAGCCCGAGCTTTTCAAGCCAGTTGCGCGTTCGCACGAGGTCGAGGATCCGGGCTCGCCACGCGGCGCGAATCCTCGCCTCGAACTCCTCGGCGGTCGCACAGCCGCCGACCCGGATCAGCGGCAGGTGGAAGAACGGGAGCGGGCGCACGCACTTGATTCGATCGCCGCCGACGGTTGCGAACCCGACGCTGTCGAAGCGCGCGCTGCCTCCGCCCGGCAGCTCGAAGCGCTCGGGTCCGAGCGGAAGCGTGACCGCGACACCCCGGCCGTCGGGTAGGGGTCGCACCGTGAGCCCGAGGGCCGTCAGACGGCGCAGCAGGACCTCCTGCCGTCGCGCTTCCTCGCCCTCGCGCATGCTCTCCGGCCTCCCCGGACAGGGGTGTGCTCCTCCCGTTTCGGCTGGCGCCCCATGGCCTTGAAGGCACGCGCGTGGGTGTCACACGCGCAGCGTCCGATCGGGCCTTTCCCCGACGCGGCCTACGCGCGTTCGGAGCGCCAGGGGCGAAGCCAGAGTGTCCCGGCGATCGACGCGGCGACCAGCGCCCACTTGAGGTTGGCCGCGAGGGCGCTGACCGCGACGAGCGGCTGCGAGACCCGATCGAGGTCGCAGAGAAAGACGAGGTGAAGCAGGTTCTCCACGAGATCGAGTGCTCCCGCGACGAAGGGCAGCAGCAGCACGGTGTTCCACCGGTCCGGAAGCCCTCGGCTGTCGAGGCCGCGTGCGAGGAGCGCGCCGAGCAGCAGCGCGTACCAGACGGGATGCAGGAAGTCGGGGACGAAGTGCGCGTAGTAGTGCGACAGGACACCTTCGCGCTGCCACTGCTCGATGATCGTGCGAAGGGTCGTGGCCGAGAACGTCGTCTGCGCGCGGAGCACGCGCGCGGAGCCGACGTCACGGAGGATCACGGCGATGGTCACCTGCGAGAGGACGAACACTGCCGCCGATGCGGCGAGGACGCGCGTGCTGCAGAGCTTCTGGCGAAGCGTGGCGAGGAACAAGGCGGGGCTCCTTCGTTGGGGGCGACGTCGTCCGGCTTCGTGCGGCGCACGAGGCGGCGGACCGCGCCGGGGATGCTATCCCGTGGTACGACGAATCGAGGAGGATGACATGCGCCGCGTTCGCCCGGCCATCGGCTGTTTCGCCTCGTGTCTCGCGTGGATCATCGCGACCGCCGCCGCGGCCGAGCCGGCTGGCGTCGCCGCCGCGGTTCGCGGGGAGGTGACTCTCGCGCGCGCAGCCGCCAGCGCGCGGCCTGTCGCCGGCGGCGAGGAGATCCTCATGCAGGACGCGCTCCGCAGCGGTCCGCGCTCGGGAATGCAGCTCCTGCTGCTCGACGAGACCGTGTTCACGATCGGGCCCGAGAGCGAGCTCGTCGTCGACACGTTCGTGTACGACCCCGCGAGCGGCGCGGGCCGGGTCGGCGCCACGGTGGCCAAGGGCGTATTCCGGTTCATCACCGGGAAGATCGCGAAGCACGACCCGAACGACATGAACGTCTCGCTCCCGTCGGGAAACATCGGGGTGCGGGGAACGATCGTGGCCGGGCGCGTCGATGCGGTGGCGCGCTCGGCGCTCGTGATTCTGCTCGGAGACGGTCGCCCTCCGGGAGCGCCGGGGCCGGCTGCGATCGAGGTGTGCAACGCAGGATCGTGCGAGCGCGTCGCCAACCCGGGCTTCGGCGTGACGATCGACGGGCCGAGCACGCCGCCGAGCGCGCCGTTTCGTGTCGCGACCGAGGAGGTCGACGCCATCTTGAAGGCGCTCGCCGATCCCGACGATCGCGGCACGGCCGCCTCGGGCTCGCTCGACGCGGCAGGCCTCCCGTCTCGTGACGGAGAGAGCGCGCAGCAGATTCGCCGCGGCCTTCAGGGCCTCGACGCGGTCGATACGCTCTCCGATCGTGCGGCACAGGATGCGCTCCGCCCCGACCTTCCCGAGCCCCGGAGCACTCCCGAGCCTTCCGTGCAGACTCCGCCCCCATCTCCTCCCAGCCCGCCTTCCGGCGGCTCCGGGGGAATGAACAGTGGCTACGGGCCCTGACGGGAAGCTCTTCCAGACTCGCGATCGTCGATCCTCGACGGGACACACCGCATCACGGCTCGAGCTGGAAGACCTCGAGGGAGCGCACGTGCGCATCGCCGTCGCAGAGCAGCTCGATGCCCGTGCTGGCTGCCTCCGGAAACACGAGATCGCTGAGCACCGTGCGACCGTCCTCGGCGAAGACTTCGACCGAGCAGGTGTCGACGAAGATCCGGAGCGCGAGACGACCGCCGACGAGTGAGACCGGCCTGCGATGGACGCCGGGAAACGCTGGCGAGAATGCCGTGGCGCCCGAGCGCGTACGATCGACGAAGAGCTCGGAGCGAGCGGCGTCGAAGCCGACGAGCGTTCGTTCGTGGGCTGCGCTGCGCACTGCGATCGCGCAAGTTGCGGCGTGACAGGGCACCAGTTCCACGTCGATCTCGACGGCGACGCCGCCGCCCGTCGCCGCGAGATCGCGATTTGCGGCGGTGAGATCGGTCGCGGCGCAGCGAAGGAGCGGAGTGCGAGCCAAGGCCAGCTCGCCGACGGGCCGCTGCGCGAGTCGCAGGCCGCCGGCCACGCGCACGAGGCGAAGCTCGCGTGGAATCGAGAGCTGGCCGCGCCAGGGAGAGGTCGGGACGACGTTGGCGTAGTCCCAGTGGCTCATCCATCCGATCCACACGCGCCGCTCGTCGGGAAAATCGCTGAACGACTGCGCCGCGTAGAAGTCGCGCCCCCCGTCCACGCGCAGATCGTGTCCGATCTCCGGATCGGGGACGAAGACACGCCCATCGAAGTCACCCACGAAGTAGCGCGCCGATTCTGCTCGCTGGACGTCGACCTTCAGCACCCAGCGCCGCTGTCCGGGCTCTGCCTCGACCGGCAGCAAGAAGAGATCGGGACACTCCCATGGCCCGTCTTCGGGGTCTCCAGGGCCGAAGTCGCTCGCGTGCTCCCAGCGGAGAAGGTCGTGCGAGACGTCGAAGCGTACCGTGCGGATCGCGGCGAGCACCGTCACCATCACCCAGCTCCGCGTGGGTTCGTGCCAGAAGACCTTCGGGTCGCGGAAGTCGCGCGAGCCGATCGCAACGATGGGACTGTCCCGGTGACGCACGAACGTTCGGCCGCGGTCGTTGCTGTACGCGAGGTTCTGCGTCTGCTCGGCCGGCCCGTGCTCCGTGTAGAGCGCCACGAGCGGCGGCTCGCCACCGGCGCAGAGGCCGCTCGTATTCTGCCAGTCGACGACGGCGCTGCCCGAGAAGATCATCGCGCCATCGCGCTCCGCGAGCGCCACCGGAAGGTGCTCCCAGCGCAGCAGGTCGCGACTCACGGCGTGGCCCCAGCTCATGTGCCCCCACGTGTCACCGAGGGGGTTGTGCTGGTAGAAGACGTGGAACTCGCCGGCGTAGTGGACGAGCCCGTTGGGATCGTTCAGAAAGCCTCGCGGCGGCGTGAAGTGATGGCGGGGTCGCAGCACCGCGAGATCCCTCCTCGATGGTCACTGCCGCTACCACGCCGGGGCGACGTCGAGCCGAGGCGCCGGGAGCGATGGCGCGGCGAGACGAGGCGCTACACCTGCCTCACCCGAGATCGAGGACCGAAGCCGCCCTACGCTGTCTCTCACCCGGCTTCTCGTCCCCCTCGCTCAAAGCGGCGGGTAGTCGAACGTCGCTTGCAGCTCGGCGAGTTCATGGTCGCGGCGTGCGCGGTCGTCGGGGCCGACGAACTGGATGAGGCCTGCCGTCTCGAGCTCCTTCACGACGGCGGGGTCGCGCGGAAACGGCGTGTCGAAATGATTGAGGTGAAAGAGCCGGTCGAAGGGAAGACGCGGCCGCTGGCCGGAGCGATACACGTCCTCGGCCGGGTAGCCGACGGTTTGAAGCACGAGCACGCGTGCCTGGGGCGGGAGGCCGAGAGCCTTGGGCAATTTTTCGAGCAGCTTGCTGCCGAGAAGACACGTCCCGAGACCTTCTTCGAACGCGACGAGCGTCGCCTGCGCGATGCCCTGTCCGCAGTCCATCTCCGACATGCCGGGGGCCTTGAGCACGGCCGTGAGGTTCTCGAAGAAGGGGATGATCGTCTTCTCGA
>JADLGR010000318.1 GCA_020849175.1 Deltaproteobacteria bacterium
CGCACGCGTCGGCTCGGGCGGACTTGCTGTAGGGGAGCCAGCTCCCATCGATGGGATGCCCTCTCGAGGCGGCGGATCGGTCGCCGGTGGGGTGCGGCCCGGGTTGGCACTCGCTGCGATCGGGGAAATCGGGGGAAGATCACCACGATCGCTGGCCGATCCGGCCGCTCGTCGCGGTTGTACCGCATCCACCGGCGATCTCCTAGTGTCGGGGCCTCGCCGTGCGGTAGGATGAGCCCGCTTTGGCTAGCCGAACCCTCCGAGGCCGCGCGCATCGGTTCCGCCGCATGGGGAGCGCGTGGGCGCTCCTCGCGGGGCTCGCGCTCGCGCCCGGCGTGACGCTGGCCGACGGCGACGCTGCCCCTGCCGAGACCGGCGAGCCGTCCTCGCAGGATGGCGCCACAGGCGGCGGCCTCACCCTGCCCGAGGCCCTCGCGGCCGCGTTCTCGGACGGGCAGGCGGCGCAGATCGCCGACCTCGAGGCCCGGCGCTCGGTCGATGTCGCGGGCGAAGAGCGCAGCGCCTACCTGCCGCGCGCGTCGATCACGAGCAACGCGGGGTACAACAACCGCTGGGACGAGAAGCTCGAGGCGATCGACGACGCGGGCGTGCAGCGCACGTACGGGCTCTCGAGCATTGCCTCCGACGAGGGCTGGTTCAACGTCTACCTCGACCAGCTCCTCGTCGATCTCGCGACGTGGCAGCGCATCGAGCGGGCGCAGCTCGAGGCCGAGGCTGCGGCGCTGGCACGCGAGCACGAGCGCGAGATCGTGGCGTTCGAGGTGCTGGAGCGTTTCGCCGAGGCGTTGCGTCAGGAAAGACTCGCAAGGCTCGCCGCCGAACGCCTGGCGGGGATGGAGCGCCTCGACCATCAGGCCGGACTGCTTCTGAACGCGGGTCGTACCCGCCCCTCCGACCGCGAGCAGGTCGCACTCCTCCTCGAGGAAGCGCGCGTCGAGGCGAGTCTTCGCGCCTCGGACGCGCAAAGTGCGCGGGCCTCGCTCGGCGTCGTCATGGGCCGGAGCGCGAGCGCAGCGCCCGAGCGCCTCGACGCGACGACCCTTCCCGACACGTCCGCGGGTGGTGGCGTGGAGCCCGACGTGACGGCTTCGCCGGAGCTGCGCGTTCTCGATCTGCGCCGCAAGGCCGAGGAGAAGGGCATCGCCGTCGCGCGCGCCGGACATCTGCCGACGGTCGCCGTGCGCGGCGGCTACTCGCACTACGGTGTCAAGCGCTACGACAACTACCCCGACGCCGTGCGCGTCGGCGTCAACGTCGACGTTCCTCTGTTTCAGGGACTCAAGAACGAGTATGCGATCGAGGGTGCGGCGAAGTCGGCCGAGATCGCGCGGCTTCGCTACCGGCAGGTGCTCGAGACGCGGCGTGCGCGCGTTCGCGAGCTGGCGCAGCGGCTCGACGCGGGAAGCCAGATGCCGTCGCTCGCCGAGCGCCGGGCGGCCGTCGCTCGCGAACGCCTGCGGCTCGCGGAGCTCTCGCTGCGGGCGGACCGCACCGGTCTCGACGAGACACTCTCCGCGCTCGCGGAGCACGTTCGCGAAGGACGCGCCGCGATCGATGCACCGATCGATCGCGTCCTGCTGTGGGGGCAGATCCGTCGCGAGACCGGCACGCTCGCCCGAAGTCTGGCCGTGGCCCAGGCGAGCGACGCAGCGCCGGCGCAGTCGCAGGATTGACGGGCGAGCGTGTACGCTCCCGCCATGGTGCGCCGTTCGCTCGTTCTCTCGCTTTCCGCCCTCGCGGCCTTCTCGCTCTCGCTCGCGTGCGGCGGAGAGGCCGAGCCCGTCGTCCGCGTGTCCGAGGTCCGCAGCGGGCCGCTACGTGTCGTCGTGTCGACCAACGGCAAGATCGAGCCCATCGAGGACGCGGAGGTGCGAGCGCGCCTCGACGGACGCGTCGTCGAGATCCCCGACCCCGGTACGCGCGTCGAACGGGGTGCGCCCCTGCTCCAGATCGACGCCGCGACCGTCGGCGCTCAGCTCGCTGCGGCCGAGTCCGAGCGGCTGGCCGCGCAGGAGGCGCTGCGCGCGAGTCGCAACGACCTCGATCTCGCCCGCCAGCGCTTCGAGACCGACCGTGATCTCCATCGCGAGGGAGCGATCACGCGCCAGCGCTTCGACGAGAGCCAGGCGTCGTTCCGTGACGCTGCCGCCCGCACTGCGTCGCTCGCGCGCGAGGTCCCGCTCCGAGTCGCTTCCCTCGATCTTCGCATCCGCGAGCTCTCCGAGCAGCAGCGCGCGGCGCGCACGGTCGCGCCCGTCTCCGGCTCCGTCTACCGCACCGACGCGAAGAAGGGTCAGATGGTGCACGTGGGAGACCCGCTGGTCGCGATCGCCGATCTCGGACGTCTGCGCGTTCGGGCGAACGTCGACCAGGTCGACCTCGGCCGCGTCCGTCCGGGAGCGAACGTGCGGATCACGTCGAATGCGTTTCCAGGCCGCACCTTCAGCGGTCACGTGACCGAGATCGTGCCGAACGTCGTCGTGAAGGAGAGCCGGGCGGTCTCGGAGAGCCTCGCGGTGCTCGATCCGCCGGCGGACGGCCTCGTGCCCGGGATGACCGTCGACCTCGAGATCGTCGTCGCCGAGACGCCCGACGCGCTCCAGGTGCCGGCGGACGCCGTGGTCCGGCGCGGGGACGCGACGTTCGTCTACAAGCTCGACGGCAGGCGCGTCCGAGCAACGCCCGTGCGACTCGGCCTCTCGAGCGTGACGGCAGCGCAGGTGCTCGAAGGGCTCTCGCCGGGCGACGAGGTCGTCGTGAGCGGCGCCGAGGGCCTCGAGGACGGAGCGCGGGTCGACGTCCGGAAGCCGGATGCTCACGCCTCCTAGCGCGCGTGTCGCGAGCGCCGCTGCGGCGCACGCGCCCGAGGTCATTCGACTCGCGGGCGTCGCGAAGACGTACCACCGCGATGGTGTTCCGGTGGCCGCGCTGCGCAGCGTCGACCTGCGGATCACGCGCGGCGAGTTCGTCGCGATCATGGGGCGCTCGGGCTCGGGAAAGTCGACCCTGCTCCACATCCTCGGCCTGCTCGATGCCGAGTACGAGGGCCGCTACGAGCTGGCCGGAACCTGCGTCTCGGGTCAGAGCGCCGACAGCCTCGCCCCGCTGCGAAACCGGCTGATCGGCTTCGTCTTCCAGAGCTTCCACCTGCTGCCGCAGCTCAGCATTCTCGAGAACGCGGCGCTGCCGGCCCTCTACGCACGCGACCGTGAGCGAGACGCGTGCTTCGCGGCCGCACGAACGCGACTGGTCGAGATGGGCCTCGGCGACCGGCTCGAGCACCGCCCCGGTGAGCTCTCGATCGGTCAGAGGCAGCGTGCGGCGATCGCGCGCGCGCTCGTGAACGCGCCGAGCCTGCTGCTCGCCGACGAGCCGACGGGCGCGCTCGACAGCCGGACCGCCGAGGAGATCCTCGAAGTGCTGGGAGACCTCCACGCGGCGGGCGCGACGCTCGTCATGGTGACGCACGATCCCGAGGTGGCCGCCGTCGCGAGCCGCCTCGTTCAGATTCGCGATGGCCGGGCCCACGACGGCGTGGCTTAGGCTGCTGCTCCGCTTCGCCCTCGACGGGCTGGCGGGGCAGCGAGGGCGCTCGGGCCTCACGATGCTCGGCATGGCCATCGGGACGGCGAGCGTCGTGAGCGTGGTGTCGATCGGCCTGCTGGGCCGCGCTTACGTCGTGAGTCTGATCGAAGGCGTCGGATCGAATCTCGTCTTCGCGTACGGCACCGGCGATGGCGTGAACCCCGAGGAGGTCGCGTTCGACGACCTCGATGTCTTCCGCGCGCGCGTTCCGGGCGTACGCGCGATGGCGCCGGTCCTGAGCTCGACCGAGACGATGTCGATCGGCAGTGAGCCCGAAGTCGTAAACGTGCTCGGCGCGACACCGGAGTACGCACCGGTTCGCAATCTCGTGACCGTCTCGGGACGCTTTCCGACGCAGGCCGAGGAGCGAAGCGCGGAGAAGGTCTGCGTCGTCTCGCGCGAGCTCGCGCGGCGCCTCTGGGGCGATCGTCCGCCCGGCAGCGACGAGTGGCTGCGCGTCTTCGGGCTGCGCTTCCACGTCGTCGGCGTCTACCGCGAAGGGGTCGAGAGCGCTGCGGCGGTACAGAAGAGCGAGGCCGCGGGACTGACGGTGATCGTCCCTTTCTCGACCTTCCGGAATCTGTCGCCCGTGCGCACCGTCGACGTGGTCTACTTCCAGGCACAGAGCCCGCAGGCGGTCTCGGGCGTGGTCGACGCGGTCCGGGAGGTGCTCAAGTCTCGGCACCACGCCCTGTCGAGCTTCAAGGTCGAGTCGCTCCAGGGCTATCTCGTCCTCGCGCAGCGGGTCTCGGATGCCGTGACGCTCGGGCTCATCGCGATCGCGGCCGTATCGCTGCTGGTCGGTGGCATCGGGATCATGAACATCATGCTCGTGACGGTGACCGAGCGGACCCGCGACATTGGGATTCGTCTCGCGCTCGGCGCCGGCCGGCGGGACATCCTGCTCCAGTTCCTGCTGGAGGCGGGGATCCTGAGCCTCGCCGGAGGCATCGCCGGCGTCGTGATCGGTGCGATCCTGCCGTGGTACGCGGGTGTCCTGTACGGCGTCGACGTCCCCGTGTCCGCGCTGAGCGTCGTCGTCGCCTTCGGCGTCTCTCTGGCGGTCGGCCTGTTCTTCGGACTCGTTCCGGCCCGCAAGGCCGCGAACATGAACATCGTCGATGCTCTCGGCTACGAATGAGTCGATGCGGGGAGCCTGCCACGCCCCCGGCTTGAGGGGACGGGCGGCGCCCGGTAGTCTCGGCGCCCGTGGCCGTGGCGGCACACTGACGAGACCGGACGCCACGGTGTCATCACGATGAGGGGGGCGCAGTCGATGGGACGCACGGAGCGCGACCAGAAGTCGATCAAGATCGCGATCGCCGGTGTGGGCAACTGTGCGAGCTCGCTGCTGCAAGGGATCGAGCACTACGGGCGGCCCGAGGCGCGAGACGGCGTCGGCCTCATGCACCTGTCGATGGGCGGCTACGCGCCCGGCGCCGTCGAGGTCGTGGCCGCGTTCGACGTCGACGTTCGCAAGGTCGGCCGGCCGCTCAGCGAAGCAGCGTTCGCGCCGCCGAACTGCACGTCTGCGATCTCATCGCAGATTCGCGAGAGCGACGTCATCGTACAGATGGGGCCGATCCACGACGGTGTTGCGCCGCACATGGCGGATTACGCGGAGGAGCAGGCGTTCCGCGTGGCCGACGAGCCGCCGGTCGACGTCGCGAAGGCGCTGGTGGAGAGCGGGGCCGAGATTCTGGTCTCGTATCTGCCGGTCGGATCGCAGAAAGCGGTGTCGGCGTATGCCGAGGCCTGCCTCGCAACCGGCGTGTCGCTGGTCAACTGCGTGCCGGTGTTCATCGTCTCCGACCCGGCGTGGGGCGAGCGCTTCCGAGCGGCGGGCATTCCCTGTGCCGGCGACGACATCAAGAGCCAGCTTGGCGCGACGATCCTGCATCGCACGCTGGCGCGACTGTTCGTCGATCGCGGCGTGCGGATCGACCGAACCTATCAGCTCAACACGGGTGGCAACACGGACTTCCTGAACATGCTCTCGCGCGAGCGGCTGGCCTCGAAGAAGGTGTCGAAGACGGAGGCGGTGACGAGCCAGCTTCCCTACGACGCCGGCGCCGGCAACGTTCACATCGGACCGAGCGACTACGTGCCGTGGCAGAAGGACAACAAGATCTGCTTCCTCCGAATCGAGGGACACGGGTTCGGCGGCGCGCCGATCGAGCTCGAGGCGAGGCTCTCGGTGCAGGACTCACCGAACTCGGCCGGCATCGTGATCGACGTCCTGCGCTACGTGAAGCTCGCGCGTGAGCGCGGAATAGCGGGGCCCTTGCTGCCGATCTCGGCGTACACGATGAAGCATCCGCCGGTGCAGATGCCCGACATCGACGCCGCCCAGCGGATCGAGGAGTTCCTCGCCGGCAGGGCCTAGCGGCGCACGGGCGACTGCGCGCGGGCCGAGCTGGCTCGCGATCGAACGCCGGCAGCGATCTGTGGCTAGCGCCGCGGCCCGGCTAGAAATCCTGCATCGGGTTGCCCGACGGGCAGTCGCCATCCGTAGTCCCGAGGCACGGAGCCTGCGACTGATTGGTCTGCGCATCCGCCTCCGAGGCAGAAGGCGGCGGACCGCCACCCGAAGCACAGGCTGCGGCGACGAGCACGATGGCGGCAGCGAACACGACTCTCACGACGCCTCCCCGTTGGCCCGCCCGCGGCGGGTGATCACAGCCTAACCGCAGGTGTGCGAGCCTTCCACTTAACCTGCCGTCTCACAACGAAAATCGGTCGGCCCGGGGGCTTGCCGGGGGGCTTCCCGCACGGGTAGACTGCGGCTGCCTTGGAGGGGCTCTGGGTGGGAGAGCGGGCCGTCGCCGCCGCACCGGAGCGCGCTCCGCCGCGGAGGGCAGCGAGTGCCGAAGGCCGATGTGATCCGATTGCACCTGCGTGCGTTCCTGTTGTCGTGGATCTGCGGACTGGCTCTCGTGCCCTTGTTCGCAGAGGTCGCCTCCGGCGCCGAAACGTCGCCCGTCCCGCCGGCGACACCCGGCCGCGTCGAGGTCGCGGTCTTTCCGTTTCGCGTGAACAGTGCGCGGCCACTCGATCACCTCGAGCGCTCGCTCCCCGATCTGCTGCGGACGAAGCTGGAGGCGACTGGACGTGTCGCCGTCCGCGACCCCGCGATGGTGAGAGATCGTGCGGGAGCTCGTGTGAGCGCCGATCCGACCGATACGACGGTGCGAGCGGTCTCTAGCGAGCTCGGCGTTCGCCATGGCGTGACCGGGAGCCTCACCGAGCTCGCCGGCCGCTTCAGCCTCGACGCGCGCATCGTCGCGACGCAGCCCGGCGTGGCGTCGCAGAGCATCGTGCTCACCGCCGCGAACGAGGACGAGCTGCAGGAGCGCGTGGGAGAGCTCGCCGAGCGCATCGCCGCGCTCGTCGCGACCGACACGAAGCCGCCCGTGATCGAGGTGCGCATCGAGGGTGTCGAAGACTTTCCGGCGTCCGTTCGCGAGAAGCTCTCGACCCGCACCGGTCAGCCCTACGAGCCGGCGCTCTCGCAGGCGGATCTCGCCACGCTCAAGTCGGTGCCCGGTGTCGCAACCGCGAGCGTCGAGGCCGAGCGCAAGCCGGCGGGCATCGTCGTGGTCTTCAAGCTGGTCCCGACGACGCGCCTGCTCGGCGGCGCCGCCGCAGGCGCTGCCGCCGCACCGCCCGCCGAGCGCGTCGCCGAGGTCCGGATCCGCGGAAACCGGCGCATCGAGGCCGACGCGATTCGCGCGCGGATCTCGACGAAGCCCGGTGAGCCCTACAACCCGCAGCAGGTGGCCGCCGACGTTCGCGAGGTCTTCGGGCTCGGCTTCTTCCGCAACGTGAAGGTGCTGACCGAGGAGACGAAGGACGGGCGCGTCCTCACTTTCGACGTCGAAGAGAACCCGGTCGTCCGGCAGATCGCCATCTCGGGCAACGACAACATCGCAGGCGACAAGATCCGGGACGCACTCACGCTCACGACGGGCGCGACGCTCGACTACCCGCTGCTGTACGAGAACGTCGCGCGAATCGAGGGTCTCTACCGCTCCGAGGGATACTATCAGGCGAAGGTGCACCAGCGCGTCGAGCCGCTGCCGCAGGGTGCCGTCTCGGTCACGTTCGAGGTCGACGAGGGCGAGAAGCTCCGACTCGCCGAGATTCGGTTCGAGGGCAACGACGCGTTCGAGACCAGCGATCTCACGAGCAGGATGAAGACCGAGCCCTGGCACTTCTACTCGTACGTCACGCAGTACCTCGACAAGTCCGGCACCTATTCCGAGCCGGTCTTCATGCAGGACCTGCGCGGTGTCGAGCAGAAGTACACGGACGCCGGGTACCTGCAGGTCGAGCTCTCCGAGCCGCGCGTCGACGTCGAGAAGGACGGCCTCGTCGTCACCGTCGCGGTGAAGGAAGGGCCGCGCTTCAGCGTCGGCAAGATCGCGGTGAAGGGCGACTCGAACGCCGACATCCAGGCGCTGCAGGAGATGCTCAGCCTCAAGGAAGGCGCGATCTTCAACCGCTCGTTCCTCACGGCCGACGTCGATTCGCTCACGCGGCACTACACGGATCGCGGCTACTACTTCGCGAGCGTCAGCCCGAAGACCGACATGCACCAGAGCAGTCAGATCGTCGACGTCGAGTTCGAGGTGCAGCGCGGTCCGCTCTACTTCGTCAAGGAAGTCGGCATCAGCGGCAACACGAACACGCGGGACAACGTGGTGCGACGCGAGGTGCAGATCGTCGAGGGCCAGCTCTACTCGGCGCGCGCGATCGACACGAGCAAGCGTCGGCTGAAGGGTCTCGGCTACTTCGAGGACGTCACCTTCGAGCCGAAGCAGACCGACTATCCCAACCAGCTCGACCTCGACGTCAAGGTGGTCGAGAAGCCGACGGGATCTCTGTCGTTCGGCGCAGGCTACTCGACGCAGGACAGCTTCATCCTGACCGGCGCACTCGCCGAGTCGAACCTGTTCGGCCGCGGCTACGCGGCGCAGCTCTCGGCCGACATCGGCGGCCGAACCGACCGGTTCTTCCTCTCCTTCAGTGACCCCTATTTTCTCGGCTCCGGCTTCAGCCTCGGGACGACGATCTATCTGACGCAGCTCGAGTACGAGGACTTCGAGGAGCGGCGGCGTGGGATCGACATCTCCGTCGGCCACGCGCTCAGCGAGGACAACACGGCCCGCGCCTTCGCGACGTACGGCTTCAACCAGCGTCAGGTGGTCGAGAACGTCGGCGTGAGCGCGGCCTCCGTGATCTTCCGCGAGCTCCTCGGCGACCAGCTCAGCACCAGCATGCTGGGCCTGTCGGCGCGAATCGAGCGGGTCGACGACCGGATCGCGCCGAGGTCCGGCTATCAGGCGGCCGGCGGCATCGAGTACGCCGGCCTCGGTGGCTTCACGAACTTCCTGCGCGCGGAGGGGCGTGGCGCGTACTACCTGCCTGCCCCGCAGTGGTTCCCGCTCCCGTCGACGTTCATGTTCGGCGCACGAGCCGGCTACACCGCGCCGTTCAACAGCATCTCGGACTTCGACTTCACGAACGTCTTCATCGGCACGGGCTGCGCCGGGCAGGGACAAACCTGCCCGATCAACCTGATCGACTCGGACCTCGTGCTACCGCTGACCGAGCGTTACTTCCTCGGCGGTCTCGGAACCTTCCAGCTCCGCGGCTACCGTTCCCGGTCCGTGGGCCCTCGCCGCTCGATCCTGTACGCGGGCGACCTCGGAGGCTTCCTGTCCGGCGCGTTCGGCGCGACGAAGGGCGTGTACGGCCCAGAGGGGCCGTACACGCCGGTCGGGCGCAACGCCGGAACGGGCGAGTGCATCGACGGGCTTCCGTCGGGCGTGAACGCGCAAGGCGACGGCGACGGCCTGTGCAACAGCATCACCGACAAGAAGATCTCGGAGTTCGCCGACCTCGACGAGACCGACGTGATCGGCGGAAACAAGTTCGTCTCGCTCAGCGTCGAGTACCGTTTCCCGATCTCGGAGACGCTCGGGCTGATGGGCATCGTGTTCCTCGACGCGGGCGGTGCGTTCGCGGAGAACGACAGCCTCTTCGCGAACAACGGAGAGTGGCGCTACGGTGCCGGCTTCGGCGGCCTGTGGTTCTCGCCGTTCGGGCCGCTCCAGGCCTTCATGGGATTCCCGCTCAACCCGCTCTCGGTCGAGGACAGCTACGTGTTCGAGTTCTCGGTCGGCGGCGCCAACTTCTGATCGTCCGGGTCGCCGATTCAGGGACCACGGCTGGAGGGCATCGGGAACATGCGCATGCACAAGGCGGTCGTTCTGCTCGGCCTCGCCGCCATTCTCGCGTGGGGCACGGCGGCCGACGATTCGGGCGGGATGAAGGTCGGCATCGTCGACTTGCAGCAGGCGCTGCTCTCGAGCGACGAGGGCAAGGCGGCGAAGAGCGAGATGGAGCGCAAGCAGAAGGAGGCAGAGGGCCAGCTTCAGCCGATGATCGACCGGCTGAAGAGCCTCGACGAAGAGCTCAAGAGCAAGAAGTTCGTGCTCTCGGAAGAGGCGCTCTACCAGAAGCAGCTCGATGCCGTGCAGCTCAAGGGGGAGATCGACACCCGCATGAAGGAGCTCGACGGCAAGATGAAGGTGGACGGCGAGCGGCTGCTCGGCCCGATGCGCAAGAAGCTCGTCGAAGCCATCACCGCGATCGGGAAGGAGCAGGGCTTCAGCCTGATCCTGACCAAGGACGCCCCCGGTCTGGCGTACTCGCGTGAAGCGCTCGACATCACGGACCTCGTGATCCAGCGCTTCAACAAGAAGGGCTAGCGAGGCTCGGTGCAAGACGTTCATGCAGCGGCGCTCGTCGACCCGAGAGCACGGCTCGGCGAGGGCGTCCGCGTCGGCCCGTGGTCGATCGTCGGGCCGGACGTCACGCTCGGTGACGGCGTCGAGATCGGACCGCACGTCGTCGTCACGGGCAAGACCACGATCGGACCGAGGACGCGGCTGTTCCCCTTCGCGGCCGTCGGCGGCGAGCCGCAGGACAAGAGCTCGGCGGGCGAGGCCACCGAGCTCTTGATCGGCGCGGACAACGTGATCCGCGAGCACGTCACGATCCACGCTGGAACGCCGCGAGGCGGCGGCGCGACACACGTCGGCGACGACAACCTCATCATGAACGGCTCTCACATCGGCCACGACTGCCGCGTCGGCTCGCACTGCATCCTGGCGGCGTTCACGGGACTCGCGGGCCACGTGGTCGTCGAAGACCACGTCGTCCTCGGCGGCTATACGGGCGTCCACCAGTTCGCACGGATCGGCGAGTCGGTGATGGCGGCAGCGAACGCGAAGGTGAGCAAGGACTGCGTGCCGTTCTCTCTGATCGCCGGCGACCGCGCGCGGCTGGTCGGCGTGAACGTCGTCGGGCTCCGGCGCAGGGGCTTCGACCCCGAGACGGTGCGGGCGATCCGCCAGGCGTTCCATGTGCTCTTCCATTCGAAGCTGCGCTTCGAGACGGCTCTCGCCCGGGTCCGCGAAGAGGCGACCGGAAGCCCCGAGGTGCAGCGGCTCGTCGCCTTCCTCGAGAAGTCCGAGCGCGGGTTCACGCGCTGACGCCGATGCTCGGCCTGATCGCCGGGCGTGGCCGGCTCCCCGCCGACATTGCACGGGCTGCGCGCCGCCGCGGCCTTCGCGTCGCCGCGATCGCGTTTCACGGCGATACCGATCCCGGCCTCGAGGCCGAGGTCGACCACATCACGTGGATCCACGTGGGTGAGCTCGAACGCCTGCTCGGCGCGCTCCACGCAGCGAAGGCGCGCGACGTCGTCATGGCCGGAAAGATCCTCAAGACGACCCTGTATGGCGATCTGGCGAGCCTGCGACCCGACGCGCGTGCGATTGCGCTGATCGCGGGGCTGCACGACCGCAGCGACGACGCGATTCTCGGCGCGATCGCGGACACGCTGGCTGCGGAGGGCCTCGTGCTGCGACCGCAGGCCGAGCTCGTTCCGGAGCTCTGTGCGGAGACGGGTGTTCTCGGCGCCGTCGTGCCCGGCGAGACGCAGCGCCGCGACGCAGCCTTCGGCTGGCGCATCGCCAAGGCGCTCGGCGAGGTCGATGTCGGACAGACGGTCGTCGTTCGCGACCGCGCGGTGATGGCGCTCGAGGCGATCGAGGGTACCGACGAAGCGATCCTGCGCGGCGCGTCGCTCGGCGGCGCCGGCGTCACGGTCGTGAAGGTGGCGAAGCCGCGCCAGGACCCACGCTTCGACCTGCCGGCCATCGGTCCCGATACGCTGGCGGTGCTGGTGCAGGCCAAGGCCGCGGCGCTCGCGGTCGAAGCCGGCCGGACGCTCGTCGTCGACCGCGAACGAGTCGTCGAGATTGCCGACGCGAACGGGATCGCGCTGCTCGGGCTCTCACCCGATGCCGAGGACGGGGGCGCATGAGCACGCGCTCGATCCGACTCGCCGTCGTGGGTGCCGGCCACATGGGCTCTCTCCACGCGAAGAAGGTCGTCGAGCTCGCCGGTGCGGGGGAGCCGGTCACCCTCGCGGGAATCGTGGACGTACGCGCCGACCGCGCGCAGGCGCTCGGGGCCGAGCTCGGCGCGGGCGTGCTCGGCGGCGACCGCGGGGTCGCCGCGCACGCCGACGCGGCGATCGTCGCGGTGCCGACCGTCGCGCACGCCGGTGTCGTGGGCCCGCTGCTCGCTGCGGGGCTCGACGTCCTGATCGAGAAGCCGATCGCAGCGAGCATCGACGAGGCCCGGACGCTGATCGACACGGCGCGACGTCACGGACGCATCCTGCAGGTCGGGCATCTCGAACGCTTCAACCCCGCCGTGCGAAGCGTTCGCGGCCGCGTCGTGCGTCCTCGCTTCGTCGAGGCACACCGGCTCGGGCCGTTCCCGGGTCGGGCGACGGACGTCGACGTCGTACGCGATCTCATGATCCACGACCTCGATCTCCTGCTGCACCTGATCGGTGAAGAGCCCGAGCGTGTCGACGCGATCGGAATTCCCGTCCTCTCGCCAGAGATCGACATCGCCAACGCGCGGCTCGTCCATCCGGGTGGCTGCGTGGCGAACCTCACGGCGAGCCGGGTCTCGGTCGAGCCGATGCGCAGGCTTCGGATCTTCCAGCCGAGCGGCTATCTGTCGATCGATCTGCTCGCCAAATCGGCCGTCTTCTTTCACCGCCGCGAGGGCGAGCCCGGAGCAGCGCCACGCATCGAGATGGAGAAGCTGGAGATCGTGCAGGAGGACGCGCTGCTCGCGCAGCTCCGCTCGTTCCTCGAGGCCGTCCGCACGCGCGGTGATCCGGCGGTCTCGGGAATCGACGCGGTGCGGACGCTGCGAAGCGCCCTGCGAGTCGTCGAAGCGATGCCGCCGCTCGAACGGCTCCAATGACGACGGTGCTCGTCTGCGCGGGAGATGCGTCGGGAGATCTCCACGCGGCCGGGCTGGTTCGAGCGCTCGCCGCACGGCGTCCCGCGCTGCATTTCGTCGGGCTTGGCGGACAGGCGATGGAGCAGGCCGGTGTGTCGCTGCTCGTCCACCAGCGCGAGCTGGCGATCGGCGGCCTCGTCGAGGTGCTCTCGAGCCTGCGCCGTGTCGTCGGCGCATGGCGGCGCCTCGGCCGCGCGCTCGAGGAGCCGCGTCCCGCGCTCGCGATCCTCGTCGACTCTCCTGATTTCAACCTTCCCTTTGCGCGGCGTGCCCAGCGTGCGGGGATTCCGGTCCTGTACTACGTGAGCCCGCAGGTCTGGGCCTGGCGACGGGGGCGCGTTCGCAAGCTCGCGCGTCGCGTCGATCGACTCGCCGCGATCTTCCCATTCGAGCCAGCGGTCTACGCGGGAACGGGGCTGGCCGTCGAGTTCGTCGGACATCCGCTCGTCGAGCCCATGGCCAGGCTGCGCACGACGACGAGCCGCGAGCAGGCTCGGGTCGCCCTCGGGCTCGCGCACGACGGACCGCTCGTGGCGCTGCTTCCGGGAAGCCGCCGCAACGAGCTGCGAGAGCACCTGTCGCTGTTCCTCGCTGCTGCGAACGCGCTGCGCGCACGGCGTCCGGACGCGCGGCTGGCTCTGGGTCTCGCGCCGACGCTCGATCGCGAAGCGTTCGAGGGGAGCCTTCGTGCCGCGATGCCCGCCAACGACCTCGTGATCGACGTCGTCGCGGGCCGGGCGCACGAGCTGATGCTCGCGTCGAACGTCGTCCTCGCGAAGCCGGGAACGGTGACGGTCGAGGCGATGCTGCTCGACCGTCCGCTGGTCGTCGCGGGACGCGCGAGCCGCCTGAGCGTTGCGATCGGACGGCGCATCATCCACGTGCCGTCGTTCACGATGGCCAACCTGATCGCCGACGCACCCGTCGTGCCCGAGTTCTTGCAGGAGCAGGCCCGACCGGAGGCGATCTCCGAAGCGCTGGCGCTGCTGCTCGAGGGCCCCGCGGCCGAGCGGCAGCGATCGCAGCTTGCGGCCGTGCGCGCGCGCCTCGGACGCGGTGGCGCCGCCGCGCGTACCGCGCAGATCGCGGAGGAGATGCTCGATGGGTCCCCTCGGGCATAGCCTGGCCGCACTGGCTGCGCTGGCAGGCCTTCCTGCGGGTCTCGCGGGCCTCGCCCTGCGGCCGTCATGGCGGCGAGGCCTGCACGAGCGGCTCGGAGCAGCGCCACGAATGGTACCCGGCGCTCTGTGGATCCACGGCGCGAGCGTGGGGGAGATCCTCGCTGCGGTCCCGCTCGTCGATCTCGCTCTCGGTGCGGGCTTCGCGGTCCTCGCGTCGACGACGACGTCGACCGGGCGCGATGTCCTGCGTGGGGTGCGCCCTCTGGTCCCTGCGGTGCTCGCGCCGCTCGATCATCCGTGGTGCGTGGCCGGCGCGCTCGCTCGCGTTCGGCCGCGCGCGCTCGTGCTGGTCGAGACCGAGCTGTGGCCGTGCTGGATCGCGGCTGCCGCGGAGCGCGCCGTCCCGGTCGTGGTCGTCTCGGGCCGGCTCTCGGAGCGCTCGCTACGGCGCTACCGGCGCGTGCTGCCGCTGCTGGCGCCGACCATCGCCCGCCTCGCGGCGGTGGGTGCGCGAAGTCCGGCCGACGCAGCGCGCTTTGCTGCGCTCGGCGTCACGCAGCAGCGCCTTCACGTGACGGGCGATCTCAAGCTCGAGCCCGCATCCACTCCTCCGCGACTTTCCGGCGACCTCGCGCGCGTTCTCGGTGAGGTCCCGCTCTTCGTCGCCGGCAGCACGCACGAAGGCGAAGAGGCCGCGGCGCTCGCGGCCTTCTCGGCCGCCGAACGGTCTGGCGTCGCGGCAGCGCTCGTTCTCGCGCCGCGCCAGCCGTCGCGCGCGGATGTCGTCGCGCGTGAGGCCGAGCGCTGCGGACGCCGGGTGCGGCGGCGCAGTGCGCTCGGAACGCAGCCGCTTGCCGCCGGTGAGGTTCTGCTCCTCGATGGACTCGGCGATCTCGCCGCAGTCTATACACGTGCTCGTGTTGCATTCGTGGGCGGTAGTCTCGTCGACTTCGGCGGACACAATCTCGTCGAGCCCGTCCACGCTGGCGTGCCCGTGCTCTTCGGCCCGTTCACTGCGAGCGCGCGCGAGGCGGCGGCTCTCTTGCTCGACTGCGGCGCGGGCCGACGCGTTTGCGATGCTGACGAGCTCTCGCGCGCAGTCTGCGACACGCTGCGCGACGAGGCGGCTGCGAGGACGAGGGTAGACGCCGGACGCCGTGCACTCGAGGCGCATCGCGGAAGCGCAGCGCGCGCATTCGAGCTCGTCCGAGACTGCGTCGCGCGCGCAGGAGCGGGCTGACCGTGCGGCTCCCGTGGCTCGATCGTCGCGACGAGAGCCTCGCGCAGCGGCTGGCGCTACTCCCGCTCGTGCCGGCGGCGTGGGGCTGGGCCGCTGCGGCGAGGCTCCACCGGGAGGCTCATCGCCGCGGCTGGCTTCACACGCGCAGGCTCTCGTGCGCGGTGGTGAGCGTCGGCGGCCTCACGGCTGGCGGGTCCGGAAAGACGCCGCTCGCAGCGCTGGTCGCCCGTGTGCTGCGCGCGCGGGGCCATCGCGTCGTGCTCGCGAGCCGCGGCTATGGTCGTCGCGCGAGCGAGCCCGTGGTGGTCGTCTCCGACGGGCGGCAGATACGCAGCACCCCCGAGCTCGCCGGCGACGAGCCCTTCCTGCTGGCCGCTCACGCGCCGGACGTCCCCGTCCTCGTGGCGCGTGACCGCGGTGTCGCCGGGCTGCGGGCGATTGCGGCGTTCGGAGCCGACGTGCTCGTGCTCGACGACGGCTTCCAGCACCACCGTCTCGAGCGGGACGTCGATGTGGTCGCGATCGATGCGGGGATCGGCCTCGGAAACGGCCGCGTGCTGCCGCGCGGCCCGCTGCGAGAGCCGCGCGCCACGCTGCGTTTCGCCGACGCGATCACGGTCATCGACGGACCGCTCCCGCAGGCCGAGGAGGCGCTGCTGCGGCGGCTTGCGCCGCACGCCGTTCGATTCGCCGCGCGACGACGTGCGGTCGGCTGGCGCCCCCTTGCGGGTGGGCCGGTCGCTGCCGCCGAGACGCTGGCAGGGATGGGCGTGGGCCTGCTCGCGGGGATCGCGCGGCCCGCGTCGCTTCGGCGCAGTGTCGAGGCGCTCGGCGCGAAGGTCATCGCCGAGCGCTCGTTCGGCGATCACCACACGTGGCGGCCGCGCGACGTGGCCGACCTCGATCCGGCGGTCCCCGTGTGGGTCACGACGGAGAAGGACGCCGTCAAGCTCGTTGCGGGATGGACGCGAGGCGCCGACGTGCGGGTCCTCGCGAGCGAGGTCGACTTGGAAGGGCGAGACGCATTCGCCTCGTGGATCGAGCAGCGTCTGCGAGCGACCCGTAGAACGCGTCACCGGTAGTGCAGGGCGTGCAGGGCGAGACGAAGGCGCTCACGCGGAAGCCCCGCTCGCAGCGCCCGACGAAGCGCCCGGTCACGATCGGTGTAGGCGGCGAAGAATCTCGCGCAGCCGCGCGGTCCGACGCGCGTGATCAATCGTCGCTTGACGAGCGAGCGATACAGACGCATCAGCTCCTCGAGCCGTGCACGCGGCGAGACGGCGCGCACGATGCGCGCGCGGTCGAGATCGATCACGATCGCGTCGAGCTGTTCGGCGTTCTCGCGCAGGAGCAGATTCTTGACGTGCAGGTCCGCGTGGCAGCCTCCGGCGTCGTGAAAGCTGCGGACGGCGATGCCGGCCGCGGTCGCCGCGCGGAGCACGCGATCACGAGACGGTGTCGTCTCGAGAAAGTGGAGCGCGTCGACGGCGCCCTCGACGAAAGCCGTTCCCACGGCGAGCGAGGCTCCACGAGCCCCCCGGCGCTCGGCGACGACGCAGAGCGGGCGCGGCACCGGCGCTCCGGCGACACGCAGTCGCGCCGTCACGTCGAGCTCGGCGAGCGGACGCGAGAGGCCGGTGAGCACGCCGGGGAGCCAGTCACCGATCCAGCCGCCGCGTCGCACGAAGCGCAGGCACAGGCGGCCGGAACTCCCGCCGAGCGGGAGGATGGCGACGCGCGCCCGTCCAGCGGGCCCCCCCGCCTGTGCGAACGTGCGCGCGAGCGCGCCGGGTGCGAGCAGGCCGAGCCTCTCGATGGCTTCGATCTGCCCGGCGTCCGCCACCAGGGTCACGGCGCCGCGCTCCACGCGGACGAAGCCGTGGGGCAGGGGGTGCCCCGCTGCCTGCATCAGACGCTTCGGCTCCGCGCTCGCAGCAGCAAGGCCACCGCCAGCGCGGCGAACGCGAGGTTCGGGAGCCAGAGCGCCACGACCGGCGGGAGAACGCCGCCGCCTCCGAGGAACTGCGAGAGCGAGAGCATCGCGTAGTAGGCGAAGACGACGGCGATGCAGAGCAGCGCTCCCCACGAACGCGCGCCCCGCGCTCGTCGCAGCCCGAGCGGGACACCGACCAACGCGAACAGAATCGGGGCGAGTGGAAGCGCGAGGCGCCGATGCAGCTCGAGCCGGTACGTCACCGGCTGCTGCAAGTGCGCCTTCTCGATCGTCTCGACCGTCTCGCCGCTGTCGAAGCGGGCGACCAGCGCGCGCAGGTCGCCAAACGGCATCTCGCGCGCCTTGAGTGTGGCGCGGCTCTCCGTGAGCAGGACGCCGACGTCGAAGGCATAGTCGAGACCTTCGAATGCGATGCGCTGGTGTTTCTTCGGATCACCCTTCTCGTCGTCGAGATGAACGTCGCCGCGCTCGAGCTGGAGATGCGCGATCAGGGTCTCGGGCTCGAAGACGAAGCGGCCGCGTTCTGCGAAGACGAGATAGGGTCTTGCCGGATCGCTCCGATCCGAGATCATGACGCCGCGCAGGTTGTTCTCGCGGTCACGCTCGGTGACGAAGACCATGCGCTCGCCGACGCCGCGGAACTTGCCGGGCTCGAGGATGCCGCCGCGCGACGCCACTTCTTCGAGGAGTGTGCGAAGCTGACGGCGGCCCGCGGGCTCGACGTCGATGAGCAGCCACGCGGTCACGGCCGAGATCGCGACACCCAGCGCGACCACGGGGACCACGAGTGCGCGCAGACCGAGGCCGCTCGCCTGCATCGCGGTCACCTCGGAGTCGGACGAGAGGCGGCCCATCGCGAGCAGCACGCCGAACAGAAAGGCGACAGGGGCTGCGTAGGCTCCGAACATGGCGAGGAAGCAGCCGAGGATGACGAGGAAGTCGTAGCCGCCGAAGCCGATCGCGAGCAGATCCTCGAGCCGCCGAAGGAGGTTCTGCGCCACCAGAATCGTCGCGAACGTGAAGAAGCCGACGAGGCCGTACGCGACGACCTCGCGCAGCACGTAGCGCGAGAGGATGCGGGGAAGCCGCATGGGCCTATCCTATCGGCCCCGTTCCCAGTGCGCGAGGCGAGCCATCCTCACGATCATCGACCCGCTGGCGGCAATGCCGCCGGCAGAGCGCATTCTCGTGATTCGACTGGGCGCCATCGGAGACGTGGTGCGGACGCTGCCGGCCGTCTCCGCCCTGCGCGCCGCATGTCCAGCGGCGCGCATCACGTGGCTGGTCGAGCGCGCTGCCAGCAGCATCCTCGAAGGCCAGCCGTGGATCGACGAGGTCCGAATCTTTCCGCGCGAGAGTCTCCGCACGGCGATACGTGGAGCGCGGGTCGCAACGCTCGTACGCGAGGCGTGGGCATTCGTCCGCGCGCTGCGAGGCGAACGCTTCGACCTCGTGCTCGACTTTCACGGGATCCTGAAGAGCGGTCTGCTCGCGCGCGCGAGCGGAGCGCCGCTGCGCGTCGGCTATGCGCCTCCGTTCGGCCGAGAGCTGGCGTGGCTGTTCGCGAATGCACGCGCGCGTCTCACGCCGGAGCGTGCGAGTCGTTTCGATCGCAACGAAGCGCTGGTCCGCTTTCTCGGTGTTCGCGCAGCGAGCGCCGCCGTTCCGCTGCTCGTCGATCCCGCGGCTCGCGAGAAGATCGCAGCGGCGCTCGGGCCGGGTCCAGCGCCGATCGTCGTGCATCCGGGAACCAGCGCCGGAACGCCGCACAAGCGCTGGCCTGCGGCCGGCTACGCGGCCCTTGCGCGTGCGCTGCGAAGCAAGCGAGGCGTCTTCACCGTGGTTTCGGCCGGACCCGACGCCGCGGAACGGGCGAGCGCGGCCGAGGTGGTTCGCCTCGCGGGCGGGGCCGCGCGGCTCGCACCCGAGACGACCTCGCTGGCCGATCTCGCGGCGCTCTTCGTGCAGTGTCGGCTCTACGCTGGCGGCGACACCGGTCCGATGCACGTGGCGTCGCTCGCCGGAACGCCGGTCGTCCAGATCATGGGCCCGACGGATCCGGTCGAGAACGAGCCGTGGAGCGGGACGCCGTCGCGGACCGTTCGCGCGGGCGTTGCCTGTAGCCCGTGCCGGCGGGGCTGCTCGGCCGCGACGTGCATGGCGGCGGTGAGCCCGCAGGCCGTGATCGAGGCCGCGCTCACCCTGCTCGATGCGGCTCCCACGGAGCCGGGCGCAGGCATGGCAGGCCCGCGCGCAGCCTCATAGATTGAGCCGTGGTGGACGCAGGTTTCACAGCCGAGCCGCGCGAGATCCTGGTTCGTGCGCCAAACTGGGCGGGCGACGTCGTGATGGCGACTCCCGGCCTACGCGCGCTGCGCGCCGGCTTCTCGAAAGCGCGCATTCGGGTCGTGATTCGGCGGGAGCTCGCCCCGCTGCTGGCCGGGAGCCCGCGAGTCGACGAGGTGATCCCGCTCCGGAGCGATCGCGCGGGCCTCGTGGCGCGTCTTCGCGAGGCGCAGTCCCTGCGTTCGCGCCGCTTCGACCTCGGCCTGTGCCTTCCCGATTCGTTCTCGTCGGCGCTCTCGATGCGCGTGGCCGGCGCACGACGGATCGTGGGCTACGACCGCAACGCACGCCGACTGCTCCTCGACCAGGCGGTGCTGCTGCCGCGGGGTGGTGAGGGAGGTCGCGTGATGCTCCCGCGCGAGCTCCACGTGCTCGGCCTCGTCGAAGCGGTCGGCTGCCCGTCGCTCGGCACCGGGCTCGAGCTCTTCGTGACGCAGGACGAGGAGCGCGCGTGCACGCAGCGACTCGCCGCGTGCGGAATCGACGCGGACGCACCCCTTGCGCTCCTCGCACCGGGGGCTTCGTTCGGCCCTTCGAAGCTCTGGCCGGCCGAGCGCTTCGCGCTCGTCGGCGAGGCGCTGGCGGCCGCCGGCGCGCACGTGCTGGTCGTCGGCGCTCCGGCCGAGGGCCCGCTCGCGCGCCGAGTCGTGAATGCGATGAAGGCCCCGGCGCACGATCTGACCGGGGATCTCGGTCTCGGAGGCCTCAAGGCCCTCGTTCGCCGCAGCCGCGTGCTGGTGTGCAACGACGCGGGCGCGCGGCACGTGGCGGCCGCGTTCGGTGTGGCCTGCGTCATGCTGCTCGGGCCGACCAGCCTCGAGAAGACGAGCCTCAATCTCGAACGCGTTCGGGTGCTCACGGCCGAGGTCGCGTGCCGTCCGTGTTACCTGCGCACGTGCCCGATCGACCACCGCTGCATGACGTGGATCGCGCCGGAGCGCGCGATCGAGGCCGCGCTCCCTGCGCTCGCGGGACGAGCGGTCGCATGATCGATCTTTCGATCGTGATCGTGAGCTACGAGACGCGCGACATCACGCTCGAATGCCTCGACGCCATCGACCGCGAGCTTCGCGCGCGACAGGACGCGGGAGGTCTCGTGACCGAGACCATCGTCGTCGACAACGCGTCGTCGGACGGCAGCGCGCAGGCCATCGCCGCGCGACATCCGTGGGTGAAGGGAATCACCCTCCCTTCCAACGTGGGCTTTGCACGGGGCTGCAACGCCGGGCTGCGCGAGGCCGCCGGCCGTCACGCAGTGCTCCTCAACAGCGACACGATCGTTCGTCGCGGCGCGCTCGAGCGCTGCGTCGAGTTCCTCGACGCCCACTGCGACGTCGGCGTCGTCGGGCCGCAGCTCCTGCACGCGGACGGGCGACGCCAGAACTCGGTCCACAGCGCGCCGGGCGTCCTGACCGAGCTCGTGCCGCGCGGCGTGCTCGAGATGCTTCTACCGCGAAGCTTCCCCTCGAAGCGGCGACGGATCGCGGCGCCGGTCGACGTTGATGCCGTTCTCGGCGCGTGCCTCGTCGTACGACGCGACGTGTGGCAGAAACTGGGCGGGCTGCCGGAGGAGTACTTCATGTTCCTCGAGGAGACGGACTGGTGCTGGAGCATCCGTGACGCAGGATGGCGGATCGTCCACTTGCCCGACGTCGAGCTCGTTCATCTCTCCGGCGCGAGCAGCGCCCGGAGGGATGCGCTGCGAAAACGCATCGAGTATCACCGCTCGCTCTACCGGTTCCTGGCGAAACGTCGCGGGACCGTCGCGGTGTGCGTCGTCCGTGCGCAGCGCATCGTGAAGGGGGCCGTGGGTCTCGTACTCGGCGCACCGCTCGCCTGCATCTCGGGGAGTCAGCGCCGGCGCTGGCGGGAGCGGGCGGGCCTGCTGTCATGGCACCTGCGCGGGTGCCCCGACGGCGAAGGGCTCGCCCCGGCGGCCGGCGCGCAGGAGGCGTCGTGACGGCCGCACTCGACCGCCGGCGCCTCGAACGGATTCTCGACGCCTTCGCCCGCGTTCGCTTGCTGGTGGTCGGCGATGTCGTGCTCGACGAGTACCTGTGGGGGGAAGTCGATCGCGTGAGCCCCGAGGCGCCCGTTCCGGTGGTGCACGTTCGCCGCGAGTCGATGGTGCTCGGCGGGGCGGGCAACGTGGTTCGAAACGTCGTGGCGCTGGGAGGTGGCTGCGCGTTCTGCTCGGTCGTCGGAGACGACACCGCGGCGCACCGCGTGAGCGAGGCGCTCGAGAGGCTCGGCGTCGAGGTGAGCGGCCTCGTGACCGAGCCGGGACGACCGACGACCCGCAAGACACGGGTCATCGCGCGCTCGCAGCAGGTGGTCCGCTTCGACCGCGAGACCGAGACGCCGATCCCTGCGCCGGCCGTTCGCCGGCTCGTCGCGGCGATCGACGCCGCGCTGGGCGGCGTCTCGGGCGTGATCCTCGAGGACTACGGCAAGGGCGCACTCGCGCCCGGTGTGATCGGCGCCGCGATGCGCCGGTTCCGAGCGCGACGAGTCCCGGTCGCCGTCGATCCCAAGACCTCGCTGGCTCCGTACCGCGGTGCGGCGCTCGTAAAGCCCAACCTGCGCGAGGCCGAGGTGCTCTCCGGGATTTCGATTCGCAGCGATGCGGACCTCGTGAAGGCCGCCGGCCGCCTCCGCCGCCGCCTCGGCGGCGCTGCGGTAGCGGTGACGCG
>JADLGR010000319.1 GCA_020849175.1 Deltaproteobacteria bacterium
CCCTCTTCGACACGCCCAACGCGGGCTGGCGCCCGAACATCTCCGCCGCCGCGCTCCGGGCCTACCGCACGCTCGACGCGAGCCTCACCGCCGAGGACCTCTTCTTCTACGTCTACGGAGTTCTGCACGCGCGCGACTACCGCGAGGCCTTCGCCGCCGATCTCAAGAAGTCGCTGCCCCGCATCCCGCAGGTGAAGACCCAGGAGGACTTCTGGGCATTCTCAAAGGCGGGTCGAGAACTCTCCGAGCTTCACGTGGGCTACGAGACGGTCGAGCCCTGGCCGGACCTCGAGATCACCTACGCGCCGGGCTTCGACCCGAACGCCCCGGACGCCTGGCGTATCGAGAAGATGCGCTACCCGAAGGTCGAGGACCCGGAGACCGGCAGGAAGGTCGAGGACAAGACGCGCGTCCTCTACAACCGCGCCGTCACGATCGCGGGCATCCCGATCCGCGCCCACAACTACCGCCTCGGCTCGCGCTCGGCCCTCGACTGGGTCCTGAACCAGTACGAGGTCACGACCGACAAGCCCTCGGGCATCACGAACGACCCGAACGACTGGGCCACCGAGCACGGCCAGCCCCGCTACATCTTCGACCTACTCCGCCGGGTCGTCACCGTCTCGCTGCGCACGCTCGACGTGGTGGACGCGCTGCCGATGCTCGACCTCAGCTAAAGCGACTGGCCAGAGCCCGCGAGAGCACAGCAGCGCGACGGAGCGATCCGCTTGCCGAGAGATCATCATGCGGGTAGTTCACATGCCAATATGAGCGCCGATCAGCAAGTGAAACCAACCGAGTTCTTCGCCCGCCATCCGGTCTTCCGCCACGGCGAGTTCGTAGCGGCCCATGCGGAGCGGGGCATGCGGAGCCGGCAGACAAGCGCCTCGGTGCTCGAGCAGCACGTGGCCGCGGGGCGGCTGCTGCACCTGCGGCGCGGTCTCTACGCGTCGTTTCCGCGCGGCGTCGACTCGGCGAGCTTCCCGGTCGATCTACCTCGTGGCTACGCAGCTCGCGGACGACGCCGTCGTGGCCTATCACGCGGCGCTCCAGTTTCACGGGAAGGCCTACTCCGTGTGGAACCGCTTCCATTACCTGACCCGCGCGCGACAGCGGCGGTTCGCGTTTCGCGGCCTCGAGTTCGTGCCGGTGCGGGCGGCTGCGGCACTCCGAGATCGTCCGGGCCTTGGCGGTGCAGTGGCAGAGCATCGCCATGCCGGCGGTGTTGCCCGCGTCGCCACGCTGGAGCGGACCCTCGTCGACGTGCTGGACGCGCCGGAGCGGAGCGGGGGTTGGGAGGAGGCCTGGCGCTCCCTGGAGATGGTCGAGGACTTCGACCTCGACGCGGTGCTCGCCTACACGCAGGTGCTCGGGTCGGCGCTGACCGCCGCCCGCGTCGGCCTCTTCCTCGAGCAGCACCGCGACCCGCTCATGGTCGAGGCGTGTCACCTCGACGCACTTCGCGAGCTGGTGCCCGCGCAGCCGCGCCATCTCGATGCGCGGCGCGAGCCAGGGAAGCTCGTGAAGGGCTGGAACCTGGTCGTGCCCGAGCGCGCGCTGAGCCGGTCGTGGGCGGAGGTGCGCTGATGCTGAGCCCGGCCGATCTGCAGCGTGAGATGCATCACTTCGATCTCGAGCGGAGACGCGCTCGAAATCGCTCGAGCTTCTCACCTGCTCGCTCCCGCTTCGACCATGCCTCGATTCGATCCAGATCGACCTCGTTCGCCACAGCGACCGCGAGCGCCTGCTCCAGCCCTTGTTCATCGTTGGCGTGGAAGTACCAGGCGAGGTGGTCCATCACGCAATCGGTCGGAGTGAGGATCCGGAGCGTGCCGTGGGCCGTATGCCGTTCGGCAAACTCGCGGATCACCTCGTCACCGACCTGGACTGGCCCAGGCGGAAACTCGACCCAGAACGGGGTGTCCGGATGGGTCCAGTGGCGCCCACGATCCTTGCGGAAGCCGAGCCCGCGCATGGCGGCGTCGACGCGTCGCGACAGGCCGATCGCGATGGAATCGAGGTCCATGGATTCGTAAGGATTGGGCGCGTAGATCGCGGCCGCGCCGCCGCCCGAGAGCACGACCTGGACGCCATGGCGATCCAACGTCGCGCAGACCAGGGCTGCGAGCTGCTCGCGATCCAGGTCGCGAGTGACGCCGCTCACGAAGGCTTGCCGGTTCTTCGCGGGCGTCGTCGCTGTAGGAAGTATCTCCGCCGGTCCGCTTCCGGAAGCGATTCGAGTGCCCTGCGCAGGAGCGCCCGCAGCTCGCGCTGGAACGCGTAACGCGGATTCCAGGTGAACAGGCGCGTGCGGCCCTTCAGCTGACTGAGCAGGACACCCCCGCGCTCGAAGCGCGCCAGCTGCACTTGGGCCATGCGCAATGTCACGTCGTCGAAGGTGTCGGCGATCGCCTGGGCGTACCCTTCGCCACGGCTCTCGATGTACAGGAGAACCTTCTCCGCAGTGGCGTTGCCGAAGATCGCTTCGAGCACGGTTCCTGGCACTCAATGATTGAGTTATAAAACTCAATGTTTGAGTGGTATAGCCTGCTGGGCCGCAAAGGCCAAGGCGGCGCGGATGTCCTCGCGCTCGAGGTCCGGGAGGTCGCCGAGGATCTCGTCCTCGCTCATCCCGCTGGCGAGACACTCGAGGACGTCGCCTGCCGTGATCCGCAGGCCGCGGATGCCGGGCTTGCCCCCGCGCTTGTCCGGCTCGATCGTCATCCACGAGCGCCAGTCCACGGGCGCACGATCCGTCGGCCGCTGCGCCTGGTGCGGTGTCGGCCCGCGCTGCGTCGCCGGATCCACACTGGATCCACACTTTGCGAGATGCGATTGCGCTGCAAAAAATCGGGCAGTTGAGTCGACCCGGCCAGGGGTTCGATTCCCGGCGCCTCCACCATGTCCGTCCAGAGTCAGATCGTCGAGCGGCCGAGATGCGCGCTCGTGCGAGCCCGAGTTCGGTCGAGCGTACGAGCGCGCCGCACCCCGTCTTCTCTTCTTCTGCGACGTAGAGCATCGTGGCTCCGGTCACGCGCGTTTGCGTGACGACGGGAGAGGATCACGATGGACGAGGTGGCAGCGCGACTGCGCGCACCGATGACGGGGCTCGGGCGAGCAAGGCGCAATACGTCGATCCCCGCGCCGCTTCGCGCCGAGGGGATGGCGTGGGTGGTGGAGCGGCGCCGTGCGGGTGCGAGCGGATCGCTGGTGCTCGTCACGACCCAGGGCGTACGTCTCGAGGGCCTTACGCGCGAGGATGCGGTGGCGGTCGTGCGCGAGCTCGGCCGCGATCCGCTCTTGGGCCAGTGCTTCCTGTTCGTCTCGCGGCTTCGCACGCGCGACAAGGTGCTCTTCCATGACGGCACGGGGCTGTGCCTGTACCGCGTCCCGAGATCCTGCGCCAGGTGGCGCGGCTCCAGCAGCGCGAGAACGAGAAGCTCCATGCCCGCATCGCGGAGCTCGTCGGTGAGCTCGCCCGCGCGTGCGCGGCGAGGATGCCGCGGCGGCGCTCCAGCTCGAGCTCGTGCGCCTGCAGGAGCAGCTCGCCGCCGCGCCCGGCAGCGCCTGTTCGGCCGCTCCTGCGAGCGGCGGCCTCTCGCCTGCTGCGCGGCTACGAGGGCGTGGTCGTCTACGACGGCTACGGCGAGCTCTTACCGTCGAGCGTGAGCTCCGAGCTGGCGAACAGGAGGCTGTCGATGACGATCTTCATCGCCGTCTTCCTCCAGATGTGGCCAGCGTGCTGCGATCGACCTACGGACAGGGATCGAGTCGCAGCGTCACCGTGTTCGCGCTCGGTCCGTCGCCGAAGAGTCCGATCCGGCGGGCAAGACGCTGAACGGCATACTTCTCGTCGCGCAGGCGAAACGTGCGCTCGTTGTCGGCAGGATCGAACGAGAGCTTGGCGACGACGCAGCTCGTCTGCCCGGCGCGCAGCAGCTCGACGCGTGCGCCGTCGAGCGAGTAGCGTTCGGCCTTCGAGCGCGGCATCGAGACCCAGGCCTTGCCTTCGTGATCGGCTACCCAGAGCCGCAGGTTCGCCGGTGCGCCGGCGGCGTCGGTCGCACGCAGCACCACCACCTCCTCGACCTCGGCGAGCGTTGCGTACAGCGAGAACGCGAGGACGATCGGCGCAGCGACGAGGAGCAGCCAGCGCGCGAGCACTCCCGCTCTGCTGGACGCGCGGGCGACGATCGGCGACACGAGCGCGAGCCCGATCAGCAAGGCCAGGACTGCTGCGACGAGGTTGCCCTGCTCGGGGAAAGCATAAGGCCCGGCGTGCCGGAGCCGGATCGCAAACACGGACAGGCCGGCGGCCAGCATCAGCACGCCGATCGTCTGCGCTAGGCGGGTCATGCGGCACCTCCCGGGCTGCGTGGCGGCGCCACACGCGGTGGGAGCCTACCGTGGCGGCGCCAGCCGTGCGAGCGCTGAAGCTCGGCTGACGAAATGGAGGCGGCATGAACCGCTATCTCGACGCTGCGCGCGAGGGATTCAACTTCATCGAAGCGCAGCGTGCGTCCGGCCGCGAGATCTGGCGCCTCAGCGACGATCCCGATGCGCGAACGTCGCACACGTTCTACTACGGCTCGGCGGGCGTGATCCTGCTCCTGCTCGAGCTACACGCCGCGACCACAGCGCGAGGATTTCTCGACCAGGCGGTTCGTGCCGGCGACGAAGTCCGCGACCACCTCGAACGGGTGGAGTGGCTCTCCGTGAACGCCTCGACCGGCTGGGCAGGCTACGCGTTCGTCCTGAGTGCGCTGGCGAAGGCGACCGGCCTCGATCGCTTCCGCGCGAGCGCCGCGAGCTGCATCGAGCGGATCGGCGCCGCATCCGCTGCGCTCGGGAAGGGCATCGGCTGGATCGAGCCGATGCCGTACTCCGACATGACGGGGGTCACGGGCGACCGAGAGCTCTACGATCCATCGACCGGCGCTGCGGGTGTCGTCATGACGCTGCTCGCCGCGCATCGCGAGGGCCTGCACGACAGCGCTCTCACATGGGCCAAGGCTGCCGGTGAGCGTTTGCTCGAGGTCGCCGAGAGCGACCCGGACGGCCTGCGCTGGCGGATGATGGCCGACATGCCGTGGC
>JADLGR010000320.1 GCA_020849175.1 Deltaproteobacteria bacterium
CGCAGGGCGTGTGGGCGCGTTGCAGGCGAGCCTCGAAGCCGAGCTCGCACTCGGTCCCGAGCCCGAGAGAGCACGCGTGCTCGAAGCCGAACGCGATGCGCTCCTGAGCGCGATCCGAGGGAGTCGATCACCCGGGCCACCGTGCGAAGCGCAGCCTGAGCTCACGCGCTCCGATGGCACCCCGGGCAGGCGCTCACACGGGCCTGCTCGACGTGCGGCGCGCGGTATTCCGGTGCGAGCCGCCAGGCCACCTCGGCTCGAGGCGGAGAAGACGCTCCCGTCACGCGACAGCGTCGGGTGCGGCGATACGACCGTGTCCCTCGACGCGAAGGCTGCGGCCGCGGCGGCGGAGGGCGAGCTCGCGAGCCTCGATCCCGCTGCACCGGTCTACGCCGAGCGCCGGCGCGCCCTCGGGCAGAGGCTCGCACATCTCTACGCCGATTCGCTCGGCGACGCGCAGCGCGCGCTCCCGCACCTTCGCGCGCTCGTGGACGCGGACCCCGCGATGCGCGGAGTCACGGCGATGGACGCCGAGCGCGCATGGGCGCACGAGCGTCTGCTCGCGCTGCTGCGGGCCGACGGCAACGCACCCGAGCTCGCACAGCGTCTCGCCGCGCAGCTCGCGCAGGCCCCGGACGACGCGGCAGGCTGGCTCGAGCTCGGCGAGCTCGAGGAGCGGCAGCTCTTCTCGCCGGCCGGCGCCGCGCAGGCGTACCGTGAAGCACTCGCCCGCGGCGCACCGCGACTTCGCGCGCTGCAGGGCCTCCGGCGCACTGCGGAGCAATTGGGCGACTGGGCGGAGGCAGCGCAGGCGATCGAGGGAGAGATCGCCGAGCAGACCGAGCCGGCGCACCGTTCGCCCCTGCTGCGCGCACTCGGCGAGATCGCCTGGCGACACCTCGGTGCGACGACGCGCGCGAGCCGCGCCTTCGCTGCGGCGCTCGAGAACGACCCTCACGACATCACCTCCCTGCGCGCACTCCAGCAGCTCCTCGCGTCGATGGAGGACTGGCGCGGTGCGCTCGATCTCGTCGAGAGCGAGGTCGAGCTTCTCCCGCGAGATGCACACACCGCGCAGCGCGCGCTGTGGCTACGCGCCGCGAGGATCGCGACCGAGCGTCTCCGGGATTTCGAGCGTGCGATTCGCGCGCTCGACGCTGCGGCGGCGCTCGCTCCCCTCTGCCACGACGAGCGCATGCTGCTCGCCGAGTGCCTGTGGAGCGCAGGCGACCTCGCACGCTACGTAGAGGTGGCCGCTGTCGTCTGCGACGAGCCATCCGTGGCTCCGAATGCAGAGGCCGTGCTCCGCCTCGCTCGCGCGCTACACGACCTCGGACACTCCGAACGTGCGCGCTCCCACTGCAAGCGTGCGCTGACGATCGATCCCGAGATCGCCGGAGCCTGGGGACTCCTTGCCGACATCCGCCTCGCGCAGGGCTTCGCTGCCGACGCCGCCGAGTGTCTCGTCCGCGCCGCCGAGCGGACGGGGTCCCGCGCCGCGGTCGAGCACCTGCTGCGCGCTGCCGCGCTGATCGAAAGCCGCGATCCCCCGTATGCGCACGCGCTACGCGAGCACGCCTGCCAGCGCGACGCCGGCTCCGCCGCCGCCTTCGCTGCGCGCGCCGCATCCGCGCTCGCGCTCGGCCGGGTCGACGAGGCGGTGGTCGCGGCCTGCCACTCGATCGAGCTCGCGCTCGCCGGTGACTCGGGCGCTGACTGCGCCGCCCTGCTCGCGACCGCCCTCGCCGCGGCGGCGCGTGCCCGGCACGTGGGTCTCGTCCTGCCCGCGACACGGCTGCTCGAAGACGCTTCCCTGCTCGCTCCCACCTCGCCGCAGGTGCTTCGCGCACGCGCCGAGCTCCTCGCCGAGCTGGGTGATCGAGACGGCGCCCGCCGGGTCGTCCGCGAGCTCTTCGCGCAGGACGAGGCATCGAGGAAGGAGGCGCGTCTCGTCGTCATCGACGCGGAGGGGCTCGAAGCGGCGGCGGACGCCGAGGAAGCTGCCAGGCGCTTTCTCGACGCCACCTGCCTAGATCCCTCGCTCGGCCGAGCGTGGGACGGGCTCGCGCGTGTCTACGAGGAGGCCGGGCAGCCCGAACGCGCGCTCGGGGCGCTCGACGCGTGGACGCGGTCGGTACCCGCACACGCGAGCATCGCCGCCCGCCTGCGCGCAGCCGAGATCGCTCTCGCACACGAGGATTCGCCCTCCGCGGAGCGGCGTCTGCGCGATCTGCTCTCCCACGCGCCCGACTGCACACGGGGCGCGCACCTGCTCGCACAGCGTCTCTTCGAGCGCTCACGCGCAAGTGAGGCACTCGACGTCGCGTCGGATGCGATCCGCCGGGCGTCGGAGCGTGCCGATCGCGCCGCGCTCTCGAGACTTCGCGCGCTTTGCCTCGAGGAGATCGGTCGCATCCCCGAGGCGTGCGCCGCATGGTCGCGCGTGATCGAAGACGACCCGACCGCGACGGACGCGGCGCGCGCGCGATCCGCATGGCTGCGCGCAGCGGGCTCCTGGCACGAGGCGGCGTCCGGCCTCGAGGACTTCCTCGCCGCGGCGCCTGCAGCGCCTGCAGCGGATCTCGCCGACGTGTGGCTCGATCTCGCGCAGCTTCGTGCGGGCCCGCTCTCCGACTCCGGTGGCGCCCGCAGCGCGCTCGCAGAGTGCCTGCGGCTTCGCCCCGGGCTCGTCGCCGCACGCACCCAGCTCGCGGACCTCACCTCACGCGACCCTTCGCTGCGCGGCGAGGCGACAGCGCGGCATCTCGAGCTGCTCGAGCGGACACCGGATCGCGTCGAATCGCTGCACGCCCTCATGCACATCGCCACCGAGACTGGACGAGACGCTGCGGCGCAGGACGCGCACACGGTGCTCGATGCGCTCGCCGGCCGTGCGAGCGGAGCGCGGCTGCATCTGCCGATCGCGTCTCGACCCGCGCTCGATCATCCCGTGTGGGAGCGAGCCCGTCGGCTCGCGTGCGCTGCTTCGCCCGAGATCTCGCGCGCGCTCGGAGCCTCTCACACCCTGGAGCCGCCCGGTGCGACGAGCGCCATCGAAGCGTTCCGTCTCGCCGCGGTCGTCGCCGAGGCGGAGCTCGCCGGACCGGCGCTCGTGCCGCTGCGCGACGAGGAGGCGGGCGCGGTGATCTCGACCGTGGCCGCCCTCGCTGCCGACCGCGACGTCGTCCGTGCGGACGGACGCCTCGTGAACGCCCTGGCTCCGCAGCTCGGTCGCACGGCGAGGCGGCGCCTTCGCGAGGTGGTCGGGGACGCAGCACCCGAGGAGATCGGCGAGATCGATTTTCGCGCATGGCGGATCGCGCTCCGTGATCTGGCTCACGCCGTCGCGCTCGACGCGACGGGCGGTGACGTGCAGACTGCGCTCGCGGCCCTCGCCGATGACGAGGCTCGGGGGCGAAGCCCGGCTGCACGCGAGCTGCTGCGGCGGATCGTCGTAGCGATCGCACGCGCGGCCGGCGATGCCGAAGGAGGCGTACCGTGAGCGAGAACGCACTACAGCCGGAGCGACGACACCGGCGCCGGACAGTCCGAATCGTGACCGAGTACGACGCCTGCGGTGCGCGCCGCTCCGAGCTTGCGACGACCCTCGGCGGCGGCGGGCTGTTCATCGAAACCGCAGCGCCGCTGCCGCGCGACACACGGGTCGAGGTTCGCTTCCGCCTCGCGGCAGATGCGCAGACGCACCGCGTCCCGGGACGGGTCGTCTGGTGTCACACACCGGCGTCGAGCGGCGGGATCGGCCGCGCCACGGGCATGGGCATCGAGTTCACCGACGGCCAGGCGGCGGCCCGCGTGGCGAGGGAGCTCGAAGCGCTGCCGTAGCAATGACCGAAGCCGCCGCGACGCCGGGTACGTCTCAGAGCGACGCGCGCGCCTCGGCGAGCGAACCCTCCGGATGCGGCGTGCCGCGTCCGGACGTCACGATCTCGGTCGCACCCGGCGTGTCGAGGAGGGCGCGCATCAGCCGCTGGTGCAGCGCGTGCCCTCCGCGCACCACTCGGACGCGACCTTCGAGCGGTAAGCCGAGCAACGCGAGATCGCCGAGCAGGTCGAGGGCCTTGTGGCGAACGAACTCGTCGGCCATCCGCAGGCCTTCCGGGTTGAGGACCTGCCGCTCGTCGAGGACGATCGTATTGTCGAGCGATCCGCCGCGACCGAGACCCGCCCGCCAGAGCGCCTCCACCTCGTGCAGGAAGCCGAACGTGCGTGCGCGGCTCAGCTCACGCTCGAAGCTGCCTTCGGACAGCTCGAAGTCGGGCAGATCCTGGCGCCCGATCGCGGGATGCCGGAAGTCGATGTGATACGAGATGCGGAAGCCGCGACACGGGTCGATGCGCGCCATGCGCTCGCCGTCGCGCACCTCGACCGGGCGGCGTACGCGAAGCACTCGGCGTGCTCCGCGCTGCTCGAAGATGCCGGCCGCCCGGATCAAGAACACGAAGGGCGCCGCGCTCCCGTCCATGACCGGAACCTCCGGGCCGTCGAGCTCGATGCGAACGTTGTCGATTCCGAGCCCGTAGAGCGCCGCGAGCAGGTGCTCGACGGTCCCGACCCCCGACCCGTTGTGACCGAGCGTCGTCGCGAGCTGCGTCGAGCCCACCCGGTCGATTCGGGCCGGGATCTCGGCCCCGCGTCCTGCGTCGCTGCGAACGAAGACGATGCCCGTGTCCAGCCGCGCTGGATGCAGCGTGAGCTGAACCGGCGCTCCACTGTGCAGCCCAATGCCCGTGCAGGAAATCTTCTCCGCGATCGTGCGTTGCCGCACCGCACCCCCCTCGGTCCGGCGAGCCGAATCCACTCCGGCGCCCCGTCACCCCCGTGACTCGCCGCATTATCTAGCAACTCTCGTGCCGGATCCGCCGAAACAATGAGGGCCTTTTCACCCCGGATCGTTTCCGATGCTGGATCAAGCCGTTAGCGTGATGTAGATCACAAAAATCGAGACGCGGGGCCCGTTTCGTCCTGCCGAGTCTGCAGAACCTGTGACGATCTCGTTACGGTCGTGACGATCACGTCACACCGGCAGAATCGACCGGGCGCGTCAGGACACGGGCGCAGGCGGGGTCCCCTGCGCCGCCCGCATCTCGGCGAGGATCTCGCGGGCGCTCTGGTAGCGCGCATCGGGGGCCTTCCGAAGGCAGCGCAGGATGATCCGGACCAGGAGGTCGGGCAGGTCCGGTGCGAGGCTCCTCGGATCGGGTGGCGGCGTGTGGACGTGGTGGTAGGGAACGTTCCCTTCCCGAAACGGAAGCTGACCCGTGGCGAGCTCGAACAGCGTGACCCCGAGCGAGTAGATGTCGGTCCGGTGATCGACGTTGCGACCCAGCGTCTGCTCCGGGCTCATGTAGTACGGCGTCCCCGATACCAGCGTCGTGTGGTTGCGCACCTCCTCGACGACCTTCGCCAGCCCGAAGTCCATGATCTTCGCCTTGCGATCGCGCGTCCACATGGTGTTCGCGGTCTTGACGTCGCGATGCACGATCTTCTTCTCGTGGGCGTACGCGAGTGCCTCACAGATCTGCGCCAGCACGTGGAGCACTCCGTTCGGAGCGATCCTCTTCTTGCGTCGCAGGATCGCCTTGAGCGTCGTGCCGTCGACGTACTCCATCGCGATGTAGTAGCGCCCATCCTGCTCGCCGGCGTCGTACACGGTCACGATGTTCGGGTGGTTGAGCTGCGCAGCGCTCTTCGCTTCGCGCAGGAAGTTGCGAAGCGCCTGCGGATTCTCTTTGAGCGCATCGGGAAGCACCTTGAACGCGACCGTGCGGTCGAGGACCGTGTCGCGTGCGCGGTGGACGATCCCCATCCCGCCGCGCCCGAGCTCGTCGAGGATCTGATACCGCCCCGGCTGCTTTCCGCGCTGCTGCGGGGGCGGACCGGATCGCGACAGGCCCGCGCTACCCGACGCGACCGCGCGTGCGCGCGCCGCGGCGAGCCGCGTCTCGACGTCGACGTAGTGATAGTCGAAGGCGAGGATCTTCTCGTAGATCTCGACGGCCTCGTCCCAGTCCTCGGTGAGCTCGTGTCCGTTGGCCAGTGCGTAGTACGCGTCGATGTTCTCGCGTGACAGTGCCGAGTCACCGATCGCCTGCCGCAGCTTCTTGATCGAGAGCGAGTGCATGCCCCTGGCCCGGAAGATCGAGCCGAGCAGCGCCGACGCCGGGCCGAATCCTCGCTGCCCGGGCTCGACGCGCTGCAAGACCTTGATCGCCTCGTCGTCCAGCCCCTCGCGGTGATAGATTTCGCCGGCGGCGAGATGCTCACCGGCGCGCGCGAGCAGCCCGGCCTCGCGGACGAACTCGCCCGCGTCCGAGCAGCAGGCTGCGGCCTCGCGCAGCAGATCCGCCTTCTCGAAGGCCTGCGCAGCGCGAAGCGAATCGCCCGCGAGTCGAAACATCTCCGCGGCAGCGGCCGCGTCGCCGTGCCGCTCGTAGCACGAGGCCGCTTCGCCGTAGCGCTCGAGCTTTCGCAGCAGGTCCCCCGCGGCGACGTAGTCGCCGGACTCGCCGAGCCAGCGGGCCGCCTCCTCGTCCTCGCCGCGGTCGCGGTGGCACTCGCCCCGCAGCCGCGCCGCCTCCCGCCGCTCACCCATTCGCTCGAGCGCTTCGGCCGCGCGCAGTGGCTGTCCGGCGCTCTGGAACAGCGTCGCCGCCTTCGCGAAGTGCTCGAGCCGCAGCGCCACCTCCGCGGCCGCGAGCGTACAGCCGCCGCGTTCGAGAACGGCCTCGGCGCGATCGAGCCGGTCGGCCTGCTCGAAGAGCTTGCCCGCTTGCAGGATCAGCGTTCGCAGCTCGCGCTGCTTGCGCACGTCTTGACCGCCGCCGAGCCGCTGGCCTTCCTCCGCGATCACTTCTTCGAGCGATGCAGCGGCTTTCTCCCAGTCTCGACAGCGCACGTAGGCCTGCGCCGCGTGCCGGTGGAATCCGACCTGCGCCCACGCGTCGGCGGCCTTTCGGTGATCGCCGAGCTTCTCGAACATCTCGGCAGCGACCGAGAAGCGCCCGGCCCGGACGAACGCCGCCGCACCACGCGCAAAATCGCTCTGCTGCGCATAGATCGTGCCCGCTGATTCGAAGCGTCCTGCTCGCTCGAACAGCTCGGCCGCCTCTTCGAGGCGGTTCTGGTCGTGACGTACCTCGGCGGCCCGAACGAACTCCTCGGCAGCGACGAAGGTCTCGACGGCACGATCGAGGCGCCCGCACTCGATCAGTACCTCGGCGGCCTCGCGCAGCCGGCCCGCCTTCGCGAGGGTCTCGGCCTCCTTCTCTGCACGCCGCCGCGTCTTGCGGTCGACCGGCGCCTCGAATGCCGCCGTCGTGCTGCTCGCACCACCGCCCGCGCGGCCGGAGCCGCCGAGGCGCGACGCGGCGAGGAGCGCCGCTGCGCCGCCTCCCAGCATTACGAGCGGAAACGAGCCGCTGCTCAGGGCAGAGGCGGCGTCGGTCGCCGAGACCGCAGCGCCGAGTACCGCCTGGAGCAGCACGGCGCCCGCACCCACGCCGCGCTGGAGCATCAGCGAGACGACCGGCGGTGCCCATGCGATGCCGGCACCGGCGAGCCCAAGCAGCACCAGCGCGAACCCGCTCAGCACCGCGGTCGCGCGGAGGAAAACCCGGAGCGCCGACACGTCTCCTCCGAGGGCTGGGTGGACGCCGGGGGCCTCCGGCCGGGCGTACCCCGTCCGGCGATCCGCCGACGCCGCTGTCATCGGCCGGATCGGCGGTCGCCCTGAGCCATCGGCAGGCCCCGCACCGTCCCGGCCAGCCTGCCCGCCACCGAGCGACAGGAC
>JADLGR010000321.1 GCA_020849175.1 Deltaproteobacteria bacterium
AGCAGATTGAATCCGTCGTTCGCGTTCGTGACGGGTTCGAGTGCGAAGAAGGGCTCGCCAGGCGGCGAGTAGAGCACCACGTGCGAGAACCGCGGGGTCGCCTCGAGGCGGAGCGTCACGCCGCTCGCGGGCCAGCGCACGAGGGCGCGCCCGTCCCACCCCGCAAAGCAGTGATCGAGCGCGACGTCGAGCGGGCGCAGGGTCGAGAAGCGCTGCGATGCCGAAACCGGAACGGGCGGGCCGTCGGGAAGCGGTGTCGCTCCGGGATAGACGCCGCTCACGCGCAGCGCGATCTCGACGACGTCGCGTTCGCACAGGGTGCGGCGGAAATACGGATGGAAGCCGCAGCCGGCCGGCATGGTCTCGCCGCTCGCGTTCGTGAGACGCAGCGCCATCACGAGCGCATCGCCTTCGAGCGCGAAGCGCGCCTCGCAGCGCGAGGAAAAGGGAAAGTTGAAGTCTGCAAACTCTGCGGAACGGATCTCGAGCGCGAGCTCCTCCTTCGAGCGGCGCACGACGTGCCACGGGCGATCGCGCACATCGCCGTGGATCGCGTGCTTCTCGGCATGACTCAGCCGAAACGATCGCCCTTCGAATCGAAAGACGCCGTCGCGTATGCGATTCGAGTACGGCGCCAGGGTGAAGCTCGACGCGTCCGACGAGCGTGTCAGCGGTTGCCGCGACGGACGCAGGATCGGAATCCAGTCCCGGCCGACGTGTGCCTCGAATCCGAGCACACTCCCGCCGATCTGCGGATCGACGTCGAGCCGGAGCCGGTCGCTCTCGAGGCGCACGAGGGTCATGCAGCGATCCCTTCGCGGCTCCGGCGTGGACGACCCTTCGGCACAGACGCCACTCGAGGCCGTCGCTGCACGTTAGCGACGCCGCTACGTGATGCCTGCGCGCTCGTTGCCAGCGCGCGCTCCCCTCTCAAGCGGCCCCGGCGGAAGGCCGATTCGCAATACGGGGGAAAGAGAACCCATGGACGATGCGAGCGTCCTGCTGCTCGAGAGCACCCCGGAGCGCTCCGGTGCACTCGCCCGACGCATCCGGAGCCTCGGCGGGTATCGCCCGCTGGCCGCCAAGAGCCCCGAGCAGGCGCTGCGGCTCGTCGAAGAGCCGCACCTCGGCGTCCGCTCCGTGCTGCTCTCACCAGACTTCCCCTTTACCGACCCGGAGCGGGCCCTCACGCGGATGCGGAGCCTTTGCGGCACGCGCCGGCTGCGCTTCATCGCGACCGGCGTGCGACCCGGCGCGGATACGCTCGCGCGCCTGCGCGCGGCGGGCACCGAGCTGGCGCTCTGGGAGCCCTACGATGACGCGCGCCTGCGCTTTCAGATCAACCGCTCGCTGGCAGCGCCCGAGCAGGAGTCCGTGCGCCGCGAGCAGCGCGCACCCACCGACTGGCGCGCCCGTGTTCGCGGCGGAGGCCGGGAGAAAGAGGCCCTCGTCTACAGCGTGTCGCCGGGAGGAGCCTTTCTCGCAACGCCGCGCCCGTCGATGCGCGGGGCACAGGTCTGCATCGAGCTGCCGCTTCCGGCAGGGAGCTTGAGCCTCGAAGGACGCGTTCTCTACACGAACGTTCCAGGGAATCTCCGGCGCAGCGATCTACCCATCGGCATGGGCGTGGTGTTCGACACGCCGTCACCCGAGGCCGAGCGAGAGCTTCGCTTCACGGTCGCGCAGACTCTCCTGATGCTCGTCGTCTGAGCGAGCTCGGCGGCCTCTTCCCTTTCCGTCCCCGCTAGCGCCTCCTTCGCACGCGACGAGCCGCGTGCAGCGCGGCGAGCACGACGAAGGGCTCGATGCCGAGCAGGCCGCACGACGCCGGCAGGGTGACGGTGAACGAGACGGCCTCCTGCGACTGGCAGCCTTCGGGATTGACGACCGTCACGGCATGCGCGCCGTTCGCGAGGCCGGCCGGCACGGTCGCAACGTACTTTCCGACCACGAGCGAGATCGCGGCCGGAACCGCATCGAAGTAGGCCTGCGCGCTCGGGCCGACGCCCGCGCCCGTGAGCTCGACGACCTGACCGATCGGGCCCGATGCGGGATAGACCGATGCGAGCGTCGTCGCGCCCCCCGTGATGCACTGGTTGTCGCAGACGTTGCCCACGCCGTCGGCGTCGGTGTCGGCCTGGCTTCCGTTCGCCTTCGCCGCGCAGTTGTCGCACGAGTCTCCGGCGAGATCTGCATCGAAGTCGGCCTGGCTGTCGTTCGCGACGTCGGGGCAATTGTCCTGACCGTCGAGGCGAACGTCACGGTCGCGGTTGATGCCGACGCGCGTACCGGAGCCGGGCGTCGCGCAGGTGAACGTCAGCTCCTGTCCGGGAGTCGCGGCCAGCGCCGTCAGCGACGCGAGCGAGATCGCCGCGCCGCCGTCGTCGGGCGTGAAGGTCGGGCTCTCTGCGCCGTTGCCGACCCAGCCCTTGCGAACGCCTCCCACCGTGCCCTTCGCCACGAGATCGCACTCCTTCACGCCTGCTCCGACGATCTGTGACGTGAAGTTCGCGGCGGCCCGCGCCACGAGCAGGTTGATCCGCGGCGTCGCCACGGCGGAGTTCGTGCTCGTGAGGGTCACCTGCTGGCCGACGATCGGCGCGAGATCGCTGTCGAACGCGAGGACGAACTGCTCGACGTCGCGACGCACGCCGTTGCCGGCCGATCCCGTCGTGAAGCCGGTCGTCCCGAGGCCGAAGAGGTTCGCCTGGTTGAAGACCGTCGCGTTCAGGAAGCGGAAGACGGTGTCCGTGGAGCCATCGTGCAGGAAGCCGTAGCCGCGGATCTGGTTGCCCTGATGCGGCGTGTTGAGTGCGTTGTTGAAGCCGACGTCCGGCATGCCGAACATGCCCACTTTCTGATAGGCGTTTCGCAGATGGGCGATCTTGAAGATCTGCTGCTCGTTCTCGAAGCTCGCCTGCCCGTCGGTACCGAAGAAGCCCTGCGCCGGATCGAGGCGGTGGCAGCCCTCGCACGTGAAGCCGAAGTTGTCGAGATTCGCTCCGTCGGAGCGGCGTCCGGTCACCGTGCTGCCGCCGACCCCCGTCTGGCTCGGGCTGGGCCCGCCCGAGGTGAAGTTGAGACCGAGATAGAAGTTGCGGCCGTTCGACTGCGCCGCCGTGAGCGAGTTGTCGAGGGCGCGAATCGGGTTCGGCGGGAGCTGCACCTGGAGCTGGAAGGTCGAGAACTTCTGCATGTCGGACTGCAGGCCGGGCGGCGCGCTCGGGCACGTGAAGCTCACGTCCATGCCGACGAGTCCGGGGAACGCGACGATGAAGTTGCGGAACGAGAGGTCCTCGTCGGTGGTGCTCTGTCCGAGGCAGCCATTCGAGCGGTCGCCGCGCCAGTGCATCGGCCCCGCGTTCGCGAGGCCGCGCAGCGTCTGTGTCGTCATCGCGCCCTTCATGGCGGTGAACTCGGAGACGTTCCCCGTGCCATTGATCGGCGGGTTGAAGCCATTGGCCCCGATGGAGAGGCGGATCGGTATCGGGTTGCTGGCCTGCGAATCGTCGGGGTTGCCGAGGTCCCAGGCGAGGTCGTCCATGTCTCCGAAGATGTGGCAGCTCGAGCACGTGGCCTCACCGTTGCTCGAGGTGGCGACCGCGTCGTAGAGCATGAAGCGGCCCTGCGTCACCGAGGACGGCTCGGGGTTGAAGAGCGGGACGTGCGCGATCTCGGCCTTGTCGGCGAGGTTGATCGCCGACACCGAGTTGTCGAAGCGATTGAGGACGTAGATGCGATTGCGCGCGGCATCGAGCGCGAGGCCTGCGGGACCGCCACCCGGAACCGTCACGTACTGCGCGCTCTGCGTGGTGGGGTCGAAGGTGTTGCTCTCGAGGGTCGAGGTGTCGAAGACGCCGATCTTGCCCGAGCCGAACGCGGCGACGTAGAGCTTCGTGCCGTCGGGCGATACGACCATGTCGACCGGCGTCGCGAGGCTGTGGGCCGCCGTTCCAGCCGGCGCGGGGCGAATCGCGTAGTTGATGTGCTTGTTGAGATGGCGAGGATTCACAGACGCGCCATCGAGCACGGTGATCCGATATTCGGCCAGATGCCCCTGCACGGTCGTCGGCTCACCGGGCGTCTTGAAGCCGGCCGCGAAGACGCCGGGGCCCTCGAATCGCACCTCGTTCCTCGACTCCGCGTTCGAGACGTAGATCTTCCCGCTCACCGGGTTGACGGCCATGTTGAACAGGGTCGTGCCGACGCTCGACCATTCGGTCGTCGGATCGAGCGTCGTCGCATCGATCGCGAAGACGTCGCGGTCGGGAAGGTTGAAGCGGACGACCTGGCTCCAGTCGCGTGCCAGCTCGTCCTCCCACTTCGAGGTGCTCGGGTTGTACTTCACGATGAGCCCGACCTCGGGGGCGGTCGCGGCGCCATCGTTGAAGTCGCGATCGGGGCCCGGGTTGCCACCGGGGGAAGAGAGACCCTGCGAGTTGGTGCACGAGCCGGCGGCCGCGAAGCCGTCGCAGACCACACCTGCCGAGACGGTGGTGGTCTGGTTTCCCGAATGGAAGATCGCGGCATAGACGGTATTGCCGCTCGGGCTCACGGCGAGTGCACGGGGCGTGTCGCCGAACAGCGTCACGATCTCGAGCGGCGTCCCGCCGAACGTCGTTCCCGGGTTTGCACCGTTGAACACCCAGACGTCCGCGCGCTTCACGCCCGCGGTGGTGAGCTGCGGATCACCAGCCCCGACGACGCTGGAGATCGAGCTGTCCGTACGCTGCTGCCCGCGGTGCGCGGTCGTGATGAAGGCGCGACCGTTGGCCGAGAAGACGATGTCGCGCGGCTCGTCGCCGACCAGCAGCGTACGCACGACGCGCGGCGGCGTCGCCGCGACGTCGACGATGCTGACGCTGTCCGAGAGGTGATTCACCACCCAGACTTCGCTCGCGTTGCGGGCGGCGACCGCCACGGGCTCGAGGCCGACCTGCACGGACGCGGCCTTCGCGATGCCGCCGGCGCCGACCGAGAAGATCTCGAGCCGGCCGTCGGGCGTGTTGGCGACGTAGAGCTTCGTTCCATCCGCCGAGAGTGCGATCGGGCGCACCGGGCCGGATTCGAACTCGATGAAGTCGACGGCGCGGGCCGGCGGCGTGAAGGCGCCGAGCACGGCACACGCGAGGAGGGCGAGGCGGTACGTCCGGGGCATGCGGACTCCCTTTCCGGTGGTCTCTTCGTTTCTGGATGCATCGCAAGCGCGGGCGCTGGTCTCCCCGCCTCGCACGCTTACCGTCCGCGGTGGGCTGGGCGCACTGACACCCCGGTAAGTAGGATGGCACCGGCCGGGTGCCGAGATCAAGCAAAACCCGACCCGGGCGTGTCTTTTTTCGCGCGCCCTCCCGAGGTGCAGCCGCTGGGTGCAGGGAGCTGTGCGCTAACCGGCCAGGTCGAGGGCGTCCTCGAGCAGGACCTCCAGCTCGGCGAGCAGCAGGTCGGAGGCGTCGAGCGCGCGGGCCTCGGGCGTGGCGACGAGGTCGAGGTCTGGCGTGTGCAGCGTCCCGATCCCGAGCCTGTGGCAGGCGCGGTTGACGAGGCGAACGAGAACGAGGAGCACGTCGTCCGGGTCGAAGCGCTCGGCGTGGTGCTCGCGCGCAACGTGGCAGTAGATCTCGGGGAGCTCCCACGCCTGCATCAGCATCGCCCCGCGGTCGGCGTGAAAGCTCTCGAGCAGCTCGCGCGTCAGCCTCTCGGTGATTCGGCCTGCGTCGGGATCTTCGCTTTGCAGCTCGTCGATGACGCGCAGCAGCAGCAGCTTGCCGAGGTCGTGCAGCAGGCCGGCGACGAAGGCATGGTCGGCGATCTCGTGGAAGCGGAGTCGGCGTGCGAGCCACTCGGACCCCGCGGCGCAGGCGACCGCGTGTCGCCAGAGCGCGCGGAACATCTCACGGAGCTCGGGCGTCCCGGATGTGAAGTTCTTCCGCTGCGTCTCCAGCAACACGAGATTCGCGACTTGCCGGGCTCCGATTCGTGCAACGGCGTCGCCGACCGTCGTGACCTTGTGGATGCCGCGGTAGAAGGCCGAGTTCGCGCCGCGCATCACCGCTGCGGCGAGAACCGGGTCCTGATTGATGAGCGTCTCGACCTCCCGCAGGTCGAAGTCACCCGAGCCAACGACGCACCGGACCCGCATCCCGATCTGATCGATCACGGGCAGGTGCGTATCGCGCGCCCGAAGATGCTCGTCCACGCGTTCGAGCAGCGACTTCTCGGTGATCTCGTCCCAATCCATGGGCTTCAGCACTCCTGTTCTGCGAGGCGTTCCAGCTCGGTGAGGGGGCGCGGCGGAACCGATCGTGGCGCCACGCGCAGTAGCTCTTCGATCGTCGTCAGGCCGCGGGCTGCCTTGACGAGGCCGTCCTCGAGCAGCGTCATGGCTCCCGAGCGCAGCGCCGAGCGCCTCACCGCGGCGAGCCCCTCGCCTCGACGCAGGCACGCATCGCCATCCTCGTCGAGAACGACCAGCTCGAAGAGCCCGATACGCCCCGCGTAGCCCGTCTCCTGGCAATGGCTACAGCCTCGACCGTGTCGAAAGCCCGCGCTGGCGACGGCGTCGACCGAAGCGCCGAGCGCACGGACCTGTGCGGCGTTCGGAACGAACGGACGCGCGCAGTCGAGGCACGTCCGGCGCACGAGACGCTGCGCCAGAGCGCCGATGAATGCGTGCGGGGTATCGCGTCGAACGCGCACGGCGCGCTCGAGCGCAGAGACCGCGTCATCGGCCTCGACGACCACGAGAAGGCGCGGGCCCGAACGTCGCACGCACCAGAGGGCTTCGAGAGCGGTGTCTCCACGCGAGGCGCCGAGGGCGAGGACGTCGGGGAGCTGGCGCAGCGCCCCCCCGACGACGTCCGTACGAAGCCCTTCCGGTTCCGCCGGCAGCAGTACGTGCGAAGCGCCCGGGATCGGCACGTCGACTCGTTCCTCGAGCACGATCACGCGCGCGCCGGGCTCCGACACGGCGGCGAC
>JADLGR010000322.1 GCA_020849175.1 Deltaproteobacteria bacterium
GCGCGCTCCCGGTGCCGCGCCGACCAGCGGTCGGCGGCGAAGTCCTCGCGCCGGTGGATGAGCAGGAGGCGCGCCTCGACGGGATGGCTGCGGACCCACGTACACGTGAACGTGACGGCCGCGAGGCCGGCCTCGACTGGATCGACCTCGTTCTCGAGCGGGGCGAGAAACGAGTGCTGGAACGCTTCGACGAGGTCGAGCCAGATCGTCGCCAGGATCTCGTCGCGTGAGGCATGCCGGTAGTAGATGGAGCCGACGGGAGCCCCGGCCCGCTCGGCGACCGCTGCGATCGTGAGGCTGCGCGGACCGGTCTGCGCCGAGATCTGCCGCGCGCACTCGAGGATCTTCGCTTCCGCGTGCCGGGCCGGTCGTCCCATGCGTATTAGAATATATATTCTAGAATAGACCGTCAAGAACCAGTGTGGACCGCCCGAGTGGATTTCACGGCCACCCCGGACCGACCGGGCGACAGGGCCGACCGGGGCGACCTACTCGGCCGGAAGGGCGCGGCCGGGCGACACGTCGGCGCCGACGCGCTCGAAGACATGGCGGAGCATTCCCAGCGCGAGCTCTTCCTCCCCGAAGAACACCTGGTCGGCTCCCTCGCTACGGAGGAGCGCCGCCTCCTCGTCACCATGGACTCGGACGACCGTCTCGATGTCTGGCCTGAGCGCGACAGCGGCCTCTCGCATCTTCCGTGCGTGGAACGCATCGGGCACCGCGATCACCAGCATCCGAGCGCGGTGGACGTGCGCCTGCGCGAGAACGTCCGGATCGGAAGCATCACCGGCCACGGCCGGAACTCCGCGCTCGCGCAGCGCATCGACGATCTCGCGATTCTGCTCGGCGACCACGATCGGAATGGCCGCTTCGATCAGCGCTTCGCCGATTCTGCGACCGACGCGTCCGTACCCGACCACGACGACGTGATCCGTCAGCCGCGCCTGGTCGATGCTCATCGGAAGCGCAGCCAGCGGGTCATCCGGGAGCTCGAAGGTTCGGGCGAGCTCAGACCGCGAGCGGATCCACGCCTGGAGCGGCTCGATCGCCGCGAAGAGCAGCGGGTTGATCGCGATCGAGATGAGCGCACCGGCGAGGATGAGACCCTGCCCCTCGGCAGGAAGCATTCCGATCGACACGCCAAGGCCCGCGAGGAGGAACGAGAACTCGCCAATCTGCGCCAGGCCCGCCGATACGGTGAGCGCCGTGTTGAGCGGATACCGAAAGGCGAGAACGAGCCCGAAGGAAACGAGCGTCTTGGCAAACACGATGACACCCGCGACGACCAGCACGCGGAGCGGGTCTCGCGTCAGCATCGCAGGCTCGAAGAGCATGCCGACCGACACGAAGAACAGGACGGAAAAGGCATCCCGTAGCGGCAGGGATTCTGCCGCGGCCCGGTGGCTGAGCGACGACTCTCCGAGCACCAGCCCCGAGAAGAACGCACCGAGCGCGAACGACACGCCGAAGATCGCAGCGGATCCGTACGCGATGCCGACGGCTGCCGTGACGACGCAGAGCGTGAAGAGCTCTCGCGAGCCCGTGCGCGCCACCTGCCAGAGCAGCCCTGGCAAGATCCTCCTACCGGCGACCAGCATCAGTGCGACGAAGAGGACGACCTTTCCGAGGGTGACCGCGAAGGGAACGATGAGCGCAGCCATCCCTCCGGGCGAGGCCGCGTTCGCATCGTCAGGACCGGAGATCCAGGCCGACGTCGCCGGCAACAGAACGAGGACCAGAACCATCACGAGGTCCTCGACCACGAGCCAGCCGATGGCAATCCGGCCATTGATCGATTCGAGGAGCCCGCGGCCTTCGAGCGCCTTGAGGAGGACCACCGTGCTGGCGACCGAGAGCGCCAGACCGAACACGATGCCCGCCGCGAGGCTCCAGCCCCAGATCCACGCGAGGGCCACTCCGAGACCGGTGACGATCACGATCCTCGCAAGGGCTCCCCGCACCGCGATGCGTTGAACGGCTCTCAGGTCATCGAGCGAGAAGTGCAGCCCGACGCCGAACATGAGCAGGATCACACCGATCTCGGCAAGCTCCTGCGCGAGCCCGAGGTTTGCGACGAACCCGGGCGTCGCCGGCCCGAGGATCACGCCGGCGACCAGATAGCCGACGAGCGCTGGAATTCGGATCCGCACGGCGATGAATCCGAGAACGAGGGCGAGACCGAACGCTGCCGCGAGCGTGGCGATGAGCGAGACGTCGTGGGTCACGAACGCCGACCCCGCGCGCAGAACCGTCCCGCCTCGACCTCGTCGACGTCTCCCGACGCCCGCAGCCTCGCGAGGTGCTGCTCCATGCTGCGCCGCTCGACGGGATCGGCATACGGGATCTCGTCCTGCGCGCGATAGACGAAGCGGTGGCGAACGATCTCGTCGATCTGCCGCGGCTCCGCCAGGAAGGCGAGAAGCCGCTCTTCGCGGCGGCGGATCACGCCGGCGTAACGATCGAGTCGTTCCAGGAAGGCGGTGCGGCCCTCGACGACACCGACGTGATGGAACGTGACGTACCAGCGAGCCTCGACCTCGCGCGCCATGGCGAGCGTTCGCTCGAAGCTCTCGAGATCGGACCAGGCATCGCCGTAATAGGGACCAAAGCTCGTGAGATCGACATCGCCGAGGTAGAGCACGTCGGCGGGCTCGACGTGGAAGAAGCAGTGCCCGCGCGTATGACCGGGAGCGTGGAGGACGCGCACGCGCACACCTCCGAGATCGAAGACGTCTGCGTCGCCAAAGCCTCTGGCATCTGCGCGGGGCACGTAGTGGAACTGCTCGACGACGATCCGGCGGAAAGGCGTGAGGACTGCCTCGGGGTAGCCGTAGATCGCCATCATGCCGTCGAGTGAGCGGATCCCGGGCAGGTCGAGC
>JADLGR010000323.1 GCA_020849175.1 Deltaproteobacteria bacterium
CCGCGGTGGCCTTCGGCAAGCGATGCAAGGCTCTCGGGATTCAGATGTCGATGGGAAGCGTCGGCGATGCGTACGATAACGCCATGGCGGAGAGCTTCTTCGCCACGCTCGAGTGCGAGCTGCTTGCGCGAGAGCGCTTCGAGACGCCGGTCGCGGCGGAGCCCGAGGTGTTCGCCTGGATCGAGGGCTGGTACAACTCGCAGCGCCGGCACTCGTCGATCGGGTACGTGTCCCCGAACGAGTTCGAGCGGCGGCACGCGCAGGGAGCATCCCGGCCTCAGCCTGAGCCGAGATCGTCGATCCTGGACAAGCCGCGCGCGCTGCTCTCACGCGACGCGGGCGCCGGAGGCGGGGGCTCCGCCCCCGCCTCCCCGGGACGAGGGAAGGAAACTGGAGAGGAGCAAGAAGCCTGCAGCCTTCGGGATGTTCCCGAAAGCGCAGAACTGTCCACGGAACTCAGGTAGGTTCAGCCGGGCTTTCGGATGAGCCCTAGGGGCGACGCGGCGGCAGGCCGAACTCGAGCTGCCGTGGCTGAGCGAGATTCCCGCGGATCAGCTTCGGCACGACGGGCGCCAGGGTGAGCTGCAGGTTCCAGCGCTGCCCGTAGTCCTCCGGGTACGCCAGCATGTACTGGGCCCCGAGGGCGATGCGGACGGGCAGGGGCCCGACTTTGACGACCTTCGCGAGCGCGAGCCCGAGCGGCACGGTCCAGGTGTTGCGGCCGCTGCCCTCCCAGTTCGCGAGCACATTGCCCGAATAGCCCACGCTCCAGCCGTCGGGCAGGAAATAGGACGCGATGGGCTGGAGATTCATGGAGTTCGTGTCGGCCGGGCCCGAGCCGCCGTAGGAGATCCAGTTCTGGACCAGGGCGCCGAAGATCCACTTGTCCGAGAGGTAACCCACGATGGCAGAAGGGCCAACCTGCCACTTGCCCTGCCCGGTGTAGCGCGAGCTCGCGGCGGGGAAGATCCACGACGGTCCAAGGCCCAGGAGCCAGTTCCCGACCAGGTTCTCGCTCGGGGATACGAGCTGCAACAGCGTGATGTCGCCGAACCCGGTGGTCGAGTCGATCTCCCAGGGATCTCCTTCCTCCGGATGCGGCTGGGTCACGAAGAGGGGCAGCACGGGCCGCGTGATCAGGTTCCACTCGTTCGTGATCGAGACCGGAAGCACCGGCTGGAGGATCAGATTGCCGCTGTAACGGAGTCCGCGGCCCGACCCGGGATGCAAGAGGAAGTTGTTCTGCTGGAACGTGATCGACCAGAGCGAACTCACGGGGTTGGTGAGCTGCTTGTTCACCTCCGTGAGCGAGGCCTTCCCGGGATCTGCGCTCCCCGTCGATGCGGGTGTCTCCTCTGCAACGGCCCGACCCGCCGCCAGCCCGAGCCCAGCCAGGCAAGCGATGAGGATCTTGCGACGTATCCGAAGGCTCAGCATTCGCTTTCGACACCTCCCCTGGGTCGTCTGTGGGCGGCGGCAGACGAGACGTAACGTCTGCCCGCGAGGACGGCCTCGACCGCTTCGAGTAGATCGGTCGCGATCGCGCGCGTGAAGACCACGCCGTCGACACCGGCCGCCAGCGCAGCGGACGCCACCGTCGTTTCGTCGTGCGCCGTGAGCAGCAACACCTTCACGGCCGGCGCCTGTCGGCGGAGCGCACGCACGAAGCCGACGATGTCCCCGCCGGCGAGCGAGAGGTCGACCACGATGACCGTCGGCTGGATCCGCGCCGCGCCCTCCAGCAGCGAGGTTTCGTCCGCCACCGTGAAGACGCCCGCGAACATCGTCGCGAGCAGTCCGCGCACGCCCTCGCTCAGCTCGCGATGGCGGTCTCCGAGCAGTACGCAGTCCATCGAGGGCTCTTCGTTCTTCGCGCTCCGGCACTAGCTCACCTTCTCGACCCTGGGCGGCGTCCACGTGCCGTCGAGGATCGACGGCGCCTTTTCCTTCGGCCAGTACATGCGCAGCATCGGGATGAACTCGCCTGCGGGCGCGGGCAGCCAGTTCGACTCCTTGTCCTTGCCCGGCGAGTCCTTCTGGAAGTACAGCGTGATCGAGCCGTCGGGGTTGGCCTTCAGGTCGTTGCGCGGGCTGACGGTGAACTTGTCGAGCGCGTTGGGGACGAACCACCAGCCCTCGTCGATCATGTACATCGTGATCGACCAGAAGGCGTTCACCGGCGGCGTCTGCCCCTTGGCGAACGTCAGCGTGTAGTTGTTGGCGCCCGTCAGCTTCTCGCCCTTGCTGTCGACGAGCGTGTACGGATAGACCGCGTCCTGCTCCAGGTTGGCCGGCCAGCCGAAGGCGGCGACCACTGCGCGCTTCATGTAGTCGGTGCCATACACGCCGAGGCCTTTGGTGATCGACCAGCCGTCGACGAGCTTGCCCATGCTGGCCTCGCGGTTGTCGTTGATCTTCTGCAGGGCCGCCTTCGGCAGCTCCTTCAGCGCCGCCTGCACCGCCGGATCGAGCTTGGTCATCTCGAAGGGCTTGCACGGCTCGAAACCGATCTTCGCGAACTTCGCCAGCGCCGGCGCATCGGCCGCGTAGGCCGGCGAGTCGGTGCACATGCGCTTCGAGAGCCAGTTGAAGTAGCCCTCGGTGCTCATCGCCAGAATCACCGTCTGCGGCGCATCGGTCATCGAGATGCCGGGGTTGGCATCGACCGGCGGCGCCACCGGCGTGAACGGCTTGCCCCAGGCGGACAGCGGCGTGATCTTGTATTGCGCCTGCAGCGCGTTCGCGGCCTTGTAGTCGGCCTCGGTGCCGTCGGCGTAGGTACGACCGAGGATCACCATGTAGCGCGTCGCCACCGGGATGTGCGTCATGCCCTTGGGCACCGCACCTTTCCAGCCGGGCCCGGTGAGGAGGAAGTTGCCGGCCTTCTGTCCGGTAGTGCGCGAGCCGGGGCTGTTGAAGATGGTCATCCACAGGTCGACCATCGGGAACAGGAAGTAGCGCTTGTCCATGTCCGGGTGGCTGAAGACCTGCGGCTCCTTCACGTCGACCCAGGCCAGCGAGTACAGCGTGTCCGCGTTGGGCGCCGAGACACCGCGGTAGTCGGCCGGCGGATAGCGCTTGACGTTGACGAACTGGTTGGGCGGCGCCTTCAACGCTTCGACCGTCGGCACGTTCGACATCTGGATGCGCGTCACGTCGGTGGTCACGAGTGAGTAGCCGTAGACATAGGCGTCGGTGGCAATGCCGACCGCCTCCTGGACCTCGTCCCCCTGCCCCTGGGCGCTGCCCGCGGCGAGCGCGAGCAGTGCGGCTGCAACGATCGAGCTACGGATCATCCTGGCCCTCCTTCGAGATCTGGCTCGCAGAACGCCCCTCCTCGAGGCTGGCGCGAAGCGTGGACGAAGCGCGCGGGATCGTCACCTCGTATTTTTTCCAGGTGCGACGACGGAAACTACCGGAGCGGGCCCGCTACCGGTCGGCGATGCCGTGCTCGATCGCGAACCGGATCAGCTCGGCCGAGCTCTTCGCGCCGATGGCTTCCATCATCTGGTACTTGTGGAACTCCACCGTGCGCGGCGAGATGCCGACTCTGGCGGCAATCTCCTTCGCGGAGAGGCCCTCGACGAGCAGCTCGAGAACCTCGCGCTGGCGAAGCGTCAAGCGGCGGATCGGATCGACTGCAGTGGAGGGCCCGTTCTTCATCGCTTCGAACACCTTGCCCGCGAGCGCCGGGCTCACGTACGTGCCGCCCTCGAGGGCGGCGCGCAGCGCCTGCAGCAGCTCGGTCGCGGCCGAGTGCTTCAGGACGTAGCCGGCAGCGCCGGCTTCGAGCGCGCGCCGGGCATAGGCCACGTCGCGGTGCATCGTCAGGAAGACCACCGGGACGTCCGGGCCGTCTCTTCGGAGGGCTTCCAACGCCTCGATTCCGTTGAGCCGGGGCATCGAGATGTCGGCCACGATGACGTCGGGGCGCAGCCCCTGCGCCGCTTCGACCAGGGTTCGTCCGTCCTCGACCATCCCAGCGAGATCGAAATCGGTCGCGAGCAGGCTCCGGAGCCCCTCCGCCACGATGCGGTGATCCTCGGCGAGCAGCACGCGCGGGCGGTTCACGCGTTCTCCGCCAGCGGCACCCAGGCGCTGATCGTCGTCCCGTGGCCGGGAGCGCTCTCGATGTCGAGCGTCCCGCCGAGGAGGCGCATCCGTTCGCGCATGCTCGCGAACCCGAGGCTCGCGCCGCTGCGCACCTTCTCGAAACCCGCGCCGTTGTCTCGCACGGCGAGTAGCAGCCGGCCATTGCGACCGTGCAGCGCGACTCGCACGTCGCTCGCCTTCGCATGCCGGACGACGTTGCGCAAGGCCTCCTGGGCGACCCGAAAGAGACCCACCGCCGCATCGGCTGGCAGTCTGGCCGGAATGGCGCCCGCATCGAGCTCGACCCGGAGCGGCTCGCTGTGTGCGACGCGGTCGCATTCCGCCCGGAGCGCCTCGACCAGGCCGAGATCCTCGATGATCGTCGGGTGCAGGCGGTAGGAGAGCGCGTGGACGTCCTCGCTCAGCGCCACGAGGCCGTCGCGGATCAAGTACACCGACTCCCTGCTCTGCGGTCCGGCCGAGCCGCCTTCCAGCTTCGCGGCCTGGATTGCGAGGGCGGCGAGCCGCTGCGTGACGTCGTCGTGCAGATCCCGCGCCAGCCGGCGCCGCTCGTCCTCCTGGGCGGTGATGAGGCGCCCGCCCAGGCTTCGCGCCTCGTGCTCGGCGCGCCGCCGCCAGATGCGCTGCCAGAGGAGCACACTGATGAGAGCGGCCTGGAGCACGCTCAGGGTGACCGCTGCGGCGATCGCAACGCGGTGCTCCTGGAACATCGAGAGTGGTGCGAATCGGATCTCACTCCCGGCTGGTAGGCGCGCCGAGTCGATGCCCCAACGCTCGAGCTCGCGCCAATCGTAGACGGGGGGGTCGAGCCCCGTCACCCGGATCTGCGGCTCGTCGGAAGCGGCTCCGCGCAGAATGCGAAGTGCCTCCTCTGCCATCTGCTCGCCGTGCAGCCGCTGCGAGGTATACGGTCCACCGACGACGCCCTTGCCGAGCTCCTTCTCGTACAGACCGAAGATCGGGGCGTTGGCCGAGGCGTGCAGAGCCGCCAAGGCGTCCTGACGTTCATGCGGTACGCCCGCTGCATCGACGATCAGCAGGCGGTAGAGCACTGCGGAGTGGGGCGGCAAGCTGGCGGCCCGCTCCTTCATCTGATCGAGCGAGAGATCGCTGAGCCACTGGAACTCTGCTCGACCCTCGAACGGGGTGGCCTCACGCTGGAGCTGCGCCAGCCAGAACTCCTCCAGGGGGGATGCGCCGATGACGACGGCGACCGTGGTCGTATCGGGTCGCAGCTGGAAGATGTTCTCGAGCAGGCGCGGAAGATCCACCTTCCCAACCACGGCCGCATCGTTCGGCCGCAGCGCGGCGCCCCGCGCGAGCCGTTCATCGAGCGCGGCCATGACGAGCGGCGTCGATGGAAACAGCTGGTCTCGGTGCGTGAGAAAGAGGCGAGCGGCCGGTGGACCGATCGTCACCACCAGGTCCGGCGCTCTTCCCGCGTATCGGACCCGTAGGTATGCGACGAAGGTGCGCTCCTCTTCTTCCGAGACCGGCTGCCCCGCATCGAGCGTCGCCTCGAATAGCACGATCGGTTCGGGAAGCCGCTTCGCCAGTTCGCTCCGGAAGACGGACGTTGCGCTCTCATAGGGGGAGAAGTCCCTGCCGAACGAATGGATGAGCAGGACGCGTTTGGGTGTCGCGGTCTGGGCGGCGATGCCATCGCGGGCACAGAACCACGTCCCAGCGAACAGGGCCAGGAGTGGCAAGAGCCCGAGCACGGAGCGCTGGAACCTACGCATCTCAGCGCGGCTGCACGATCGACAGCAGCACGCTCGAGCCCCAGAGCGCGGCGAACAGGCCGGTGAAGCAGAGAGCGCCGGCTTCGAGCGGAGCGAGCAAGCCTGCGCGCTGCACCGCCCGGTAGCTGGTGGCGAGGCCGAGGAGCACGCCGGTGCCCGACACCAGCGGTCCGAGCAGCGGAAACGCCTGGAACAACGCGAGGGAGAACGGCGCGAGGGAGAAGCCCAGCGCGCGGAAGAGGGGCGCCAGGCGATCGGGTCGGCCCATCGCGACCAGCGCGCCCTGCATCACGGCGAGCCAGAGGCAGAAGGGGAGGCAGATTTCGAGGGCTCCCAGCAGGAGGCCGCGCAGCCCGCCGCCCGGCATGCGGCCCAGGCCCGACGCGAGCGCCACGGCGAAGACGATGGAGAGCGCGCTCCCGGTCTGCCGCTCGTCGCGCGCCACGTCGTCGAAGACGTCGCCATCGAGCGTCACGACGCGCAGGATCTTCTCGCCCAGTCCCTCTGCCATCACTCCCCGAGGACGCGTGCGATCCAGGCGTCGAGCGTCTCCAGCACTTCGCGCTGCGCGTCCGCGTCGGTGCGTCCGGTCTTGCGCGGGACCTTGAAGCTCTGGTCCGCATCCTCGATCACGTGGAGCGCGGTGGGCGCACCCACACGCAGCAGCGTCTTGCGGAGCAGCGGAATCTAGCACTGGCGGTCGCGCGTTCCCTGCACGAAGAGCATCGGAGAGACGATCCCGAACAGCCGCTCGACGCGCACCTGCTCCGGGCGTCCGGGCGGGTGGAGCAGGAATCCCAGGAAGAAGAGGCCGTCCACCCGCACCTGGCTGGTGGCGAGATGCGCGGCGACACGGCCGCCGATGCCACGTCCTCCCACGAAGAGATGCGCCGGCGCCGCGGTGGGATCCGGTCCGAGCAGGGCGATCGCATGCAGCAGCGTCCGTTCCAGCACCGGAAACGGGTCGGGGCGCTTCTTGCCCGCCTCGGCGAAGGGAAAGTTGAAGCGCAGCGTCAGGTACTTGCGCTCGGTGAGCGCGTGCTGGAGGGAGACCAGCAGCGGCTCGTCCTTGCTGCCCGTCGGGCCGTGCGCGAGGACGATGCTCACGCGCGCGCCGGTCGGCCACCACTCCGGCACCCAGAGCACGCCGGAGACGGCCTCGAGGCCGTGCACCGGCTCGATCAGCGGAATCTTGACTTCTTCGAACCGGGTGAGCGCTTCCAAACTCCCTCCGGGGCACAATCTATACCACGCGGCGTCGCAATCCTGCGCGCCACCTCGCTGCCAGCATTGGAAGGGCCCGGACAGGAGGGGTACCCTGGACGTCCAACCCCGCGGAGCATCGATGGAAAAGGTCCTGATTACAGGGATTTCGGGAGGCCAGGGCAGGCTCCTCGCCCGCCGTCTCCTGGAGAGCTACGAGGTCTGCGACGCCTAGGAAAAATAGGCGGGCGCTCTGCGGGTTACGTCCGGTAACGCCCAATGTGACAAGTTTCCCTGAGGGAGAGCTTGCCCTCCAACGGCCGGCGAGCGTCCACCCGGCGCGCCCGAGCCTCCCACGAGCGTACGGCCGTCCCGCAGTCGGCCTCCGCGTCTCAGGCAGCGGCCGCCGCCGCGATGGCGGCGAGAAAGCGCTCGACATCGGCAACGCC
>JADLGR010000324.1 GCA_020849175.1 Deltaproteobacteria bacterium
CAGGCCGCGTCGCGCACGCGAACACCTACACCGACCCGCGAAATGGCGTCACCGTCGGCCGCTCCGCGCACGACCCGCTGCTCTTCGACGTCGTCGCGGACACGAACGAGTCGTACGACCTCTCGGATCGGCACCCCGACGAGGCCGCGCGGCTTCGCGCCGGAATCGAAGCCTGGGAGCGCGACTTCTTCGCGAACCCGCGCGGCTGGAAGTAGCGCGCGATCCACAGGTCCTGCCGCGTTGCCGGTGGGGCTCGCCCTGGGAGGCGTGTCACGGCTCTGTCGCTGGATCAGGAAATGCTCAGGTCGTAGGCCGGCCACCCCGCAGGCTTCCGCGTACAACAGGCTCGTCGCGCGGAAGCTCCGCGCGGCAACTGGGAAGCGGGATTCGCGGCGGCTTGCGTGAGCGGCTCGTCCGAACCCGGATGAAAGGAGACGAGCATGCTTCGCAAGATCGCAACCCTCGCCCTCGCGGCCGGCCTCGTGGCCGCGGCCTCGCCGGCGCTGGCGACTACGGTGCTCTACAGCGGCAGCACCACGCCGCGCTTCTTCTCGATCGATGATCTCTCGGACGCCAGCCCGGAGACCTCGATCAGCGATACGGGCTACCAGATCCAGGGTCTCGCCTGGGATGGAAGCAACACGCTGTACGGCGGCAACGACACGCGCTTCTTCTCGATCAACGCCACCTCGGGCGCGATGACGACCATCAACGCCGCCGTCTCGTACAAGATCGAGGACCTCGCCTTCGGCCCGGGCGGCGTACTCTACGGCGCCAACAGCGGGCGCTTCTTCTCGATCAACCCGAGCAACGGCGCCATGACGAGCATCGACGCGTCGCTCACGTATGCGGTGCATGCGCTCGCGTACGATCCGGTGAGCGGCATCCTGTACGGCGGGAACTCGAACGGCGCGAGCATCGGTGGCGAGGACTTCTTCACGATCAATCCTTCGACCGGTGCGCAGACCCTGATCAACGACTCGGTTAATCAGAACATCCACGGCCTGGCGATCCATCCGGTGACGGGGGTCCTGTACGGAGTTGGCTTCGAGAATTCGCTCCTCCTCGATACGCCCAACTTCTTCAAAATCAACAAGGCGACGGGCGTCACCACAGATCTGAACGACGACACGCACTATAAGGGCGAGGCGCTGGCCTTCGTCCCCGAGCCCGGCACGCTGTTGCTGCTGGGCATGGGCCTCGTGGGCCTCGCCGCGCAGGGCCGCAAGAAGGCCTAGCCGCAAGAAGGCCTGGCCAGCGCCCGCGGCTGGCCGGACGTCGCAGGACGTCCCTGGGCGCTCCGGGAGACTCCCCCGGAGCGCCTCTCATTTCGTGTCGGCGCGTCCGACGATGCGGCCCGCCCCGGGGTGCAAGCCCCGGGGCGGAGCTGCGTCTTGCGACGGGCCCCTCGGTGGGGGTGGTAGAATGAGGAAAGCCCCAAGAGCGGAACCCGAATTGCTCTACGCCTTCGACCGGTTCGAGCTCGACGCGGAGCGCCACGAGCTGCGGCTCGACGGCGAGCCCGTCGACTTGCAGCCGAAGGTGCTGGGGCTCCTGCTCTACCTCCTCCAGAACCGGCAGCGCGTCGTCTCGCGCGAAGAGCTCTTCGCGACGCTCTGGCCCGGCGTGGTGGTGAGCGACGACGCGCTCTTCCACGCTCTCAAGAAGGCCCGCGCGGCCGTCGGCGACGACGGCGCCGCGCAACGGGTGATCGAGACGCTGCCGCGCGTCGGCTATCGCTTCGTGGCGAGCGTCGAGGAGCGGGACGCGGCCACCACGGTACCGGGGCGCGCTGCGACGCCCGCGGCGGAGCCGGCGCCGGCCCCGGAGGGTCCGCCGCTCATTGGCCGCGATGCCGAGCTGGCGCGGCTGCGCGGGGCGCTCGAACGCGCGCTCGCCGGCTCCGGACGCGTCGCCATCGTTTCCGGCGACGCGGGCATCGGCAAGACGCGCCTCGCGCGCGAGATCGTCGAGATCGCACGGGGGCGCGGCGCGGAGGTGAGCGAGGCCGGCTCCTGGCACGGGCCGGGCGCGCCGCCGTTCTGGCTCTGGGTGCAGATCCTGCGTGCGATGACGCGCGCGCGGAAGGTCGAAGACCTCCCCCGCGCGATGGGGGAGAGCGCCGGCGAGATCGCCCGCCTCGTTCCCGAGCTGGCCGAGAAGCTCTCGATCGAGGTGCCGCCGGTTCGCGACAGCGACGAGGCGCGCTTCCTGCTGATGGACGCCGTCGCGCGGTTTCTGGTGCAGGCGGCCCGCGAGCGCCCGCAGATCCTGCTGCTCGAAGACTTGCAGTGGGCCCCGCCCGCGACGCTGCACATGCTCGCGTTCCTCGCGCGCGAGATTTCGCCGGCGCGCCTTCTCGTCGTGGGCACCTGCCGCGCGGAGGATCTGCCGCGCGAGCACCCGCTCTTCGAGGCCATCGACGCCTGCGAGCAGCGCGACGTGCTACTCCGCGTGCCGCTCGGCGGGCTCGGCGCCGAGGTGCTCGCGCAGCTCGTCGAGAATGCGGCGGGCTTTCACCCTCCGCCCGAGCTGGTTCGCGCGCTTCACGCGGCGACGGGGGGCAACCCGTTCTTCGCGAAGCAGATCGTCGGCCTCGCGGCCGAGGAGCCCACCGGTGCGGCCGTCATCGCCGCGCGCCTCGCCTCGCAAGCGAGCGGCATGCCCGCCGGCGTGCGGCGGGTGCTCGATCGCAGGCTCGCCACACTCTCGGAGCGCTGCCGGACACTTCTCGGTGTTGCCTCGGTGGTCGGGCCCGAGGTGACGCTCGCCGTTCTCGCCCGCGTCTCGGATCTTCCGCAGCTCGAGCTGCTGGAGGGGGTGGACGAGGCGCTCGAATCCCGCCTCCTCGAGAGCGTCCCGGAGCGGCGCGCGAGCTACCGCTTCGCGCACGCGCTGGTGCGCGACGCCGCCTACGCGGGGCTCCACGAGCCCGACCGGGTTCGCCTCCATCTGCGCGTGGCGCAGGCGCTCGAAGCGCTCTACGCCGGGAGGCTCGAGCCGCTGGTGCCCGCGCTCGCGCACCACTACGGCCAGGCCGCGCTCCTCGCCGGCGGGACGAAGGCGGTCGATTACGCCAAGTGGGCCGGGGACCTCGCGACGCTGGCGCTCTCCTACGAGGAGGCGGCCGCCCACTACCAGCGCGCGCTCGAGGCGTTCGACCTCGCGCCGGAGCCGGAGGGGGAGAGCCGGCGGGCCGAGCTGCTGGTGTGCGTCGGCTTTGCGCGCCACAACGCCGGGCAGTTCGCGGGCGGCCGCGAAGCGCTGCGCGAGGCCGCGGCGCTCGCGATCCGGGTCGGCAGCTCCGATCTCCTCGTTCTGGCGGCCATCGGCTTCGCGGATCTCGCGATCGGCGTCTCGGACCCGGAAGCCGTGCGGATGCTCGAGGCGGCGCTCGCCGGCGGCGACGGCCAGCCGCCCTTCCTCCGCGTCTGGCTGCGCTGCCTGCTAGCGGCCGACCTCATGAACGATCCGGGCCGGCTCGGCGACGCACGGCAGGTCATCGATGAGGCCGAGGCGATCGCACGCAGTAGCGGCGGCACGCGCTCGCGCGCCTTCCTGCTCTGCGTGCGCGCGAAGCTCCTGTGCATGGTGCCGGAGGGAACCCCCGAGGTGCGCCTCGATCTGCTGCGTGAGGCCGAGCGCCTCGTGCGTGACCGGGGCGAGCGCTGGACCGAGATGCTGGTCTGGACGCAGATCCACGCCGTCTTCGTCGAGCTCGGAGATCTCGAGCAGGCGGACGTCGTCTGCGCCCGGATCGAGCGGATCGTCGAGCGGCTGCGGTCGAAGTTCTGGGAGTTCCTGCCCGCAATCTTTCGCGCGGGCAGCCTGATGCTGGAGGGCCGCTTCGACGCGGCCGAGGCGCTCGCGCGGTCGCAGCTCTCCCGCTCCGACTCACCGCGCTTCGAGTACGCCGTCACCCTCGCGACCCTCGTTGGCGTCGTTCGCCACGAGCAGGGGCGTTTGGCCGAGCTCCTGCCCGCCCTGGCGAGCCTCCACGAGCAGCGACCGTATCTCGGTGTCGCGCGCGCCGCGCATCTGCTCGCGCTGCTCGAAGCCGGGCAGAGAGCCGCGGCCCGTGCCGGCTTCAGCGACCTTGCGAGCGCCCGCTTCGAGCCGGTGGTCGAGGGGGAGAGCTGGCTCTTCGCGCTCACGCTTCTCGCCGAGGTCTGCGTCGGGCTCGGGGACGCCGAGAGCGCGCGAACCCTCGCAGCGCTCCTCGAGCCCGGGGCGCGTCACTACGCGGTCCTCGCGGGCTACTACTGCCACGGGCCCGTGGCCCTCTACCTGGGCCAGCTCGCCTGCGCCGCGCGAGATTGGACGCGCGCGGAGGACTGGCTCGATTTCGCACGCGAGCGCGCCGAGGCGCTGCGCTCGCCGGTCTGGCGCGCGCACACCCTCGCGGCCCTCGCCCGCATGCACCTCGGCCGCGGCGAGCGCGGCGACAAGCAGCGCGGCCGCGAGGCGGCGCAGGCGGCCGTCGCGATCGCCGAGCCGCTCGGCATGCAGCGCCTGCTGCGCGACGTGCGGGCCCTCGGCGTGTAGCGCCGGCCGGCGTCCTCGCGTTCGGTATTCTTTCGCGGTGCGGATCTCCCCGGAAGACCTGCGACGCCGCCTCGAGCGGGCCGACCACCAGCTCGTGGCGCTGCGCCGTGCGACACGCGAGCTGCGTGCCATGGGCCGGACGATCCGCAGCAACCGGAACCATGGACCTCGACGACCCGATCGCCCTGGCACTGGCGATCGCTGAGGCTCTGCGCGCGGAGGAGATCCCGCACGCGCTCTACGGCGGACTCCTCCTCGCCGCCTACGGCGAGGCGCGCGAGACGCGCGACGTCGACCTCGCCGTCGCGCAGGCGGACGCAACGTCCGTGGGCCGGCTGCTCGCGAGCGAGCTCGGCCTCCGGACGCTGCCGGCATTCGACCGCCGCGTCTTCGGAGGCCTGCGAATCAGCCGTATCACGCTGGTCGAGGGCGATGCGCACAATTCGCTCGACCTCGTCGAGCCCCGCGACCCGGCGTACGCCATGCGGGCCCTCTCGCGGGCGATCGAGTCCTCGCTGCGGGATCGCCCGATCCACGTGCTCGGGGCCGAGGACTTCGTGCTGCTCAAGCTGCTCTCCACACGCGAGCGCGACCTGGCGGATGCCGAGTCCGTTCTGCGTGGCCTCCGCGACGAGCTCGAAAGGGACCTCATCGAGCGTGAGGTCGAGCGTCTGGCCGCAGGGATTCCGGACTACGACGTGCGGGCCCGCTGGCGCAGGCTGACCGAGGGTGCGGCCCGGGAGTCGGGCCCGCGCTGAGCGCCGGCGGAACGTGCGCCGGATACGAGCCGATGCCATCCCGCGCGAGGGATAGGTCGGAAGATCGTCAGAGCGATCGCAGCACGCGGAAGATCGCATCGACGAGGCGCTTCACGCCCTCCGGCGAGAGCGCAGCGGGCTGCGATGCCGGAGTCGCCGCGGGCTGCTTTGCGCGCGTCACCGATTCCCCGGTGGGCGCAGGCTTCTTCCGAGCCGTCTTGCGACGCGGGCGCGTCGGCGTGGCGGCAGGCGGCTGCGGCTGCATGGCGAGACCCCTTCCCAGGAGGGCGGTACCGGCACCGCGACGAGTGTCGCAGCACGGGCACCGCGACGAGTGTCGCAGCACGGTGCGCGTCTTCCCTGAGCGCTCCCTGAGCCTTCGCTGAGCGACCGAGCGCGAGGCGCGGCGCACCGGCAGCTCGACG
>JADLGR010000325.1 GCA_020849175.1 Deltaproteobacteria bacterium
CCGGCGCCAGCCCGGCGACGAGGTCTCCCTTCTCGAGCGCGATCTCGTCCTGTGAGCCGAGATTCTCGATGTGCGCCGTCCCGACGTTGGTGAGCAGGCCGACGTTCGGCCGCGCCAGCGCCACCAGCGGCGCGATCTCACCGCGATGGTTCATGCCGAGCTCGATCACGAGTGCGCGGTGCTCGGGCTCACGGAGCAGGAGCGTCAGCGGAACGCCGAAGCCGTTGTTCCAGTTGCCCGGCGTCTTGAGGCACGGTCCGCGAACACCGAGGATCGCGGCACACATCTCCTTGGTCGTCGTCTTGCCGCTGCTCCCGGTGATGGCGACGACCGGACCCGTGAAGCCCGAGCGATGCCCCGCGCCGAGCGCGCCGAGCGCTCGTGTCGTGTCGTTCGTCGCGAGAACGGGAAATCCGGCGGGGCGCTCGCCCGGCAGCTCTCTTCCTTCCTCGATCAGAAGCCCTGCGGCGCCACCTGCGATCGCGTCGGCGAGAAAGGCGTGCGCGTCGTGCTGCTCGCCGCGGATCGCGACGAACAGGCGCCCCGCTGCCAGGGTTCGGGTGTCGATCGAGACGCCGTCGAAACGCGTCCGCACGTCGCCACAGACCGGGCGGGCTCCCGTCCAGCGGACGACGTCGTCGGGCGTGAAGGGAACGCTCACGCGCGACCCCGACGGCGCAGGGCGCGACGCGCCTCCTCGCGATCGTCGAACGGGAGGCGCTCGCGGCCGATGATCTGGTAGTCCTCGTGCCCCTTGCCCGCGATCACGACCGTATCCTCGAGCCGCGCGATGCGAAGGGCGTGCTCGATCGCTGCGCGGCGGTCGGGAACGGTCGTGAACGAGTCGCGCGATGCGTCGAGGGCCTCGGGAGCGACGCGTGAGAGCCGGCCGAGGCCCGCCTCGACGTCGCGCAGGATCGCCAGCGGATCTTCGGTGCGCGGATTGTCGCTGGTCGCGACGGTACGGTCACTGTGACGCGCGACGGCCTCGGCCATCAGCGGGCGCTTGGCGCGGTCGCGATCCCCGCCGCACCCGAAGACGGTGATCAGGCGGCCACGGCAAAGAGGCCGGACGGTTCGCAGCAGCTTCTCGACGGCGTCGGGCGTGTGTGCGTAGTCGACGAGGATCGTCGGCGCGCCGGGTACGTCGGCGCCGACGCGCTCGACACGTCCCGGCACCTGCGGGCACGACGCGACGCCGTCCGCAATGGCCCGCGGCGAGATGCCGAGTGCGACGGCGCAGCCCGTCGCGACGAGCAGATTCTCGAGATTGAAGTCGCCGATCAGCGGGCACGTGAGCTCGGCGGGGCCGGACGGAAGGCCGAGTCGTGCGCGCGTGCCCGTAAGGCTCACTTCCGCCCCGAGCAGCGTCACGTCGGCATTGCGGCCTGCCTCTCGCGAGACGCCGAGGATGCGTCCGCCCGCGGCTCGTGCGGCCTCGGCGAAGCGCGGTGCAACGGCATCGTCGAGATTGACGACCGCGCAGCCGTCCTTGGCGAGGTGGTCCCGGAACAGCAGCAGCTTCGCTTCGCCGTAGCGGTCCATGTCGCCGTGGAAGTCGAGGTGGTCCTGCGTGAGATTGGTGAAGGCGACCACGGCGAAGCGGCATCCGTCGACGCGCCCGAGCGCCAGGCCGTGCGACGAGACCTCCATCACCGCGGCGTCCACGCCGGCCGTGCGCATGCTCCGCAGGGCCCGCTGGAGCTCGAGGCCGTCGGGCGTCGTGTTGAGGCTGCGCCGTCGCTCGCCGGGCCAGCGGGTCTCGACCGTTCCGATCACTCCGCTGCGATGACCGGCAGCGCACAGGATCGACTCGACGAGATACGTGACGCTCGTCTTGCCGTTGGTCCCCGTGACGCCGACGAGAAGAAGCTCGGCAGACGGGTTGCCGAAGAAGGCGCAGGCGAGTGGCGCGACCGCGCGGCGCGTATCGCGCACGACGACGGCCGGCCGGCCCCTGCGGTCGAAGCCGGGCGGCAGATCCTCGACGAGCAGGGCCGCGGCGCCGAGATCGAGCGCCTGCGCGAGGTGCGTGTGACCGTCGGCGAGCGATCCGCGGAGCGCGACGAACAGATCGCCGGGACTGACCGCACGCGAATCGTGGCACAGCCCGCGAACGACGGGATCGGCGTGGCCTTCGTCGGCGTACGTGGCGACGCGCGCATTCTCGCCCGGCAGCGCTGCGAGAAGCGCAGACAGTCGCATCATCCCTCCCCGGGGCCGCGCTCGAATCGTACCAGCACGGGGCGTCCTCTGCCGTTCACGATGGTGCCGGGAGGAGGCTCCTGCGCCACGGCACGACCTTCGCCGGAGACGACGACGTCGAGGATGCCGATCGTCTCCCGGCGCACCTCGTCGATGGTTCGATGCGTGAAGTCCGGAACGAGGACGCTGTCTCCGAAGCGCTCGAGCGGCTGCGCTGCGTCGGCGGCTGCGATTGCGCTCGCGCCGTCTCCGGCCGCTGCAGCCGGGGCGGGCTTCGCCTGTACGGCCTGCACCGGAGGAGCGAGGGGCGGGGTCGCGCCCGTGATGCCGAGTCGTGCGAGCTGCGCGCTGGCCGCCTTGGCGAAGACCGGTGCAGCGACGGCGCCGCCGGTGTGCGCGATCCCCTTCGGCTCGTCGAGCATCACGACCATCACCAGGCGCGGGTCTTCGACCGGCGCGGCTCCGACGAACCAGGCGAGGTACTTCTTGTCGGAGTAGGTTCCCGTTCGCGGATCGAGCTTTTGCGCCGTGCCGGTCTTGCCGGCGACGCGGATCCCGGCAAGGGCGGCGCGCTTGCCGGTGCCCTCGGGGCCCGTGACGCCTTCCATCATCGAGAGCACCAGTGCAGCGGTCTCGGGGCGCATCGCCACGCGGGTGACGGGCGGTGCGGCCGGTGCGAGCTCCCCGCCCGGCGCGCGGCGTCCGAGGACGAAGTGCGGCTGTACCCAGATGCCGCCGTTCGCGATCGCCGCGGTCGCGGCGGCGAGCTGCAGCGCGGTGACGTTCACGCCCTGTCCGAATGCGATGTTCGCGCGGTCGACCCGGCGCCAGCGCTTCCAGTCCCGCAGCAGGCCCGACGATTCCTGCGGAAAGCCGCTTCCGGTCGGACGGCCGAAGCCGAGCGCGTCGAGCATTCGGTAGTGGGTATCGGGGCCGAGCTTGTAGGCGATCTTCGTCACGCCGATGTTGCTCGACTTCCAGAGCACATGGTGCAGGTCGAGGACGCCATACGGGTGCGAGTCGCGAATCAGCTTGCCCGGCACCCAGAACTTGCCCCGCTCGCAGTCGAACCGATCGCCCGGTGCAACCGCGCCAGCCTCGAGCGCGGCCGCCATCAGGAAGATCTTGAAGGTCGACCCGGGCTCGTACGCGTCGAGCAGGGCGCGCGACCGGGTCTCCTTGTACGACGCCTCGCGGAAGCGGTTCGGATCGAAGGCCGGCCGCTCGGCGAGCGAGAATACCTCGCCGGTGCGCGGATCGAGTGAGAGGACGAGGCCGCTCGCAGAGCCCGTCGTTGCCATGGCTTCGTCGAGCGCGGTCTCGGCATCGGCCTGGAACGCAGCGTCGAGGGTGAGGGTGACACTCCCTCCAACGGTCGCATAGGGGTCGACCGTCTCGGAGAGCAGGAGTCGCTGCCTGCCGTCGCGCTCGACCGGCACCTTGCGCGCCTCGCCGCGCAGCACTGCGTCCTCCTGCTCTTCGATTCCGCGAACACCCTCGCCGTCGATGTTCGAGAAGCCGACGATCTGCGATGCGAGCTCGGCGAACGGGTACACACGGCGCGGCTCCTCGGTGATGCCGATCCCCGGAAGCTTGAGCGCGCGAATCCGATCGGCCTGCTCCTGCGTCACCCAGCGCGCGACGTAGCTGAAGCGGCGGGTCTGCGAGAGCCTCGCTGCGACGCGTGCGGGATCGACGCCGAGCGCCTCCGCCAGCGCTGCCGCGGTGGCGTCCCGATCGCTCACCGTCCTCGGCTCGGCGACGACACTCGGCGCCATCACCGTGACGGCGAGCTGCTGGCCGCGACGGTCGACGATGTCGCCGCGCGCGGGTAGAAGCTCGATCACGCTCTCGATCTGGTCGATGGCGTGCTTCCAGCCGCGCTCGTCGATGAGTGAGAGGTGAGCGGCGCGGGCCGCGACCGCGAGCAGCCCGAGACACAGGGCGGTGCGCAGGAGCGAGAGCCGCAGGAAGGGGCGGCGCAGATCGGGGCCCCTCATCGCGCGGCGGTCCGGACCGGCAGATCGAGCAGGCGCTCGGGCCGCACGAAGCCCTGCGCCTTCGCGAGCTCGGCCAGGCGCCGCGGATCCTTCATGCTCTGCACCGCTGCGGCGAGACGACGCTCCTCGTCGGCCAGATGCTGCTCCTCCGTCAGGGCCGCAGCGCGCTCGTAGCGCAGCTGCGTCACGTGGACACGAAGGGCGGAGAGCGCCAGCGCCGCGAGCAGCACGCCGAGGAACAGGGCTCCGAGTCCGTCCGGTCGGCGGCGCGTACGCCGCCTTTCGGGGATGGAGAGCTCGATCCACGGACTGGTGGCGGTCATTGGTCGGCCTCGATTCGCTCGGCGACGCGCAGGCGCGCCGAGCGGGCACGCGGGTTGTGACGGACCTCGTCCTCGCCGGGCGTCACGGCCCGGCGAACGACGGCGCGCAGCCGCGGCTTTCGACCGCAGATGCAAACGGGGGTGCGGGGAGGGCAAACGCAGCCGCGCTCGGCCGCGCGCATCCAGCGCTTGACCCGACGGTCTTCGAGGCTGTGGTAGGCGATCACCGCCAGCCGACCACCGGGCCGCAGGGCATCGATCGCAGCGTCGAGGCCAGCGTCGAGCGCGGCGAGCTCGTCGTTCACCGCGATACGGAGCGCCTGGAAGACGAGCGTCGCGGGATGGTGCTTCCGACCGCCACCGACCCGCGCCTCGCGGACGAGCGCAACGAGGTCGGCGCTCGTACGAAGCGGCGCGTGAGCGCGACGCTCGACGATCGCGCGCGCGAGCCGCGCTGCGCCCGGTAGCTCGCCGTACTCGCGAAAGATGCGCTCGAGCTCGGTGACCGGCGCATGCGCGAGAAGATCGGCGGCCGTCCGCGACTGGCGGCGATCCATGCGCATGTCGAGCAGCGTCTCGGCGCCTGCGTCTTCCGAGAAGCGAAAGCCTCGCTCCGGCGCATCGATCTGTCGCGAGGAGACGCCGAGATCGAAGAGCGCTGCATCCACGTTCGTGATCGCCTCCGCCGCGAGCACCGCTCCCAGATCGCCGAACGACGCCCGCACCAGCCGCACCCGCTCGCCGAATCCCGCCAGTCGCCGGGATGCCGCCGCGAGCGCCTCGTCGTCCCGGTCGAGGCCGAGCAGTCGCCCGCCGGGTCCGATGCGCTCCAGAATCGCCTCCGCGTGCCCGGCGCCGCCCACCGTGGCGTCGACGACGAGAGCACCCGGGGCCGGCTGAAGGAGAGCGAGCACCTCATCCAGCAGCACGGGCTCATGTGCGAAGTCATGGGACACGAGATCGAACCGGCGGCCGATGGTTGTCCGGCCACGAAGCATCGAAGAATCAAACAGGGTTTTGGGGTGCCCCGAAGCACCGATCAGACGGGGACAGCTCGTCCCCCCCATGAACTCCCCGCCCACCGCCTGAAGGTGCTCCGGGGACACCCCAACCCCTCTCCGGAAGAGCCGCAGCTCCTCCGTCCCCCAACTAGACTCCTCGCTCCACGGCCGAGTTTGCGATCTGCGCGAACTGGGCCTGCGTTTGCGCCAGCTCCTGGTCGAACCGGTGCTTGTCCCAGAGCTCGATCCGGGGCCCGACGCCGGCGACGACGACGTCGCGCTCGAGGCGCGCGTGCTCGCGCAGATGCGGCGGTACGAGGATCCGGCCCTGAGCATCGAACGGGCAGTCGGACGCTCCCGAGACGATGAAGCGCTGCAGCGACTGCACGTCGAGCTGCAAGGGCGAGGTGCTGCACAGCCGCCTCTCGATCTCCAGGAAGTCCTCACGTACGTACAGGGCGAGGCAGTCCTTCAGATTCGTTAGGATGGGCGGGTGCTCGCCCCGTCGCGCGACCTCAGTCCTGAATCCGAGCGGGATGCTCATGCGCCCCTTGGGATCGATGGTGTGAACGAACCGACCGCGAAACATCGTTGGCGTTCCGTCCACCGCTCGTGGGGCCAGCAGGATCTAGATGCCGCTTGATCCCACTCAACACCACTTGATGCACCTTGTATCGCCGTGGTCGGCTGAAAGCAACGAAAACTTGCGTGCTCGTTGCGTTTTTTCGAAGGTCGTAACGGGGTACAACATCTGGTGTCGGAGAGCCTGGCCGCGCACAAGATGAGGGGCCGGTCGGGAGGGTCTGGCGGGCTGAGTCGAGCCGGCAGGAGGGCTCGTTGCTGTCAGGCCGCGCCGAGGCCCGGATTGCGGCGACCGTGGACCGTTACCACCCGATCCACGACGCTCGCGAGCGTGCTCCCCGGCTCCAGCTCGACCGGTGCTGGCAGCGCCGGGGTTTGTGTGGCCAGCAGTGCGCAGAGGAGGGCACGCGTGCCTTCCCGCAGACCTCGGGGCGCGTAGCCACCCTCGAGAACACACGCGACGCGACCTCCGCACTGATCGTCAGCGAGGTTGCGAACGATCTCCGCCATCGCCCGGAATCCGTCCTCCGTCACGTCCATCGACGCCAGAGGGTCGTCCTGATGCGCGTCGAAGCCGGCGGAGACGAGGATCATCTGGGGTCGATACCGCAGTGCGACCGGAACGAGCAGCCTTTGGAAGGCTCCGACGTACTCGGCGTCACCGCAGCCCGCGGGAAGCGGGACGTTGACGATCTCACCCTCGCCGCGCCCGCGGCCGCACTCGCCGGCCGCTCCCGTGCCCGGGTAGTACGGGAACTGGTGCGTCGAGAAGAGCAGCACGGAGGGATCCGCTTCGAAGAGGGCCTGCGTCCCGTTGCCGTGGTGCACGTCCCAGTCGACGAGGAGGATCCGGTCGATCTGCTCCCGCTCGCGCAGCGCACGGGCGGCGATTGCGATGTTGTTGAAGAGGCAAAAGCCCATCGCGCGATGGGGCTCGGCGTGGTGTCCCGGCGGCCGGATGGCGGCGAAGCCGGCGCCTAGCTCGCCGCGCGCCACGGCGCATGCCAGATCGGTGGCCGCGCCGGCCGCAAGGCGCGCGACCTCGAAGCTCTCGTGCGAGACGTAGGTGTCGGGGTCGAGGTGCGTCGGGGCCCGCGCCGCAGCGGCACGGACCTGCTCGAGGTGCTCCCGGGTGTGGGCGAGAAGGATCTCATCGTCCTCGGCCGCCCGTGGCGCGAGGCGCTCGACCTCCGGCGCGCGCTCCGCGATCGCGCTCGCGACGGCGGCCAGACGCTCCGGTCGCTCGGGGTGTCCTGCCGGCGCCTCGTGCTCGCCATAGCGCGCATCCTCGACCACACCGACGCGGCGCGTGACGGACATGGCGAACGATGGTATCCGAGGCCGTCGTGGACGCGCCTTCCTGCATCGCGATCACCGGTCTCGACACCTTCGCCGGCAAGCGCCTCGCGCTGCGCCTGCTCGCCCGGCCGCGGCCGCCGGTGATCGTCGGCCTCGATCTGCGCCGACCCTGGCGGCTCGAAGGGCGGATTCGCTTTCACCGGGTCGATCTCACGAGCCCCGACGCCGGCAGCCGGCTGGCCGAGCTGCTGGTCCGCGAGCGCGCCGACGCGGTGGTGCACGCCGCTTTCCGGCGCGATCCGACGCCCGACGTCGACTACGACCACGAGCTCGAGACGATCGGCAGCCTTCACGTCCTCAATGCCTGCGCGGCCGCGAAGGTCTCGCGCCTCGTCTGGCTGTCGAGCTCCATGCTCTACGGCCCGCGCCCGGACAACCCGAACTTCCTCTCCGAGAGTCACCCCCTGCGTGGCCATCCCGACGCCCACGGCGTTCGCAACCGCGTCGAGGCCGAAGGTCTCGTCGAGAGCTGGCGCCGGCGTCACCCCGACGCCGGGGTGACGGTTCTTCGGAGCTGCTGGGCCATGGGACCGACGTACGACGACCGTGTGGTCCGCCACTTCGCGAGCCCGGTCGTTCCGACGCTCCTCGGCTACGACCCCTTGCTCCAGTTCGTTCACGAAGAAGACCTGCTCGACGTGATCGAACGCGCCGTGCTCGAAGGACACCCGGGTGTGTACAACGTCGTGGGTCGCGGCGTCCTTCCGCTCTCGACGCTGCTCAGCCTCGCCGGAAAGCGAAGCCTTCCGCTCGCGCCCGCGCTGTTCTACCGGATCGGCCGCTGGAATGCCGAGCGCGTGACGGGCGATCCGCCTGCGGCCTTCTACGATTATCTGCGCTGGCTCTGGGTCGCGGACGGCGAGCGGGGCTGGGACGCGTTCGGCGAGCCGGCGTACAGTACGCGCGAGGCCTGGATCTCGTTCGTCTCGTCTCGCCGCATGCGGCGCTATCGCTGAGGGAGTCCGTGGAGAGCGGCGAAAACGGACACGACGACGCCGACCTCGACGACGTGCGCCGAGCCCTGGCGGCGCTGCGCGACGAGGTGCATGCGCGCCTCGCCGGACGCGCCGCGTCGGGCGCGGCGCCCGCGTGGGAGGATCTCTTCGAGCGCGCGCGCAGGAGCCTCTCGACGCTCGGCATGGTCGAGCGCTCCGGCGAGGTCGACGAGTTCGGGATGGACGAGGTCGTGCTGCAGCGCGCGAGCCGCGTGTTCGACTTCTTGATGGACACCTGGTGGCGCGTCGAGACGACGGGACTGGACACGAACGCCCCGCCGCTGCCGAGCCTCTTCGTCGCGAACGCGTCGGGTCTGCTCCCGTGGGACGGGATCATGATCGCGCATGCGGTCGCGCGGGCGCGGCGCGATGCGCAGCGCCCGCGCTTCCTCGTCGCCGACTGGCTGATGACCCTCCCGTTCGTGCAGCCGCGCCTCGCGCGCGTGGGCGGCGTTCGCGCATGTCGCGAGAACGCAGAGCGCCTGCTGCGAAGCGGGCGTTCGGTGATCTCGTTCCCGGAAGGCGTCAAGGGATCGACGAAATCGTTTCGCGAGCGCTACCGGCTCAAGCGCTTCGGTCGGGGAGGCGCGGTGCGGACGGCGCTGCACATGGGCGTTCCCCTCGTGCCGGTCGCGGTCATCGGCGCCGAGGAGACGCAGCCGGTGCTGTTTCGGATGACGAGCGTGGCGCGGCTCGCGGGCCTTCCGTTCGTGCCGGTGACGCCGACCTTCCCCTGGCTCGGGCCCCTCGGGCTCCTCCCGCTCCCGGCGCGCTGGCACCTGCGCTTCGGAGCGCCGCTCGATCTCGGCGCGCTCGACCCCGCTGCGGCCGACGACGAGCTGGTGATCGCGCGGCTCACCGAGGATCTGCGCGAGCGCCTGCAGGCGATGCTGCACGAGGGCCTGAGAGAGCGCGAGGGCATCTTCGCCTGACCGCGCGGCTAGGCCGTGTCGAGGCGCTCCTCGATCGCCGCGCACAGCGTCTTCAGCACCTTGATTCGCGCGAAGGGCTTGTCGTTCGCTTCGACCAGCGTCCACGGCGCCCGGTGCGTGCTCGTGCGGTCGACCATGTCGCAGACGGCCCGCTCGTACGCCTCCCACTTCTTGCGGTTGCGCCAGTCCTCGGGTGTGATCTTGAAGCGCTTGAACGCCGTCTTCTCCCGCTCGCGGAAGCGCCGGAGCTGCTCCTGCTTGCTGATCGCGAGCCAGAACTTCGCGACGACGAGACCGTGATCGATCAGCGACTGCTCGAAGTCGTTGATCTCGCCGTACGCGCGCATCCAGTCCTCTTCCAGGCAGATCCCCTCGACGCGTTCGACGAGCACGCGCCCGTACCACGACCGATCGAAGAGCACGAACCGGCCGCGGCGCGGCAGGTGGCGCCAGAACCGCCACAGGTAGGGCTGCGCGCGCTCCTCCTCGGTCGGCGCGGCGATCGAGATGCCCCGGTACTGCCGCGCGTCGAGCGCGCCCGTCACGCGGCGGATCACTCCGCCCTTGCCGGCCGCATCGTTGCCCTCGAAGACGGCGACCACCCCCGTGCGGGCGAACTTCGAATGCCGCGCGAGGAGTGCGAGGCGCCCCTGCCACTTCTCGAGCGCACGGTGATAGCGTCCCGCGGGCACGGCGCGGTCGAGATCGAGGGCGCGCAGCACGTTCATCCGATCGACGGACGGCAGGAGCGGCGGCGTACGGCCTGGCGCACGCGGGGGCCGTCGCGTGCCGAGACGTTCGCCGAGCGCCGCGAGGAGCGTTCTGCCGACGGTCAGGTTCCTGTAGTTCGCGTTCGCGCCCGAGACGACGATCCAGGGCGCGGCGGCCGTCGACGTGCGGCGGCTGTAACGCTCGGCGACGCGGACGAAGCGGTCGTAGCGCCTGGAGTACTTCCGGTCGAGATCCGTGACACGCCAGCGCGTTCTCGGGCTCTTCGCGAGCGCCTCGAGTCGCCGGCGCTGTTGGTCTCGCGTCAGGTGGAGCCAGAACTTGAGCAGCAGCACGCCCTCGTCCGCGAGCATCTGCTCGAAGCGCAGGATCTCGTCGACGTGCTGATCGAGCCGTGCGTCGTCGATGCGGCCCATCACGCGATCGATGATCGGCTGCGAGTGCCACGCGCCGAACAAGATCCCGGTCGTTCCGCGCGGCGGTAGCGCGCGCCAGTAGCGCCACATGCGCGGCCGCTCGCGCTCCTCGTCCGACGGATCCGGGAAGCCGTACGTGCGGATGTGACGCGGGTCCATCCACTCGTTCAGCACGTTGACCGTCTCGCTCTTGCCAGCGCCTTCGACGCCGCCGATCACGATGAGGACGGGAAAGCGCGCCTGCCTGCCGAGGGCGACCTGCGCGGCGAGCAGCGCCTCGCGCAGCTTCGGCTCCTCCCGCCGGTAGGTCTCTTCATCGACGACGTGATCGAGATTGGCCGAGTCGAACATGGCGCTGGGCGCCGATGGTATCGACGGGCCGCGACCGGCGCCGCCGCAGGAGCATCCACGCGCCGATCGCGAGGGGCTCGATCCCGACAAGACCGCACGAGGACGGCGGAGGATTGGTCGCCTCGTCGTCGTCCCACGCACCCAGGCACGTTGCATCCGCCGGATGGTCGGTCGCGCCGTCGCCGTCGTTGTCCGTGAGATCGCTACACTGCGGCGCTTCCTTCTGCATCTGCGCGAGGTTGCAGCCAGGATCCGGATTTGGTCCGCCGACGTCGATCGCGCCGTCGCCGTCGTCGTCGATTCCGTTGCGGCACTCGGGGATCGCGGGCACCTCGCTGTCACCCGAGGCGCTGCTGCAGCCGGAGTCGGCGAGATCGACGCGGCCGTCGCCATCGTCGTCCATGCCGTTGGAGCAGACCGGCAGCACGGGGCCCTTCACGATTCGGAAGTGGTCGAGGACATTCCCGGAGACGCCGATGAAGCGCGCGTCGAGCTGGCGGCCGACGACGTCGATTACCATCGACCCGAGCACGTCGAGGCTCTTCTCCATCACGGGGTGATCGAGCGCGCCACCCGAGATCTGCGACGAGCTACCGACCACGGCGCTCACCTCTCCCGAGTGCGGATCCGGCCCGAGCAGGGCCTTCTCGTACGCGCCATCGCCGCCGGGATCGCCGTCTCCAGCATCGACGGCGTGGAGCGCCGGGCTGTAGGTCGCCGAGAGGCCGTAGTGGCCGTCGAGCAGGACCGATCGCTCGTAGCTGTGGCTGTGCCCGGTGAGAACGAGATCGACGCCGTAGGCCTCCATCACGGGAAGGAAGCGCTCGCGCATCTGCGTGAGCTGCGACTCGGCGTCCGAGTCGTGCGAGCCCTTCGAGTAGGGCGGGTGATGCCAGATCGCGATCACGAAGTCCGCGCTCGTTGCTGCGAGATCGGCGCACGCCCACTGGTACATCGCGCCGCCTTGCCCGGGTGGACACACGTTCGTGGTGGGGTTGGCCGGCGCCGAGCGACTCGTATCGTGTGAGTCGAGTGCGAGAACGTGGACGTTGCCCCAGTCGAACGAGTAGTAGGCCTCGGTCCCGCTCGGAACACCGCCGGCCTCGCCGGCCGTCGGGAGTGTGAACGAGTCGTAGTACGGTCCCGACTGCGTCGGAGAATCCGATCCTCCCGTTCCGAACTCGTGATTGCCGGGAACGAGCCACATCGGCGTGCTGCGCGTGACGGTCGGGTAGACGTCGAAGAGCCCCGCCGTGAACTGGGCGTCGGTTCCGCTGCTGTACGCGTTGTCGCCGAGCAGCAGCCACAGGTTCGCCGGCTGGCCTGCGGCGAAGGCGAAGTATCCGCTGCGTACGGCTGCCGCGTCGGTGCAGCCCTGCGACGAAGCGGCGCACATCCCCGAGTCTCCGATCACCCAGATCCGGGTCGGGCGCCGCGCGCCCGCGACCGGAGGCGTGTGGAAGGAGTGGTCCGCGTCGCCGCCGGCCAGTGTCTGCGTCGCAGAGCCGACGGAGTAGAAGATCTTCGTCTCGGCCGGAAGGCCGGTGAGTGCCACCTCGTGCTCGGTACGCGAGCCGGGGACGTCGACGGTCATCCACAGTGAATCCGCGGCGAGGCCCCAGCGAACCCGCGTCGATGTCGAGACGGTCGTTCGCCAGCGGACCACGCCAGCGTTCGGCGTGACGCGCTGCAAGTACGGGGCGCGCGCGAGCGCGACCGACGGGGCGGCCACGACCGGGAGCGAGGCATCGAAGCTGATGCCGGAGCTCGCCGCTCCGCTTTGGTGGACCTCGGCGGCGAGGACGCTGGCGCCGCTCACGAGGAACTCTCCGATCGCCTCGGCGCCTGCGGTCGAAGCGGAGGCGAAGAGGGCCAGCGCAGCGACGAACGCCGCGCGGCCGCTGCGGCGCTGGACGCGCTCTCTCGGCCTCATCGCGCTTCGCCCCGTGCGAGGCGCGCGACTGCGTCGCGCGCGCGGGCGGCGAGCCGCGAAGCGGCCGGCGTCGCGCGACGCGCAGGAGGCAGGTCCTCGAGGGCGGCGAGCGCGGCGCCGTACGCCGCCGCGGCCTCGTCGCTGCGGCCCGCGCGCTCGAGCAGCTCGGCACGCTGCACGAGAAATCCCTCGGGGCGCGCCGTGGCGCGTGCAAGGCGCGCCAGCCGCGCGAGCGCGGCGTCGGTGCGTCCGGCGCGGATCTCCAGCGCGAGCGCGGCCTGCGCGAAAGCGGGCGCCGCCCCAAGGTGCGCCGCCGCCTCGTCGAGCGTCCGAATCGCCGCGTCGAGATCGCCCGGCGTCGCCTCAGCGAGTGCGCGGGCATGGCCGACCCCCCACTCGGGAGCCGCAGGCGAGCGCGGCGCCTCGGCAAGGGCGCGCGCGTACTCGGTCGCCGCCTCGCGGTGTCGCCCCAGGGCCTCGAGCGCAGTCGCACGGGCCGCTCGTGCGACTGCGTCGCCCGGACGGCTCGCCAGCGCGGCGGCGAGCGCAGCCTCGGCCTGCGCCGGACGGTGCGCCTCGAGCAGCACGAGCCCGCGCTCGCGGCCGAGCGTGGCGGGCTCGGCGCCGGCCCGCTGCGCACGCTCGAGGTCGGCAAGCGCCTCGTCGGTTCGACCCTCGGCGCGCAGCAGCGAGGCCCGCTCGATCCAGAGCGGCGCGCTCGCGGGCGCCGCTGCGAGGGTGCGGTCGAGCTCTGCGAGGCGATCCTCGAGGGCGCCGTGAGCGAGAGCGGGCGGCGCGCAGAGCGCGAGAGCGATCCCGAGAGCGGCGCTGCTGCGGAAGAGGCTTCCGGGCATGGCTCGTCCTGCATGCGGGAACCCGTCTATCCTATCTCATGAGCTTGCCGTCGGGACGAGAGAGGAGGGTTTCGCATGGATCGAGAGGGGCTGCTTCGCCTCGTGCTGCGAGCATCGGCCGTGCTCTTCGTCGTCGGGCCTGCGATCGGTTTCGTGCTCCTGCCGGCGGAGTTTCGCTGGGCGCCGCATCATCCCGCGTACGAGCGCATGATCGTCTCGATCTACATTGCGCTCGGTGTGTGTCTTTGGCGGGCCGCCTCCGACCCCCGACGCCACGTACTGCTGATCGACTTCACGATCCTCTCGAGCGTTCTGCACGGCGGCGTCATGCTCTACGACTCGTTCGCTCGCGAGGGCGAGCACGCGCATCTGTGGGGCGACGTCCCGCTCCTGTTCGGCGCCGCGGCGCTCCTGTGGTGGTTGCGACCGTCGGACGATCGCTAGCCGCGCGCCATCGCGCTCATCGACGGCGGCCTAGGACGGCTCGCTTCGCGCGGGCGGCTCGCCGTCCTGCGCGGATGCGGGGCGTGCATCGCGCTGCTGGAGCTCGAGCGCGGCGACGACGCGGTCGAGACTCTGCGACAACGCTTCGATGTCCGAACGTCGCGGCAGATCGAGCGCGCGCATCACGCCCTCGACAGCGCGCTGCACCAGCCCCTCGAGATCAGGCGTCGCGAGGGCCACCCACTCCTGGAGGCGTTCGGCGTCGCGTTCGCGTGCGCCGATGAAGCGGCGAACGTTGCGCTGGATCTCACCGATCGGGCTGGTCGGGCCGGCGACGCCCTTTCGCAGCGCGCTGTAGAGCACGTCGCCGCCCCGCTGGATCAGCTCCGAGAGCAGCGTGCCCGGCACACCGCGGTTGTTGCGCTCGGTATCGACGAGGACCTGCGAGAGCGTCACCGACGTGATGTCCTCGCCCGTCTCGTTGTCGACGACGCGGACCTCTTTGCCCTCTTCCACCAGCTCGCCGATACCCTTGAGCGTGATGTAGCGGCTGGACTGCGTGTTGTAGAGCTTGCGGTTCGCGTAGCGCTTGATCAGGACGACCATGGGATCACGCTAGCACTCCGGCGCCGCCGTCGCGTCAGCCCTCGACGCGGATGCGCTCGACGCCGCGCGGCGCCGGACGCGCAGGGCGTGGAGCGGCGCCGCGCGGCTTCGGCTGCTGCTGCGGCTGCCGGTCGGGTGCGCGAAGGCCGAGCTCCCACAGGATCTCGCGCAGACCGAGATACGCGCGCAGGACGGCGCGCGCATCGCGATCGCTCGCGGCGCGCGTCTCCCAGCGTGCGATCTCGGCGTCGAGGGCTTCCGCCACGGCGCCGAGCAGCGACGCGGTGCCAGCGGCGTCGCGGCCGAGGCCGCGTGCTGCGTCGTCGAGCGCAGCCGCGGCCCACGCGAGGACGCGGCCACCGTCGCTCGGTGTCCCGCGCGTCGCGAGCGAGAGCGCGTCGAGCAGTGCGCGCGCAGCCAGGGCGGCCTCGCCTGCAGCGGCGCGGCCGTGCTCTCGCGCGCGCGCGAGGGCCTCCTCGACGCTCACCGGCGCCGTCGCGCGCCCGGCTTCGCTGGGATCAGTCATCGGCGTCTCCTGCGTTCGCCTCGGCGAAGAGCGCGTCGGCCACGCGCGCGAGCCCGTCGAGATCGTGGATGTCACGCGGCAGCTCCGGAACGCGCCGCCAGAAGCAGCCCAGCGCACGGGACGCGCCCCGCAGCACGCGCGTTGCCTCCTCGTCCCGTCGCACGAGTGAAGCGTACTCGCTCGCTGCGTGGATCGCCGCCCGTGCAGCGGTCTCGCCGTCGCCCTCTGCGTTCGGAGCGAGTGCGGCGGCGAGTGCGCGGACGGCCTCGGCTTCTTTGCCCACGTCGGGGACGGCGGCCGGCGCCGGGCCCTCGCCCGGCCACACGCGCGCGCGATTCAGCACGACTCCGGCGAGCGGAACGCGCGACGTCTGCAGCCGCGCGAGGAACGCCTCCGCGTGCGCGACCGATTCGCTCGCCGGGCCGGCCGCGAGGACGAATCCCGTCTCGCGCCCGAGCAGCAGCGCGTTCACGCGACGCGCACGCTGGCGAAATCCCTCCGACATTCCCTCGAACGCCATCAAGAACTCCGAGACGTCCTCGAGGAAGCTCACGCCCGAGACCCGTTCGATCACCTGCAGCACGCGTCGCGCGGGCCGCTGGAAGAGGCGGAACCCGAAGCGGCCCGCCGCGAACGCGGGATGCAGCAGGAGCTGGACGATCGAGCTGTCGAGGAATTCGAGCAGGCGCTGCGGAGCTTCGAGGAAGTCGAGGGCGTGCTGGGACGGTGGCGTATCGACGATCAGCCGGTCGAAGTCGCCGCTCTCGGCCAGCTCGAAGACCTTCTCCATCGCCGAGTATTCCGCGCTCCCCGCGAGCGCGTCGGAGACGTTCTGGTAGATGCGATTCTGCAAGATGCGGTCGCGCGCCTCGGCGCTCTCCGCGAAGCGCTCGACGAGATCGTCGAAGGTCCGCTTCATGTCGAGCATGAGTGCGGAGAGGGATCCACCGGACGGAACACCGAGGCGTGTCAGGATCTCGCGCGGAATCTCGCGCGGCTGGTTGCCGAGCGCGCCGACTCCGAGTGCGTCGGCGAGTCGGCGCGCCGGGTCGATCGTGAGGACGATCGCGCGCCGGCCCGCACGCGCGGCGCCGAGGGCGAGGGCTGCAGCGAGGGTCGTCTTGCCGACGCCTCCGGCACCGACGCAGACCACGATGCGCCGGCCGCGCACGAGCGCGGAGGGGCCGTCGATGCCCTTCATGCAGCGACTGCCTCGGGTGCGGCGAGCAGCGGTGTCGCGATCTGCGCGAGATCGTCCGGGCCGCGGATGCCGTTCGCGAGGTAGGGCAGGGGGACGAGGGGCAGCCCGGTCATTCGCGCGATCTGCGCAGCCCAGTGGCGTCCGAGCTCATGGCGGGCGCGAAGGTGCGCGCCGCAGGCCGCGAGGACACCCGGCGGGGGCAGCCCGGGAAAGGTCGCCGCGGCGGGAAGACGCGCGACGCGCTCGTCGAGGTCGTCGAGGCCCGGCGGAAACGGCGCGCCGACGAGGCAGTTGACGACGACACGATCGACCGGCACTCCGAGATCGCGCCGCACGCGAAGCGCGAGCTCCGCCGTCTCGCGTGCGGGCAGCTCCTCGGCGAGCGCGACCGGCAGCAGCAGCGTCCGCTCGGGATCTCCGAGCATCGCCTCGACCCAGCCCGCATGCTTTCGCAGCGGACCCGCACGCACGGCGCTCCCGGCGACGCGCGGCACGTCGAGAAACGTGAGACCGTGCCCGGTGGCCGGCGCATCGACGACGAGGAGCTGGTGCAGCGGGTCTCCGTCCGGCGTCGTCATCTGCTCGAGGTGCCAGATCTTCCCGAGCGTGATCAGCTCGCGCCAGCCCGGAGACGCCTCCATGAGCTGCCGGAACGCGCGATTGCGGAACACCAGATCGACGACGGCACGAACTCCGAGCTGGAGTCCGAGATACTCGGCCAGCGCCTCGAACGGGTCGATGCGCATCACGGTCAGGCCCGGCCGCAGCGCTCGGCCCGCATAGCCGACCGGCTTCGTTCCCGGAGCGATGAGACGCGGGACGTGCTCGTCTCGCCCCACCTCGGCAACCAGGACGCGCAGGCCCGAGCGTGCCGCCGCGAGCGCCAGCGCTGCGACGACGCTCGTCTTCCCCGTCCCGCCCTTGCCGGTGACGATCACGAGGCGCCGCGCGAGGATCGAGCGCAGGGTCTCGGCCACGGGCGGAGTCCTCCGGGTTCTCAAGCCCCCCGCCGGGGGCGCCGAAACGACTGCGGGGACGCGACGCTAGCACACGGGGGAGCGCGTGATCGTCACCTGCGAGCGCTGCGACACCCGCTTTCAGCTCGACGACCTGCGCGTTCCCGCCAGCGGCGCACGCGTTCGCTGCTCGCGCTGCAAGCACGCCTTCGTGTTGCTGCCGGCGGGTGAGCGCACGGGCGACGCGGTCCACGCCATCGCCGAGGCCGCAGCGCAGGCCGAGGAGCCGACACCGCCGAGCGTCACCGAAGATCTCGTCGCGCCGGCTCCGGCTGCGGACGAGGACGCGGAGTGGCAGTTCGCCGACGTGCAGGCCGACGACCGCGTGCGATCCGCAGTGGCCGAGCCCGAGGCCGATCCGTGGGCCGGGATCCTCGACGAGGAGAAGCCGCCCGAAGCCCGTGAGCTCGACACGCTCGGAAGCCCGGAGACCTGGAGCTTCGTTTCGGAGGAGGCTGCACCGCTGCAGCCTCCTCGTCCGCGCGTGGTGGCGGTCGGCCGCGTGCGCGCGCCGTCTCCCGCAGCCGCCGAGGTACCGGCCGAGGTCGCGACGCCGCGATCGCGGGCCTTCGAGTCGGCCGGCTGGGTGGCGACCGCGCTGCTCCTGCTCGCCGTCGGACACGGCATCGACTGGGCCGGCTCCCCACCTCCGAGCGCGCAGCGCGTTGCTCTCGAAGGCGGCCTCGTGGTCGAGGATCTCGCGGTCCGGCGGCTCGAGAATCGCGTGCTCGGTCCCGTGCTCGTCGTGGGCGGCACCGTCGTCAACCCTGGTGGCGCAGCCGCCGCAGAGCCGGCACGGCTCGCCGTGCGAGTCGTCGGCCCGCACGGAGAGGCGAAGGTGAGCGGCGCGCACCCGCGCTCGGGTGAGGCCCTGCGCGAATCGGCGCAGATCGCGGCCGGGCCGGACGAGCCGCTCCACGTGACGCCGCTCGCCCCTGGTGCTCGTGTGGCGTTCGAGGCGGTCGTCGCCGATCCGCCGCGAGGCGACGCCCGGATCGAGCTACGGCTCGTGCGCGCGCCCGCAGCGCCTTCGTACGCCGGCGAAGATGAGCCGAGGAAGGAGCCCGCTAGGGCTGACGCTTCCCTTCCGTCACCTCTTCCTTCTTCGGAGTGACGTCGATCTCGTCCTTGCCCGAGACGCCTGTCTTGAAGTTCTTGATCGCTCTACCGAGACCGGCGCCCACCTCGGGCAGTCGCCGCGCACCGAAGATGACGACGATGAGGAGCACGATGATGAGAACTTCCTGGATGCCCAGTCCGAACATGGTGAGGACAGGGTGCCTCCGGCCGGCCCCTGGGTCAACCCGGCCCTCGCGCGGTAGGCTCCGGCCCCCATGTCGATCTTCAAGGCCTACGACATCCGGGGCATCGTCGGAGAAGAGCTCGGCCCGGAAGACGCCTACGCCATCGGGCGCGCGACGGTGCGGTATCTGGCTGCGCCCGCGTTGCTGGTGGGCCGTGATGCGCGCCCGAGCTCTCCCGACCTCCTCGAGGCGCTCGTTCGCGGGATCCTCGACGAGGGAGCGGATGTCCTCGACGCCGGTCTCGCGTCGACGCCGATGGTGTACTTCGGCGTCGATTCCACGCGAGTTGCGGGCGGCGTGAGCCTGACGGCCTCGCACAATCCCGCGCGCTACAACGGCTTCAAGCTGTGCCGAGAGCATGCGATCCCGATCGGCGCGGCGACTGGGCTGCGTGAGATCGAGGCCATCGCACGAACGGCGTCCGGCGATTCGCCCGCCGTGCGGCGCGGTACGCGGCGCTCGGTCGACCTCGCCGAAGGCTACGCGGATCACCTGCTCCGCATCGCCACGGCGCCGTGTCCAAAGCTTCGCGTCGCGATCGACTGCGGCAACGGCATGGCGTCGGTCGGCCTCGAGCCGCTGCTCGCGCGCCTTCCCCTCACGGTCGAGCGCCTCTACTTCGAGCCCGATGGGAGCTTTCCGAACCACGAGGCCGACCCGCTGAAGGAAGAGAACCTTCGTGACGTAGCCGACGCCGTGAAGCGCACGCACGCCGACCTCGGCGTGGCCTTCGATGGGGACGCCGACCGGGCCGTCTTCGTCGACGAGACCGGGCGGCCGGTCTCGTCGGACCTCATGACCGCCCTGCTCGCCGCGCCCCGGCTCCGGCGCCATCCGGGCGGCCGCGTCCTCTACGATCTGCGCTCGAGCCGCGCGACGCGCGAGGCAATCGAGGCTGCCGGAGGCGTCGCAGAAATGTGTCGAGTGGGGCATTCGTTCGTGAAGGCCGCCATGCGCGAGAGCGGGGCGATCTTCGGAGGCGAGCTCTCCGGACACTTCTACTTCCGCTTCTCGGACACGCTCGTCGCCGACGATGGATGCGCGGCGTTCGTCGCGCTGCTCGACGTCCTCGCCGTCGAGAAGCGACCGCTCTCGGAGCTGGTGGCGCCGCTGCGGCGCTACCACGCCACGGGCGAGGTCAACCGCCGTGTGAAGGACGTCGACGCGCTGCTGCGCGCGATCGAGGCCGAGCACGCGAGCGCGCCGGCCATCTCCCACATGGACGGCCTGCGCGTCGAGTACTCCGAGTGGTGGTTCAGCCTGCGTCCGTCGAACACCGAGCCCGTCCTGCGCCTCAATCTCGAGGCGACGACGCACGAGCGCATGGTGCGCGAACGCGACCGCCTGCTCGCGAGGATCGAGGCGGCGGCCTAGCACGACTGTGCCCGAAGCTTCGATGGGTGCCGGAGCGCGTCACCCGTTGGTGGCATGGGCGATGAGGTGCGCTCGCCGTGGGCGCGGGGCTCGGCATCGCGCTCCGGCGCCGGAGCGCGCAGGCGCTCCTCGGGCCCGCGCTCGTGGCGATGCTCTGGCTCGGCTACGGCGAGGTGCGGCTCGCGACCTACGCGCCGGCGCCGGGGCCTGTCGCAAGGGTTGGTGTGGTGCAGGCGTCGGTGCCCCAGGCCGAGCGCTTCCAGGCCGGCTCCGCCCTGCGCAATCTGGCGCGACATGCCGACGCCACGCGCGCGCTCGCCGCTCGCG
>JADLGR010000326.1 GCA_020849175.1 Deltaproteobacteria bacterium
GGTAGTTGATCGTCTCGGGCTTCTTGATCTCGCCGAACGACCACGAATGGATGTCCTTCGGGCTCGCGATCGAGATGCGGATCTGGTCGAAGACGGGGAGCTGAACCTGCGGCTTGAAGATGTTCGGGATTTCGTTCATCGCATCACTCCTCGATCGGGACGGAGGCGGCGTCCCTGATGGTCGGATCCTGGTCTTTCAGCGCGCCCGAGATCCGGGCATGGGCACGCGATCTGTTCTATGTTCTTCAGCCGGAGACGTGGCCCATCGGCTGAAGGGACCGCCGCCCATATTCGCGGGCGGCGGCGCATTCATCACTCGGCGGCGGACGGGAGCTGCGGCTGGGCACCGGGCTCGGCCGGGGTCTGGTCCTCGATCTCCGCCGTCTCGCTGTTGACCAGCTCGACGTTGAGGCCGAGGGCACGCATTTCCTTGACGAGCACGTTGAAGCTCTCCGGAATGCCCGCCTCGAAGGCGTCGTCGCCGCGCACGATCGACTCGTAGGCCTTGGTGCGGCCCGCGACGTCGTCCGACTTGACGGTCAGCATCTCCTGCAGCGTGTACGCGGCGCCATAGGCTTCGAGCGCCCACACCTCCATCTCGCCGAAACGCTGGCCGCCGAACTGTGCCTTGCCGCCCAGCGGCTGCTGGGTGACGAGCGAGTAGGGGCCGATCGAACGGGCGTGGATCTTGTCGTCGACGAGATGGTGCAGCTTCAGGATGTACTTGTAGCCGACCGTGACCTTGCGATCGAAAGGATCGCCGGTCCGTCCGTCGCGGAGCGTCACCTGGCCCGAGGTATCGAAGCCCGCCTTCTTCAGCATCTCGACGATGTCCGGCTCACGCGCGCCGTCGAATACCGGCGTCGCGATCGGCACGCCGGTCTTGAGCTGCTCGCCGAGCTGCTCGAGCTCGGCATCCTTCATCTTGGCGAGACCATTGCCGTCGCCGTAGATGGAGGTGAGCTGCTTGCGCAGTGCTTCCGCCTCGCCGCTCGCATGGAACTGCGCGAGCGCGTCGTCGATCGCACGGCCGAGGCCGCGGCAGGCCCAGCCGAGATGCGTCTCGAGGATCTGTCCCACGTTCATGCGCGAGGGCACGCCGAGCGGATTGAGCACCACATCGACGTGCGTGCCATCCTCGAGGAACGGCATGTCCTCGACGGGCACGATCTGCGAGACGACGCCCTTGTTACCGTGACGGCCGGCCATCTTGTCGCCCGGCTGGATCTTCCGCTTCACTGCGACGAAGACCTTGACCATCTTCATCACGCCGGGCGGCAGCTCGTCACCGCGCTGGAGCTTCTCGACCTTGTCGACGAAGCGGCGCTCGAGGCTCTTCTTGGCATCCTCGTACTGCTTGCCGATGGCCTCGACTGCGGCCATGGCCTTCTCGTCCTTGAGGCCGATTTCCCACCACTGGCTGCGCGGGATGTCGTCGAGGATCTCGTCGTTGATCTCCGTGCCCTTGCGCGCGCCCTTCGGTCCCTTCGAGACCTCGCGGCCCATGAGCGCCTCGCGCAGACGGCCGTAGACGTTACGATCGAGGATCTGGAGCTCGTCGTCGCGGTCCTTGGCGAGACGCTCGATCTCCTCACGCTCGATCGACATGGCGCGCTCGTCCTTCTCGACGCCATGTCGATTGAAGACGCGCACCTCGACGACCGTGCCCGAGACACCCGGCGGCAGACGCAGCGAGGTATCGCGCACGTCGGACGCCTTCTCGCCGAAGATGGCGCGGAGCAGCTTCTCTTCCGGCGTCATCGGGCTCTCGCCCTTCGGCGTGATCTTGCCGACGAGGATATCGCCAGGATTGACCTCGGCGCCGATGTAGACGATGCCGGCTTCGTCGAGGTTCTTCAGCGCCTCTTCCGAAACGTTCGGAATATCGCGTGTGATTTCCTCGGGCCCGAGCTTCGTGTCGCGGGCGCTGAGCTCGAACTCCTCGATGTGGATCGAGGTGAAGATGTCGTCGGCAACGACACGCTCCGAGAGCAGGATCGAGTCCTCGAAGTTGTAGCCCATCCACGGCATGAACGCGACGAGCACGTTCTTGCCGAGTGCGAGATCGCCGAGATCCGTCGAGGGACCGTCAGCGATGATCTCGCCGGCCTGTACGTGATCGCCCACCGTCACGAGCGGACGCTGGTTGATGCAGGTGTTCTGGTTCGAGCGCTGGAATTTGCGCAGGCGGTAGATGTCGACGCCCGGCTTCGAAGGATCGGTCTCCTCCGTCGCGCGGATGACGATACGCGTTGCGTCCACCTGATCGACAATGCCGGTGCGGCGTGCGGCGATCGCAGCGCCCGAGTCGCGCGCAACGACCTCCTCCATGCCGGTGCCGACAAGCGGCGCCTCGGCGCGGAGAAGCGGCACCGCCTGACGCTGCATGTTCGAGCCCATGAGGGCGCGGTTGGCGTCGTCGTTCTCGAGGAACGGGATGAGCGCCGCCGCGACTGATACGAGTTGCTTCGGGCTCACGTCGATGTAGTCGACCTTGTCGGGACTCACGAGGACCACGTCGCCCTGCACACGGCAGGTGATGAGGTCGCCGGTCAGCTTGCCCTTCGCATCGATCTCGGCATTGGCCTGGGCAACGTGATGGCGCATCTCCTCCATAGCGGAGAGGTACACGACCTCGTCGGTCACGCGACCGTCCTTGACCTTACGATAGGGACTCTCGATGAAGCCGTACTTGTTCACCCGCGCAAACGTTGCGAGCGAGTTGATGAGGCCGATGTTCGGGCCTTCCGGCGTCTCGATCGGGCAGATGCGGCCATAGTGCGTCGGATGCACGTCGCGGACCTCGAAGCCCGCGCGCTCACGCGTGAGACCGCCAGGACCCAGCGCCGAGAGACGCCGCTTGTGCGTGATCTCGGAGAGCGGGTTCGTCTGGTCCATGAACTGGCTGAGCTGCGAGGAGCCGAAGAACTCGCGCACGGCCGCCGCCGCCGGCTTCGCGTTGATCAGGTCCTGAGGCATGACCGTGTCGATGTCGACTGAGCTCATGCGCTCCTTGATCGCGCGCTCCATGCGCAGGAGGCCGATGCGGTACTGGTTCTCCATCAGCTCGCCGACCGAGCGCACGCGCCGGTTGCCGAGGTGATCGATGTCGTCGATCTCGCCCTTGCCGTCGCGCAGATCGACGAGCGTGCGCACGACTGCGAGGATGTCCTGAGGCCTGAGAACGCGGACTGTGTCTTCAGCCGGAACAAAGTCCTTGATGTCGCCGAGGCGCATGTTCATTTTCACACGGCCGACGGCCGAGAGATCGTAGCGCTCGGAGTCGAACATCAGACCATGGAAGAGCGTCTCGGCGGCGTCGATCGTCGGCGGCTCGCCGGGGCGCATGACGCGGTAGATGTCGAGCAGCGCCTCGTCACGGTTGGCGTTCTTGTCGACCTTGAGCGTCAAGCGGATGTGGTCGCCGACAGTCACGTGGTCGATGTCGAGCACAGCGAACTCGGCGATGCCGGCCTCGGTCAGCTTGTCGAGCAGCTTCTGGTCGAGCTCATTGGCGGCTTCGCCATAGATCTGGCCGGTCGAGAGATCGACGATGTCCTCGGCGAGATACTTGCCGACGAGATCCTCGGGCGCGACCAGCACTTCCTTGACGCCGCTCTCGGCGAGCTCGCGCGCGCGGCGCACGGAGATCTTCTCGCCCGCCTTGGCGACGACGTTGCCGGACTTGGCATCGACGATGTCGGCCGCCGGCGTCACACCGCGCATCTTCTCGGGGATGAACGGCATGGTCCAGCCCTTCTTGGTCCGACGGACCAGGATGGAGCCGTAGAACGTGCCGAGGATCTGCTCGTCGTCGAGACCGAGGGCATAGAGCAGCGTCGTCACCGGCAGCTTGCGGCGACGGTCGATGCGCACATAGACGACGTCCTTGGCGTCGAACTCGAAGTCGAGCCAGGAGCCGCGATAGGGAATGATGCGGGCGGCGAACAGCAGCTTGCCCGAGGCGTGCGTACGGCCCCGGTCATGGTCGAAGAAGACGCCGGGCGAGCGATGCATCTGCGAGACGATGACGCGCTCGGTGCCGTTGATGACGAATGTGCCGTTCTGAGTCATGAACGGCATGTCGCCCATATAGACGTCCTGCTCCTTCACGCCCTTGATCGAGCGCGAGCCGGTCTCCTCATTGATATCGAACACGATGAGACGCAGCTTTACGCGCAGCGGCGCCGCGTACGTCATGTCGCGCTGCTGGCACTCGTCGACGTCAAACTTCGGCGGATCGAAATCGTAACGGACGAACTCGAGCGTGGCCTTGCCCGAGAAGTCCGAAATCGGAAACACCGACTTGAACACCGCCTGCAGGCCGGTCTCAGGACGGCCGCCAGCCGGCTCCCTGACCATCAGGAAGTCATCGTAGGAGCTCTTCTGCACCTCGATGAGATTCGGCATCTCCGCCACCTCGGCGATCGAGCCGAACCGCTTCCTCATCCGCCTGCGGCCGGTGAAATCTTCAGCCATGTGCGCTCCTCTCGCGTCGCAGATGCCGGGGATGGGGCTCGTCTCCCATCGACGCATCTCGTGAATGTCATCTCTCGGGGCGCAGAACCGGCCGCTCTCAACCGGTCCTCGCGCAACTCGCCGGAAGGTCCCGTGTTCCGCTGTGCCTCTACAGCAGCGGGGCCCTCGGGGGAGTTGCCTGAGCCGATCTCCTGACGGAGACCGGCTCAGGCACCCGCAATTACTTGACTTCGACGGTCGCGCCCTGGTCCTCGAGCTGCTTCTTGAGCTTGGCAGCCTCGTCCTTCGGCACGCCTTCCTTGACGGCCTTGCCGCCGGCCTCGACAAGATCCTTCGCCTCCTTGAGGCCGAGACCGGTGATGGCGCGGACCTCCTTGATGACGTTGATCTTCTTGTCGCCGGCCGCCTTGAGGATGACGGTGAACTCCGTCTGCTCCTCGACAGCGGCTGCCGCAGCGGCGGGAGCCGCAGCGACGGCGACGGCGGCGGCAGCCGAGACGCCCCACTTCTCCTCGAGAAGCTTCGCGAGCTCAGCGGCCTCGAGAACAGTCAGCTTCGACAGGTCGTCGACGATTTTTGCGAGATCGGTCATTTCAGTGTTTCCTTGAGTTCGGTTCGAACCGCTCGGCGGTCCAGGTTCTGTTGTTCGTCCTGCTCGCGGCGATCAGCGCCGCGCCACATGCCTTCAAGCGGCCTCGCTCTTGCTCGCCTGCGCCTGGATGACGCGCGCGAGCTTGGCCCCCGGTTCCTTGATCGTGCGGGCGATCTTCGTCGCCGGCGCGTTGAGGAGACCGATGAGCTTCGCCCTCAGCTCGTCCAGCGAGGGGAGGTCGGCGAGTGCTTTGACGCTCGCGGAGTCGAGGATGTTGCTCCCCATCGCACCGCCGAGGATCACGAGCTTGTCGTTCTCCCGGCTGTACTTGACGGCAATCCTCGCGGCCACCATCGGATCGCTCGAGTAGGCAATGCACGTTTGCCCCTTGAACAGATTCGAGATGCCCTCTGAATTCGTCTCCTTGAGCGCCAGGACCGCCAGCGTGTTCTTCGCCACCTTGACCGTTCCGCCAGCCTCTTTCATGCGCTTGCGGAATTCGGTCATCTGGGCGACGGTCATGCCGGCATAGTGGGCCACAACGATCACGCCCGTGTCCTTGAACACGTCGTGGAGCGTCGTGACGAGCTCTTGCTTGGCAGCTCTATCCACCTGGCTACACTCCA
>JADLGR010000327.1 GCA_020849175.1 Deltaproteobacteria bacterium
CGGAGCGCGCCGCTCGCGAGCGCAGCGTCGATCTCGCCGATGCGCGCGAGAGCCGCCGCGTCGGCGCCGTCGGCGAGCCGCGCGAGGAGCGATGCACGCTCGCGCGCTAGTGCCTGCCGGCGCACGACGCCGGCCAGCCGCAGCGCAGCCAGCGGCGGCGCGTCGCAGTCGACGAGATCCCGGAGGAAATCCGGCCAGCCCTGCGCGGGGTGCGCGCGCTCGAGCGCCTCGTTCAGCTCGGCGAGCGTCACGTCATCGCGCCCATCGAGCGTGAGCAGCACGCGGCCGAGGCGCTCGTCGGCGAAGTCATGCGGCGCAACGACTTCGAGCGCGCGCGCGGCCTCGCGCGGCGACGCGAGGCACGCCGCCACGAGCTCCAGCTCGGCCGTCCGATCGACACTCGCGCGTGTCACCGCGCGCTCCTCGCGCGCAGCGCGCGCACCTCGGCGACGCGCCGCCATCGCGCGCACGCGCGACACGGCGGCGTGCGCCGTCGGCGCGCGCTACGGTCCCGGGTGCCAGCGTGCGGAGCCGCGTGGTAGCTCCGATGATCGCCGCCCGGCCGGGCACCACCCCGGCCGGGCAGCCCGCCCGCCGTCACCGCGCGGCCCGGTCGGGCGCGGGGCCCGGGTCGGACGTGCTGCGCCTGCGGCCGGCGGCGGCCCAGTCGGCGAGGTCGTCGGCCAGGTAGCGGACGGCGCCGCCGAGCCGGTGGTACGCCGGGCCCTGCCCGGACCAGCGCCAGCGCTCCAGCGTGCGCGGCTGGAGGCCGAGTCGTGCGGCCGCCTCGATCGTCGTGAGATACTGACACTGCATCGTGTATTCTCTCGTCACCGCGGAATGCGGCGCACGAGGGCGAGGGTGCGCGGGGCGCCGCCCCGGCGGCGAATGTCGACGCATACGCCGCCACGCGGCGGCGCGGGGGCTAGCGCGGTCGGGGCGGCAGGTCGGCGAGCGTGAACGGCTCGCGGTCCGCTTGCGGCGGTCGTTTCGCTTCGCGCGCGAGGATCTCCCACGCTTGCCGGGGGCTGACCGCGAGATACGCGGCCACATTGCGCAGAGCGTCCGTCTTGCTCATGGGCGGGTCGGTGTCGGGCTCGAAGACGAACTCGGCGCTCACGTCGTCGCCTGCGGCCATGCGAAAGAGGAGGTCGTGGCGCTCGCCGCGGCCGTAGCGCGGGCGGCCTCCGTAGTCGGTGGTTCGCATGTTGAGGTAGAGCCCGACGATGCGATCCAGCTCCTGCCGGCTGCGGCCACGCCGGCCGTGCCCCTCGCCCTGCGGCCCCCGCGCGATCCGGGGCCGCTTGATCCCGAGGAGCTCGAGGGCCTTCGCGGGGCTGCGCTTTTCGCGGAGCACGCGCTCGGCCTCGGCCACCTTCGCGCGCAGCGCGTACAGCTCGCGCAGGGTCTCGTCCAGCTTCGCCTGCGTCTCGCGCTCCGGCGCAGCGCTCGAAGCCGCCTCTCGGATGGCCTCTTTCCGCTCGGGAGGTCGGCCTCCGGGAGAAGATCCGCTACTCCGAGAGCCCTTCTTCGCGCTTGCCACGGCGCGCACCTCCGCAAGGGTGCTCCGCAGGAGTGAGGCAGCGCGGCAGGCCCGTGCGGTCGGGCTCTTCGGTTGGCCGACCTAGCCGCGCTGGAGGCGAGTCTACTTCGTGTCGCGCAGCGGGATCACGGGCGCAGCGGGCTTGCCGTCGAGGGCGGCCGCGATTCGCGCGCCGATTGCCTGGCTGGCTGCGCGGAGCGGATCGTCGGCAAGGTGCGCGTAGCGCGCGGTCGTCGCCGGGACGCGATGGCCGAGGAGCCCGCCGATCACGTACAGCGACGCGCCACTCGCGACGCCCACGCTCGCGAAGGCGTGCCGCAGGTCATGCAGGCGCACGTCATCGAGCCCCGCGCGCTGCCGGATGCGCCTCCACGCCCAGCCGAGCCCCTGAAACGGCTCGCTCTTCGTTCGGCCTGTCAGCACGTAGGGGTTGTCGCTGGCCTTCTTCGTGAGCGAAGCCAGCACTTCGAGCGCAGGCGCGTTGAGCGGCAGCCACTTCGCGCCGGTCTTCGAGTCGGCGAGGCGGAGCCCTGCGCGCTCGAAGTCCACCTCGTCGCGGCGCAGCCCCTCGATCTCCCCGCGACGGCAGCCCGTGAAGATCAGCAGCCGCACGCCCGCGACGGTCGAGGGATGCTCGGAGCCCTCGGCCTCGATCTCGCGCAGCGTCTCGCCGAGCCGCGCCAGCTCGGCCGCCGTGAGGTAGCGCTCGCGCTTCCGCTCCGGGTAGCGGTCGATGTTCCTGCACGGATTCGAGCCGTCGGGCCGAAGGCCCCAGCGCTCCGCGAGATTGAAGGCCTTCGAGAGCAGCGAGAGCACGCGATTCGCGTTGCCCGGCGTCTCGCGGAGGTCGTGATGCAGGCGCGTCACCTCCGCCCGCGTCACCTCCGCTACCGGGCGTCTGCCGAGCCTCGGCACGACGTGCAGGCGCAGGTTTCGCGCATCGCCCGCCGCGCTGGAGGGCTTCTTCTTCGTGGCCGCGTGCTCGCGCAGGTAGCGGTCGGCGAGATCGGCGACGGTGAGCGCGCGGCGCTTCTCCTCGCGCGTCTCGGCCGGATCGGCACCGCGCGCGATCTCGGCTAGATGCTCTCGCGCACGACGGCGCGCCTCGGCCGCAGTTACGACGCCATGCCGGCCGATCGCGTACTTGCGCTGCACGCCGTTCGCGTTGCGATACCGGAGCACGTAGGTGCGAACGCCCGACGGCTTCACGCGCAGGGTGAGCGCGGGCAGCTCGTCGTCGATCATCCAGAGATCGCGCTCGGACGACGGCTCGACCGCTTCTACGGCTCGCTTGGTGAGCTTCACGTTCACGCCCTCCCGGCCGGATGATCGGCTTCACACGCGGCCCCGCACGCCCGACACTGCAACGAAACATCGCAGTGTCACCGGGGGCACACGGGGGGCACACCGTGAAGCAGAAACCGGCGTTTTGCAGCGTAACACCGCGAAGAGTAGCCGACGAAATCTCGCAGTCACTTCCGTTGCTTAGCGTAGCTAAGCGCAGGTAGGCGAGAATGCGCGAACTGCGAAGAATCAGCCTGAAAATCGCAGTGTCGGCGGTTCGATTCCGCCCTGGGCCACCACAAGCTCCAGCACCGGGTCGCGCCGCGGCCCGGGCCCAGGCTGCCGCGCCCGACCCGCGGCGCGAGCGCAGGGCGCGCTGACGCTGACTCAGCGCCTCGCGTCGAACCGGGTGAGCGGCGGCGTCTCGAAGGGGCTGACCGCGCCGGCGACGGGGATCGGGATCCGCGAGATCACGTTCGCTCGCGCCTGCAGCCGGTAGGCGACGTCGCGACCCCAGAGCAGCACATAGGCCCCCTCTCGCCAGCCGAGCGTCGCAGTCGGCGCGATCGGCGGGTCGGGGGGCCGCGGATTGCCCTCGACGAGCGGGAGCTCTCCAACGACCCACACGCTCGCGTGTCGCTCGAGCGTCTCCTGCGCGCGGTCCGCGGCGCGGCGCGCCTCGTCCGGCCGGGTCATGAGGCCCTTCAGCAGGTCGTAACGAGTGAGCGCGTGATCGGGAAGGTCGGGAACCGTCATCCACGGCGTAGCGCCTGTGTAGTAGTGATCGAAGCTGATCCCGAGGTACCACGGAAACACGAGGACGAGATCGTCCGGCCGTGCCTGCTCGCGCAGCACCTGCGCCACGGCGTCGAGGTTCGTGAGCCGCATCGGCTGGCCACGCCACAGCGCCGGCAGGACGAGCCCGAAGCCCGCGACGACGATCGCGAGCCGGGCCGTGCGCCACGCCGCGGCGCCGCGCAGGATTCTGTGAAGGCCACTCTCGATCAGCACCACTGCGAACCCGAGCAGCGAGAAGTAGTACCAGCTCTGGGTCGGGTAGCCGACGAGGAGCAAGAAGATCGCGTAGGTTCCGGCGCCGGCAAGAAGCGCGACCGAGAAGAACGCCGCCTGCGCGCGCCTCCGATCGCGGCGCAGCGCCGCACGCTCTTCTCGCGCACGCTGCCAGCAGCGCAAGCGCAAGCCCGCACGCGAGCGCCGGGAGCGCCGGCGTGTCCGCGCCCGTGGCCGCGCGCAGTCTCTCGACCAGCCACGCGAGATCGACCGGCGCCTGCATGATGACGTTCCACTCGCGCGCTCTCGACAGGGGCCCGAGGTACGGGAGGAGCGTCAGCGCGGCGAGGGCGCCGATGGCGAGCGGCGTCGCCGCCTCGCGCCGGCGCCCGCGCAAGGCCCACGCGATCGCGCAGGCCGTGCACAGCGCGAAGACGACGACCGCATCGTGATAGAGCGTCTGGACGGCGACGATGGCGAGAGCGGCCGCGACGACGACTGCGCCGAACGTCACGCGCACGCAGAGCTGCCACATCGCGGCGACGAGCAAGACCGCGAGGACGAGGCCAAGGCCGTAGGCGCGCAGTGTGTCGCCGAAGCGAACGACGGCCGGATTCGCGCCCACGAGCAGCAGCGCGAATAGGGGCGCAGTCCCTGCCATGCGCCACACCGCGATGAAGAGACTCGCGAGAACGAGAATACCGACGCCGAGCGCAAGCGCGCGCAGCGAGAGTGCGGTTGTTCCCGGACCGAGGTTCGTCCACAGCCGAAGCACGAGAGGCAATAGAAGCGGCGACGACTCCCACTCCATCAGCGCCCAGACTCCGCCGAGCGTCGGCTGCGATGCGATGTGGAGCGTGCTGATCTCATCGCGCCAGAGCATGGGCGCGTACAGCCAGGCCTGGACGTGGATCCAGAGCAGCGCGGACGCGACGACGAGTGCGCAGATCCATTCGCCCAGCGTGAGGAGCGAAGCGACTGGCGCCTTGATCGGGAGCGACGGCGACGTGTCTTCGTCCGGGCTCACGGCCTCGGCCGCAGCGTCAGGCC
>JADLGR010000328.1 GCA_020849175.1 Deltaproteobacteria bacterium
GCGAGATGGTCCTTCTCGGCCGTCGTGAGCACGCTCGCACCGACCTCGAGCGCCGCCGCAGGAGGAAGCGCGAGGACGACGGCATCGGCCGTCGCAAGCGGCTCCCGGCGAGCGCCGCTGCCGAGCAGCGCGAAGCCACCCCCCGGCGACCTCTCGACCGTACCGACGGCGACTCCCAATCGCGTCGTCACGCGTCGCGCGAGCGCCTCGGCCAACGCCCCCGCACCGGACCGCAGACTCGCCGGAGCGGCGCCGCGCAGCGTGGCGTACTGCAGGAGGAAGAGCAGGCGACTGGTCTCGGCATCGTTGCCGCGGCTCCACGCCGCAAGCCAGGGCGCGATCCACGCGGTGCGCACCGCCTCTCCAAAGTACAGGCGCGCCCACTCACCCGCGCTGCGGTCGTCGAGGACGAGTGCGCCCTCAGGCGCGGAGGGATCGATCTGCTGCGCGTAGCGAGCGCAGAGTCGGTCGAGTCGAATGCAGCGCAGAGCGCCGCGCAGGCCGACCCTGGAACGGCCAGCACGCAGCGACGGTCGCGCGGTCGCGATGGTCCGCAGCACGCCGGCGGCGCTCTCGCACAGCGAACCGGTCGGCCACTCTTCGAGCTCGTCGGGCTGTCCGATCGCGCCGAGCAGCGCACGCACGGCGTGGTCCGCGGTCGAGAGCAGCATCGCGCAGGGGTCGATCTCGGCGCCGGCGAGCGCCACCGCGCGCGCGCGGCCACCGGGAGCGCCCTCGCGCTCGAACACCGTCACGTCGAGACCGTGCTCGCGCAGGCGGAGCGCTGCCGCGAGGCCTGCGAAGCCGGCCCCGACGACCCCCACACTGCCGCGTGCGCCTCGGCGGCCGGCCGCGAGGCTCGAAGCGTGGTCGATCATCGATCGGTGTCGCTTTGTCGGTTTCGACTGGTCCGTCCGTTCCGGACGTCGCGACCGACCCGTCCGTCCCGAACGTCGCGCGGGTTCGCGATCCACGTCGCCAGCGCCTTCACGACGTCGTGTAGCGTGTCGAAGCGCTCGAAGGCGACGCTGCGCTCGTCGAGTGCATCGGCGAGGCTGCCCTTCGCGAAGACGAGATCGGCCGCGAGCGCCCCGCACAGGTCCGAGACGCGACCGTTGCCGATGTGAACGACCGTCATGCCGGGATTCTTGCTACGGTAGGCCTCGATCCTGCCGCGCTTGCAGTTGCCCGTCCCGCAGCCACACCTCGCGTCCGGACGCGCCGGCGAGATCCGCCAGCACCCGTCCTCGTAGCGCAGGCGGTTGGCGTCGAACGCGAACCGCACGCCGTGGATCTCTTGCAGCCGCGCAAGGTTTCGGTCGTAGCCATCGGAGAGGACACGGAAGGGAGCCCCCTGCTCCGTGCACCAGTCGAGCAGCGCGCGCGCCCCGGGATCGAGTGTGACGCCCTGCAGGAACTCCTCGAGCGCTTCCTCCGGCAGTGGAAGCCCGTCGAGGATCCCGACCGTGTACTCCCACGCCGTGATCTCACCGCGTTGGAGACGATCCCACTCCTGCAACCGTCGCTCGGCGGCGAAGCGGCGCGCCAGAGTCGATCCGACGTCCTGGACCAGGAAGGTGCCATCGAAGTCGCAAAAGACTGCGAGCGGTGCTCCGCAGCGGATGCGCAGAAGCGCGCTCGCGTGCGGCGCCAGCGACACGGTCGCGGCGCCAGCGTCCAGCGAGAGGTCGAGGCCGAAGGTGCCCTCGAGCGAAGCAGAGCCCTCTTCGAAGCCGAGCGCACGCGGATCGACCCGCCGCACGATCGGGGCGTCTCCCGCGTTCACGAGGGCGACGAGCGCGCCGCCCTGAACCGGTGAAACGACGAGATCCGCAAACTCTGCCGCCAGCAGCCCCGGAGCCCGCGCCACTCCCACCTCGGCCGCTTCGTCCACTTCGCGCGCGAGGCGAAGCGTCTCGGCCACCAGCTCGCGGCTCTCGCCCGCGAGCTTCGGCACGTCGTCCGAGAACAGCACCATTCCCCCCGTCGCCGCGATGGACACGGCGAGCGTACGCGTCTCGTCTCGCGTGAGCCGCGTGTCGACGATGCGCGACATGAGGCAGTCGGGATCGTTCAGCCAGAGCCGGCGGTGCATCCACGCGCGGGCGAGGATGCTGCGAACCCCGTTGCGCGTTGCCGGGCGCGTCGTCTCGATCCCGGGGATCGCTGGCTCGTCCTCGATCTCCCAGCTCGGCGCCACGTCAGGACCGATCCGCATCCCGTCGACGATTCCGACGGCCGGCCCCAGCGGGCACCCGCAGCCGAGCACGAAGGTCTCGTCGCCGCAGCCGCTGCGGATTGCTTCGAGACCGAGCCGCAGCCGCCCGGCGCGCGAGAGCGTCGGGTCGAAGGCATCCGCCTCCATCGCCTCGCTGTAGAGGAAGTCGAGCTTTTGATACGTGAAGCCCATCGCGGTGAGCTCGCGGAACAGACTCGCGAGGTGCGTGCGGACCTCGTCGCGGCTCGCGTCGAGGACGTGGATGCGCGCCGAGGGAGTCCACATCGGATGGAGGAGGCCACAGAACAGGGCATCCCCCGCACGCAGCAGCCAGTGGCGCTCGGCCGCGAAGAGCGCGCTGTCCGGGGCGACGCAGAACGGAGCGGTCCACAGCCCCGCGTCGAAGCCCGCCGAACGAATGTCGGCCGCGAGCGGCGCGAGCCCGCGCGGAAACTTCTCGTTCGTCTCGAGCCAGTCACCGATCGCCCGCTGGTAACCGTCGTCGAGCTGCACGAGTGTGATCGGGATCTCGTCGCGCGCACGGCCAAGCGCGTCGAGGTTGCGAAGAACGTCCTGCTCGGTGACGTCGTGGAAGAAGTGGTACCAGCTACACCAGCCCGCCTGGAACGGTCTGCGCACGCGCGCAGACGAGATCCGGCCGAGCTCGTCCGCGAACCCCTCGAGCAGGCGGCTCGCGTCCTCCCCGGCACGGACACGAACGCGCTCGAGATCGAACCGCTCGTGCGGCGCGGCCTCGGCGTCGAGCCGCAGCTCGATCTCGACCAGGATGTCGTCCCCGTCGCGCCTTGCGAAGACGACGCCGAAGCTTCGGCCTTGCTCGAGAACGCCGGCGAGAAGGGCAGCGCCGCCGGCGCCCGGGCCGATCACGGTGAGAAGGTCCGACTCGTGCCACCCCATCCGGTCGTCGGGTGGTGCTCCGAGCGCGTGGAACATCCCGCGCAGCCACGGTCCCGAGGGGAAGGAACGCTCGCCGGCGTCGTCGAGATCGCGGCTTCCCGTGAACGACCACGACTGCCAGCCGTTCCGCAGGTAGCGCAGCGCATGCGCGTCCGGCGGCGTCCAGCGCAGGCCGATCACCAGCGCCTCGAGGCGAAGCGGCGCGCCCGACGTGTTCGTCAGAGCCGGGTCGATCGCGACCGATTCTTCGCCGACGTCGAACGCGAGCGCGGCCGTGAACGGACCCAGGAGGCGAGCGCCCGGAGCGAGCGGCGCTTCCGCGAGGCACGCCGGAGCGCCGGGGTCGAGGGCGCGCCATCGAACGGCGAGCCGGCCGGGCTCGATGCGGCCGGCCGCCGCATGGCGCAGAAGGGGGGCGCGACGGGTCATTCTGCACGCAGTATAACGACCTCGTGCGATCGAGCGGAGACACGAGGAAGGAGACGGACGGCAGCGGCCGCTCTACGCGGCCGGCGAGATCTGCGAACGAGGACGCTCGCGGATGGCTCGCGGAGCGGCTGCGTGCAGGACCCATCATGATTCTCGACGGAGCACTCGGTACAGAGCTCGAACGCCGAGGCGTACCGAGCGCGCTACCGCTTTGGTCCGCACATGCGCTGCTCGAACGGCCGGACCTCGTCCGTGCGATCCACGCCGAGTACGTCGCCGCGGGCGCCGAGATCCTGACCGCAAACACCTTCCGTACGCAGGAGCGTACGCTCGCGCGCGCCGGCTTCGGCGCGCGAGCCGCCGAGCTCACGGCGCTCGCCGTTCGTCTCGCACGCGAGGCCGCGATCGC
>JADLGR010000329.1 GCA_020849175.1 Deltaproteobacteria bacterium
GCGTCGAGCGCCCGCAGTCGACGAACACGGGCCGCAGCCCGGCATGGACGATGGCGTTCGCCGTCGCGCAGAACGTCATCGGCGTGGTGATCACCTCGCTGCCGGGCTCGAGCCGAAGCTCGAGCAGCGCGAGATGCAGCGCTGCTGTCCCGGAGTTGACCGCGACCGTCGCCTCCGCGCCGAGCAGGTCGCGCAGGCGCTCCTCGAGCTCCGCGACGCGAGGGCCGCTCCCCACCCAGCCCGAATCGAGGCAGGCCGCGATCGCCACGCGCTCCTCGGCGCCGAGGCTCGGCGCTCCGAAGACGAGATACCGGTCGCGCCAGGGCACGAGGCTCACGGCCCGCTCCTACGCCGCACAGCGCGCCACGAGGCTCGCGCCGGCCGGCAGTCGGATGCGCTCGCGCCCCACGCAGCGCGCCTCCCGTGCAACCGCGCGATAGAGCCACTCGTTCGCGCGAGGCGGGAGCGCACGCAGGTTGCTCCGGGGCGGCTCGCCCCGGCGGAGCACGCGCCCGGCGAGGATCGCGGCCGCCGCGAGCGGCAGAATCGAGAGGTTGAAGTACGAGACGAAGCGCGGCACGAGACCCGCGGCACGGCAGATCCTTTCGAGCGTGCCGCGCGTGTAGCGCCGCCGGTGCTCACTGATCACGTCCTCGCCGCTCCAAAGCCAGTCGTAGGCCGGGACCGTGACGACGAGCTGCGCGCCCGGACCGAGCAGCTCCCGCATCGAGACGAGCCCCGCGACGTCGTCGTCGAGGTGCTCGATGACGTCGAGCGCCGTCACCACATCGAAGGTTCCCCGGTGCTGCGCGAGGTCCGCGTCGATCGCGAGAAACCGCTCGTGCGGCACGCTCCGAAACTCTTCCGCTTGCGGATTCGTCACGTCCGCTCCGAACGCCTCACCGTAGCGCGCCAGAAGGCGCAGATTGAAGCCCGTGCCGCAGCCGTAGTCGAGGAGCCGCGGGCGGCGGGCTCCCCCAGCGCGGCCGCCCAGCGCGCGTGCTAGCTGCGCTTCGACGAGGTCCCTTCGCGCCCGGAACCACCAGTGGTGCTCCTCGAAGGCAGCGGTCACGCGGAAGCCTTCGCGCTGCATCGCCACTCCCATCGGCCCGGCGGCGCCAGACCGTAGCGCGCCTTGGCAGCCCGCCTCCGATCCCAGACACTCGCGCCCCGTGCCTGAACGCGACAGGGTTTCCCCGGATGGCCCGCGCACCGTCCGCAGCGACCGCTGGCTGCTCGCCCTCCTGGTCGTCTGCGCTGCGGCCTATCTGTGGGCCCTGCGGCCCTACGGCCTCATGCTGCTCGATGAGGGCTATGTCGTACACGCCGCCGAACGCATGATCGGCGGCGAGCTGCTCTACCGCGACGTCTACGGGCACTATGCGCCGCTGCTGTATCACGCCCTCGCGCTCGCCTTCGCGGTGGCCGGCCCGTCGATCCTCGTCTCGCGCACGGTCTACATCGGACTCCTGCTCGCGAACGTCGCCATCACGTACCGGCTCGCACGGCGCTTCGTGCAGCCGGCCGCGGCGCTCGTCCCGGCGAGCCTCATCGCGATCGTTCCCGGGCAGTGGAGCAAGGCGACGGTGGGCTTCGCGATGGGCGTCGTGCTGCTCACGTTGGCGCGCGCCCTCGAACGACCGGGCGGGCTGCGCTGCTTCGCGCTCGGCCTCGCCGGCGGTCTCGCGGTCGCGGCCCGACAGGACCTAGGCCTCGTGCTGCTCGCGTTCTCGGTCGCGGCATCGGCCCTCCCGGCCCTCCTTCCGCAGCGCTACGGCGAGCACGGCCCGCGTTCTCTCGTGCTCGCGATCCGCCGCGTCTTCGCCACCGCCGCCGGATCCGTCGTCGTTCCAGGTGCGTTCGCCGCATACTACGCCGCGAAGGGCGGGCTCGAGGCGCTCGTTCACGCGACGCTGCTGCGCGCGTTCACACAGCGCAGCGCCTATGGCTTCGAGCTCTGGTCGCTGCTCGCGAGCGGTGGGGCGGCTCCCGAGGGACGGCTCGCCGGAGCGGCCTTGCTCGCGCCGCTCGCAGTTTTGTGCGCTGCGGGCATCGTATGGATCTGGCGCATCGCACGCCGCGGACTCGACGCACGCAGCACGCTCGTCGCAGGCCTGCTCGTCGCGGCGCTCGCGGCACTCAGCAACGTCTACTATCAGCTCCGCGTCCTCCGCGTCCTCGAGAGCGCGCTCCCCTACTGGCTCCTCGCGACGTGGCTCCTCGCAGGAGCGGCGCGGACCGCGGGGCGGCGCTGGCCTGGCGCTCGCGGCAACGCCGTCACGGCCGGCATCTTCGCTTGCGGTGTCGTCGCCGCGGGCCTGCTCGTCTGGGCTGTCGTGGCCGGCGTGCCGCGCATCGACCCGGGGGACGAGTACACGGGATCGATGCGCATGCGCCGCCTCGACGAGCCCGTCGACGTGCGCGGAGAGACCGTCTTCGTGAGCTGGCCGCTCCGCGAGGAGATCCGCTGCCTGCGCAGCGTCGTCAGCGCTCGGGTGCCGCCCGGCGAGCCGATCTTCGTCGCGCCGCTCGCCGTCCTCGACTACTCGCTGCTCGAACGACCGAACGCGCTGTGGATGCTGCTCGGCGATTACCTTCCCGGAGACTACCTGCTGACCGCCACCGAGAAAGACGAGCAGATGCGGCGCCTGCTCGATTCTCGGGTCCGCGTGGCGCTGGTCGACGGCTTCTGGCTCGCTGCCGTTCGCCCGTACGACGCGATCCGTCGCACACTCCTCGAGCGCTTCCACCCCGTGCAGCGCTGTGGCGGAACGCTCGTTCTCGAGCGCGGCGAAGATCGCGCCTCGGTCGCGTTGCTCGAGGCGGCCTTGCGTGCGGTGCGCGGGCGTGCGAGCGGCGGCGATCTCGTGGTGATGCAGGAGCTCCTCGCGCGCGATCCCACGAACCCCTTCGCGCACGAGGTGCTCGGTCGCGTGCTGGTCGCGCTGGGACGAACGGCCGAGGCCGTCCCCGCGCTCGAGACCGCGGGGCGTCTCGATCCGGGCAACCCCGAGCCGCTCGAGCTGGCGGCCGAGCTTCTGCTCGCGCAGGGGCGGCGCGCGCACGCAGCCGACCTCCTCGCGCGCGCCGAGTCCGTGCGCGAGAGCCCCGCGACCCGCGCCCTTCGCGCACGTCTCGTTCCGACATCCTCGCCTCGCGGTGGCAGCGCGAAGGGCGACTGACCCGCGCGAGCGAGATCGATCGGCACGAAGGGTCGCTGGCGCCGATCGGCCGATGCAGGGCCGCGGCAGCCCGCCAGATCACGCCGGGCGCGGGGACAGGATGACGACCGGAATCACGCGTTCGGTCCGGGCCTGGTAGTCGTCGTAGTCGCGGTACATCTCGACGAGGCGGGGCCAGAGCGCGGACCGCTCGGCGGCGTCAGCCGTTCTTGCTCGCATGTTCCTGCGCTCGCTTCCGACCTCGACCTCGACATCGGGATGCGCCTGCACGTTGAGATACCAGGTCGGGTGGTGCGACATGCCGCCCTTCGATGCCACGATCACGAGGTTGTCTCCGTCCTCCAGATAGAGGAGCGGCGCCACACGCGAGGCCCCGGTCTTGCGCCCGACCGTGGTGAGCAGCAGCACCGGCGCTCCGTGGCGAAATCTTCCGCCGACGCGTCCGCCGCTGAGGCGGTACAGCCAGACGTTCACCGCCGACATGGCGCGGATCACGACATGCCCAACACGTTCCTGCGTCGGGGTGAACGGTGCGGGACTGCGGCCTGCCATTCGTGCCAGCGTAGCGCGTGTCCAGAGGCCGGCTCCGAACCCGCTATCCTCGCCCGGCCCACGGCGGCCCGCAGCGGCGCGCGGTCCGCGTGGTCGCCCGCGAATCTCGAGGAGAACTCCGTGACGCTCGTCCGCTCACCCCTGCTCGCTCTCGTTGGTCTGGCCGCGATCGGCCTTGCGTCGCTCGCGTGCGGAGGACGCGGTGAGCCGTGGCGGATCGCGAAGAGCGACCCGGCGACCCGGCGCACGGCACCGGCCGGCGCCGTCTTGGGCGGCGCAGGTCGCTACGGCTCGCACGCGTGGCTGGGGATCCCCTTCGCGAAGCCGCCGGTCGGCGAGCTTCGCTGGCGGGCGCCCCAGCCGCCGGAGCGCTGGGCGGGCGTGCGCGAAGCGCTCGCGTTCGGCGCGCCGTGCCCGCAGTACGCGAGCCCCTTCGCTGGCGTCGACGGGCGCCCGGGGACGATCGCAGGCGACGAAGACTGCCTCACGCTCGACGTGTGGGCCCCGCCCTTCTCGCCAGAGGACGTTCCGGCCGGCACGGCGCGCCTTCCCGTCATGGTCTGGATCCACGGCGGCGGGAACACGATCGGAACGGCCGCGTTCTACGACGGCGGCAACCTCGCCGCGACGCACGGCGTGGTGGTGGTCGCCGTGCAGTACCGCCTCGGTCCGCTCGGCTGGATGCGTCACGAGGCGCTTCGCGCCGATGCAGCCGATGACGACGAGCGCTCGGGGAACTTCGCGACCCTCGACCTCGTTCGTGCGCTCGAGTGGGTGCACGACAACATCGCCGCATTCGGCGGCGATCCGGGCAACGTCACGATCTTCGGTGAGTCTGCGGGCGGCCAGAACGTCTACACGCTGCTGCTCGCACCCCGGGCGAAGGGGCTCTTCCATCGCGCGATCTCGCAGAGCGGCGGCCTGTGGCGATCGACGCCGGCGCAGGCCGAGGCCCTCGCCGACGCTTCGCCGCCAGGCGACGCACAGAGCTCGGGCGAGATCCTGCTCCGCCTGCTCGAGCAAGACGGCGCCGGCGACCGCACCGCCGCACGGGCGAAGCTCGCGGGCATGCGCAACGAAGAGATCGCGCGCATGCTCCGCAGCAAGAGCGCGAGCGAGATCCTCGGCGCATACACTGTGCAGCCCTCGGGCATGATCACCATGCCCAAGGTGTTCGCCGACGGCACCGTCCTTCCCGCGGACGACTTCGACGCGCGCTTCGCGACGGCGGACGGCTGGAACCGCGTACCGGTCATCCTGGGAACCAACCGCGACGAGAACCGTCTGTTCTTGTTCCCAGACCCGGCGCACGTGCGGAAGCTGCTCTGGATCCTGCCGCGCTTCGTCGACGAGAAGCGAACGCTCGCCACCGCCGACCATCTCTCGCGCATGTGGAAGGCGACCGGCGCCGACGGTCCCGCTGCCGCCATGCGCGAGAGTGAGCGCAAAGTCTTCGTCTACCGCTTCGACTGGGACGAGGAGCCGACGATTCTCGGCGCAGACCTCTCGAAGATGCTCGGAGCCTCGCACGGGTTCGAGATCCCGTTCGTCTTCGGTCACTTCGATCTCGGCCGCGCCGCGAACATGATCTTCACGAAGCACAACCTCGCCGGGAGGGAGTCGCTCTCGAAGGTCATGATGTCCTACTGGGCCGCGTTCGCACGAAACGGAGATCCCGGCAGCGGCGCCCTTGGAGAGCTGCCGGCATGGACGGCGTGGGATCCGTCGGCCCCTGCTGCTCCGAAGTTCATCGTCTTCGACACGCGCGAGGGAGGCGGTATCCGCATGGCGAGCCAGACCGAGACACCCGCGCAGGTGATCGCGTCGGTCGACACCGACCCGCGTCTTTCGACGCCAGCCGAGCGCTGTGACGTCCTGCGCGCGCTCGCGGATTGGGGCCGCGGCTACACGGCACGGCAGTACGCCGAGCGCAGCGACTGCCGCGAGTATCCGCTCGCCACGGTCGCTGCACAGTGACGCGCACGTGATCCGATTCGACGGGATCTGCAGGAGGCACGGCCGGCAGATCCTGTTTCTCGAGGCCTCGGCCGTGGTCCAGCGCGGCGAGAAGGTCGGTCTCGTCGGACCGAACGGTGCGGGCAAGACCACGCTGTTGCGGCTCGTGACCCGCGAAGAAGAGCCCGACGAGGGGCAGGTCGCCGTCGATCGAGGGGTCACGGTCGGCTATTTCAGCCAGGACGTCGGCGAGATGAAGGGACGAAGCGTCGTCGAGGCAACCCTGGATGGCGCGGGCCCGGTCTCCGACGTCGCACGCGAGCTGCACGCGATCGAGCACGCGATGGCGGACCCGGAGCGATCCGCCGAGCTGGACGCACTCGTCGAGCGCTACGGCGAGGCGCAGGCGCGCTTCGAGGATCTGGGCGGCTACGGGCTCGAAGCGCGAGCGCGCGAGGTGTTGGCGGGTCTCGGCTTCGCGTCCGATCGGATGGACGGCGACGTCGGCGACCTCTCGGGCGGCTGGAAGATGCGCGTCGCGCTGGCGCGCATCCTCGTGATGCAGCCCGACGCGCTACTGCTCGACGAGCCGACGAACCACCTCGATCTCGAATCGATCCTGTGGCTCGAACAGTGGCTCGCGAGCTTCGGCGGCGCGCTGCTCATGACCTCGCACGACCGCGAGTTCCTGAACCGCATGGTCTCGAAGATCATCGA
>JADLGR010000330.1 GCA_020849175.1 Deltaproteobacteria bacterium
GCCGAGTACGTCGGGGCGATGGCCGACGAGGTGGCGTCGCTCGAATTACGGAACTGCCCGCGGTGCGGGAGCACGCGAGCAATGGCAACAACGGAGGACGAACAATGAGCGAGAACAAATTCGAGGCAGCCGCGCGCGCGATGAAGGCGTTGGCGAAACTGGACGCAAGGGAGAAAGCCAAGCGCGAGGCGCTGGCGGCGACATTCGCCGATCACCGAAGCGCCGTGATGCTCGGCTTGAGCGACGACGTGGCCGCGATGGTCCTCGCGGAGCGGGGTGGGTCGTGACCCGCCCCGTCCTCGCCATCGCATGCAAGGCGAACGAGCTAGTCGAGACGCTGGCGGAATCGCTGCGCGTGGTCGCGCATGCCCAGCTCGACGAGCTGATCGCGCTGCAACAGACCCGAGGCGACCGGTGGACGTTGACGGAGGCGGGAAGGGAGGCGTCGGGAGGATGAGCGCCGCAGTCTTGGCCGACCGGCCCTTCGAGATGATATGCCGCGCCAGCGACGCCGATTGGCACTCTGAGCGCACGCACGGAATCGGCGCGAGCGAAGCCGCCTGCCTGATCGGCGAGAACCCCTGGAAGAGCACGATCCAGCTTTACGCCGAGAAGGTCGGCGCGCTGCCGCCCCCGGACCTCTCCGACAACGAGGCGGTCTTCTGGGGCACTCGCCTGGAGTCCGTGGTCCGCGACGTGTACGGCGAGCGCACCAGGCGCTACATCGACGAAGGCGGGATCCTGCTGCGCTCGACCGTCTACCCGTGGGCGCTCGCCACGCTCGACGGCTGGACCAGCGACAGCGAGCTCGGGCCGTATTGGCCGCTCGAGGTCAAGACGACCGGGGCCGCGCGCGGGGACGACTGGCTCGACGGCCCACCGCGGCACTACGTCGTCCAGGTCCACTGGCAGATGCTCGTCACGGGGGCGCCCAAGGCCACCGTTGCGTGCCTCATCGGCGGACAGCGGCTCGTGTGGGCCGACGTGGAGCGCGACGAGATGCTGATCCGCAAGCTCGTCCGCGCGGGCGAGGACTTCTGGCGCCGGGTGCAGGAGCACGACGCACCCGCGCCTGATGGGACGCAGAGTGCAGCCAAGACGCTTGGAGCGCTCTACCCCGATCACCAGGACGAGATCGTAATCCTCGGCGGCGACCTGCTCGACGTTGCCGACGAGCTCGAGCTGCTCAAGGGCTCGGTCAAGAAGTGCGAGAGCCGCAAGGTCGAGCTGGAGAACCAGATCAAGGCGGCGCTGGGACCGGCGCTCCGCGGCGTGCTGCCGGACGGCCGCGGCTTCGAGTGGGCCACGGAGGACCGCGCCGAATACACCGTAAAGGCGAGCAAGCGCCGCGTCCTGCGCGCGAAAGCCGCCAAGTAAAGACGTCCCGAGCACAGCGCTCGGTCAGCAGAAGGAGAAAACCAGAATGTCTCAGCCCTCGACAGATAGGTCCGGCCAGATCGTACCGCGCAACAAGGCCAACGGAAGCGGAGGACTGCCAGACCTGCTCCAGCGCATGGCCCCCGAGATCGCGCGCGCGGTTCCGAAGCACATCAACCCCGATCGCATGGTGCGTATCGCGCTGACGAGCCTGCGCATGAGTCCGGCGCTGATGAAGTGCACACCGGCCAGTTTTCTGGGCTGCGTCATGTCGGCGGCGCAACTTGGACTCGAGATCGGCGGCCCGTTCGCGCACGCCTATCTAATCCCGTACAAGACGGAGTGCACGCTCGTGGTTTCCTACCGCGGGATGATTGAGCTCGCCCGCAGGTCCGGGCTGGTCAGCGCGATCTACGCCTACGACGTGCGGGAGGGCGACCGGTTCTCTTACACGCTCGGGCTCAACCCCAACGTGGAGCACGTCCCGAGCGCCGACCCCAACCGCGAGGACAAGAAGATCTCTCACGTCTACGCGGTCGCGAAGCTCAAGGACGCTGAGCCCATGTTCGTGGTCCTGACGTGGGCTCAGGTGCTCAAGTACCGCAACCGCTCCCGCGCGAAGGACTCGGGGCCGTGGGTGACGGACACGACGGCCATGGCGCTCAAGACGGCAGTGCGCCGGCTGTTCACCTGGATCCCGCAGTCCAGCGAGATGGCGCGGGCCGTGGAGATCGACCAAGCGCCGGAGATCGGGCGCCCCCAACTGAGCGCATTCGATGAATCGGTCACCAAGGCGCTCGCGGCCGAGGGCGTGGACACGTCGGTCCAGGATGCGGAGTACGACTCGCAGCCTGGCGCGGACCCGCCGGTCGAGGGCAGCGACCGCGAGCCGGGGGTGGACTGATGAACCGCCAGGAGTTCACCGGCCTCCCGCTCTCCCTCGCGCTCGGTCTGCTTTGGGATGCGCTCGAGTCACGGAACCCGTGCGCGCATCTCGACGGAGCCGAGCCGCCGAAGCCCGCACGACCGCCTCGATTCGACAGCGCGATCTATCGGCGTGATGGCATCACGTGGGCGAGCGAGTACGACGCCGAGGGGCTGCGCTATTGGCGCGACAAGAACGCGGCAGGCGCGGA
>JADLGR010000331.1 GCA_020849175.1 Deltaproteobacteria bacterium
CCGTCCCGCACGAGGGGAATCGGGAAGGGCCAGCGCTTCGCGCCGAGGACGAGCGTCACGGTGTCGTCGCCGTGCGGCTCGAGTACGAGGGACTCCTGTGCGGCCTCGCGAAGACGCTTCTGCTCCTGCTCGCCGGCGATCTTGTCGGTTGCTGCGAGCCGGTCGATCTCGGGGCCGAAGACCGCCCGGAGGTCGGCGTCGCTCCCGGAATCGAGAGCCGCGATGAAGGCGCGTGCGGCGTCGTCGGGCGTGGCGAAGCTTCGCTGTCCTCCGGTGGCGACCGGATCCTCGGCGAACGTCCGCGTCGGGACACACACAAGTGTCATGAACATCAGGAGTCCGAGAAGCCGTGATACACGGCGGAGCGCGAGACGTGCGGCGCGGCCGCGAGTGACCCCGGCATGGCTCGGGGTGCGCACGCTCGCGCCGCGAGCAGACGCCGGGCGAGAGACAGAGGGGAGCCGAGATCGCATCATCGCCGTCCTCCTCCGCCGCGCATCCCGCCTCCGCCGCGCGCGCCACCGCCCGCGCGGGGCGTACCCCCGCCGCCGAAGCCGCCGCTTCGCATGCCTCCTCCCGCTCCGCCGAAGCCGCCGCGGCTCGGCGCAGGCGGCCGACTCATCGTCGGCCGACTCCCGCCGAAGCCGCCGCTGCTCATGCTCCCGCGGCTCGTCGCACCCCGCTGGCTCGCGCGGTTGATGTCGCTCCCGCGCCCGTAGTCGCCAAACCGACCCGACTCGAAGCCGGTCGAGGGGCGGTCGCCGACGCGCGTGCTCGGAAGCTGCGTCGGCCGCGCCGGCGCGCCCATTCCCGGCCTACCGCCGCCCCCCGGTAGCGTCGTCGGCCGGCCGGGGCTTCCCGGCCGATTCTCGGGCCGCCAGGATCCGCCCCCCGGCGGGCGGTCGGGTCGCGTTGGACGGTCGGGCCGCGTCGGGCGCTCGGGCGCCGCCGGTGGAGGCGTGGGCGCCGGCGGTGCGGGCCGATTGATGTTGGCGGTTCGGTCGATGTCGATGTCTTCGCCGTGCCAGCCGTGCCAGCCGCCGGGTCCGTACCAGATGTCGTGGTGGTGCCAGTCGAGCGCCCAGCCGAGCGCCACACCGCTCGCGAAGACCGCGGCCGCTCCCCAGTAGACCGGATACGGATCCGAATACACGATGACCGGTGACGCAGGTGCGGGCACGTAGATCGTCTGCGGCTCGTAGACCGGGACGTAGATCACCTCGGCGTCGGCGGGAACGATGGTCACCACGCCATCCTTCGCCGTCACCACCTGCTTCGCGTCGGAGCGCAGCGTTCCGGCAGCGTAGGCCTTTGCGCGCACGCTCTGGATCGCGTCGACGACGTCCTTCTGCTGGTCGTAGACTGCATCGCCGAGGCGCTGCGTCCATCCGAGATCGGCGTTCATCTTCTGAACGACGTCCGGCGTGTTGAGCAGCGACGTCACGGAAGCGTCCCAGCCCGGGTCGGGCTGGAGCGATGTGTTCGTCACGCGGGCGTCGAGAAACCGCGCCGCCTGCACGATCTGGAGCGGCTGCGTCGACGCCGGAAGCACGACCGAGAGGAGCGGGTCGGGGTAGAGGGCGACCGGCGCCACGAGCGTCTCGAGCTCGCCCGTCGTCGCGAGCCGCTCGCTGGTCGGCGCTGCCGTCGCGGCCGGAGAAGGAGCGGCGGGCCGCGGAGCCGAAGACGGAGGTGGCCCGGACGACGCGCACGCGAGCGCGAGGGCCAGCGCCGCGGCGACGCCGGGAACGGAGACGCGACGGAAGTCATCGACACGAGAATGCGTCATTCTGGGTCTTCCTCGCAGCGTCAGAACGGCCATTGCCAGCCCGCCGCCGCGGGCTCGTCGATTCCGTGCTCGTGGGCGTGGTTCCGGCACTGGATCTGCTGGTTCCGGAAGCGCTCCTTCGCGTGGGCCCCTGCGACGCGCAGCCGGGGCACGCGGTCGATCACGTCGATCGCGAGGCTGAAGCGATCGATCTCGTTGTTGATCGCGAGCTCGAGCGGCGTGTTGATGTTTCCCTTCTCCTTGTAACCGCGCACGTGCAGGTTCGCATGGTTCGTCCGCCGGTACGCGAGGCGGTGGATCAGCCATGGATAGCCGTGGAAGTTGAAGATGATCGGACGGTCCGTGGTGAAGAGGCTGTCGAAATCGCGGTCGGCGAGGCCGTGCGGGTGCTCGCTCGGCGGCTGCAGGCGGAACAGATCGACCACGTTCACGAAACGGATCTTCAGATCCGGGAACTCCGTGCGGAGCATCGCCGTCGCAGCGAGCGCTTCGAGGGTCGGTACGTCGCCGGCAGACGCCATCACGACGTCCGGCTCGTCGCCGTCGTCGTTGCTGGCCCAGTCCCAGATTCCGATCCCCTTGGTGCAGTGCGTGATCGCGGCGTCCATGTCGAGATACTGAAGGTGGAGCTGCTTGTCGCAGACGATGACGTTCACGTAGTTCTCGCTGCGCAGGCAGTGGTCGGCGACCGACAGCAGGCAGTTGGCGTCGGGGGGCAGGTAGATCCGGGTCACGGCCGCGCTCTTGTTGACGACGACGTCGAGGAAGCCCGGGTCCTGGTGCGTGAAGCCGTTGTGGTCCTGCCGCCAGACCGTCGACGTGATCAGCAGATTGAGCGAGGCGATCTCCTCGCGCCACGAGAGCTGGTTGCAGATGTCGAGCCACTTGGCGTGCTGGTTGAACATCGAGTCGATGACGTGGACGAAGGCCTCGTACGTCGAGAGGAATCCGTGGCGCCCGGTCAGCAGGTAGCCTTCGAGCATCCCCTCCATCGTGTGCTCCGAGAGCATCTCGATCACACGCCCGTCGGCCGCGAGCTCGGTGCCGTCGGCGTCCTCGGGAAGTCGTCCGGCGATCCAGAACTTCTTGCTCACCTCGTAGATCGCGCCGAGCTTGTTCGAGGTGTTCTCGTCGGGGCCGAAGACGCGGAAGTTGGTGGGATTCTCGCGCATGGTGTCGCGCAGGAAGGCGCCGAGCGGAGGCGTGTTCTCGGAACGTCCGCGCCCGGGCTTCGTGACCGCCGCAGCGTACGCTCGGAAGTCCGGGAGGCGGAGGGCCTTCTTGAGGAGGCCGCCGTTGGCCTTCGGATTCGCTCCCATGCGCCGCCGGCCTTCGGGCGCCATGCGTCGCAGCGCGGCGACCGGTGCGCCGGCCGCGTCGAAGAGAGCCTCGGGCTCGTAGCTCCGCATCCAGCGCTCGAGCAGCGCGAGATGCTCGGGGTTCCTCTTCACGTCGGCGATGGGAACCTGGTGCGCGCGCCAGAAGCCTTCGAGCCGGTGGCCGTCGACTTCGGCCGGCGCGGTCCAGCCCTTCGGCGAGCGCAGCACGATCATCGGCCAGCGGGGCCGTTCGGCGACGCCCGAGCTTCGCGCCTCGCGCTGTGCGGCGCGAATGTCGAGGACGCAGCGATCGAGCGTCGCAGCCATCGTCTCGTGCATCGTCGCCGGATCGGAGCCCTCGACGAAGTGCGGCGTCCATCCGTAGCCGCGCAGGAGGCTCTCCAGCTCCTCGTGGGTGATTCGCGCGAGCAGCGTCGGGTTGTTGATCTTGTAGCCGTTCAAGTTGAGGATCGGCAGCACAGCCCCATCGCGCACGGGGCTGAGGAACTTGCTGATGTGCCACGACGTTGCGAGCGGCCCCGTCTCGGCTTCTCCGTCGCCGACCACCGCCGCCACGATCATCTCAGGGTCGTCGAACGCCGCACCGCAGGCGTGCGAGAGCACGTAGCCGAGCTCGCCGCCCTCGTGGATCGAGCCCGGCGTCTCGGGTGTGCAGTGGCTACCGATCCCTCCCGGGAAGGAGAACTCCTTGAAGAAGAGCTTCAGCCCCTCTTCGTCGAGGCCCTTCTCGGGATAGATCTCGGAGTACGTCCCTTCGAGATAGAGCGGGCCGAGGACGCCGGGCGCTCCGTGACCGGGCCCCGCCATGAAGATCGCATCGAGATCGTGCCGGCGGATCGCACGGTTCATGTGCGTGTAGACGAACGAGAGCGCCGGGCTCGCGCCCCAGTGTCCGAGGAGGCGGTTCTTGATGTGGGCCGGCTCGAGCGGCTTTCGCAGGAGCGGGTTGTCCTGCAGGTAGATCATGCCGAGGGCGAGGTAGTTGCAGGCCCGCCAGAAGGTGTCGAGGTCGCGGAGCTCGGCCGGGTCGAGCGTGCGTTGGTCTCCGGATTTCGCCTTCACCGCCGACATGGTCACTCCTCCTCGAGATGGGGCTGCGCCGAGGATACCCCGCCCGGCGCCGCGCGCCGGACAGAGCATGGTCTAGAGTCGCACCGGTGCTCGGTCACGGCCCCGCACCGGTCGCGGGCAGCGGTGCGGGTGAGGAATCACGCACGGGAGGGGGCGCAGCAGATGAACGACGCCGGTCCGGTTCGC
>JADLGR010000332.1 GCA_020849175.1 Deltaproteobacteria bacterium
GGGGTCCGTCGTGAAGAACAGCCGTTTCATGCGGGCGAGATCCACGAAGTTGACGAGGCCATCTCCGCTCAGATCCGGATCGCACACATTGCCGTAGCCGTCGTGGTCCGCGTCGCGCTGGCTGGCGCCTCCGGCATCGAGCTGCTTCGGACCGTTCGCCACGAGAATGCAGTTGTCGCAGGCGTCGCCCACCCGATCGCGGTCCTGATCGCTCTGCAGCGGATCGATCACTGCGGAGCAGACATCGGAGTCGTCGGGAACGCCATCGACGTCGAGGTCACGCGTCGGATCCTCGTCGATCCAGACACCCACGAGCGCCGCGGCGTTGGCGTCCACGGTCCGCATCGCCGACGGCATGTGCCAGGCGGGGTTCAGCGTCTGCAGCCGCTGCCAGAGAACACTCCGAGAGTGGTCTCCCGGCAGCACGCGCCGCGGGTCGGCAAGCCCGAGGGCGCCATGGGTCGGCCGGACGTTCACCACGTTCATCTCCGCGAGCGAAGCCGTGCTGCGAAGATCCATTCGGCCCGGGGCCGGGCCCTCGGGCTGGTGGCACATCGCGCAGTTCGCATCGAGATAGCTTCGTGCACGACGGCCCGTCAGCTCCGTCTCGTCGCCTGGCGGTGCGTGGGCTGGCAAAGCCCTCGGATCGCCGGGGCTCGCGTCGAAGAAGCCGAGGGCGTCCCAGGCGGCGATCTGGCTCTGCGTGCCGTGATCACAGGACCACTCGAGATTCATCTGACGGGTACGCAGCCCGAGGACTCTGCCCGCAGCGGCGGTGTGGCACCCGAGACAGTCGCCAGGCCCCGGATACGTCCACGTCAGCGGCACTGGACCGGCGCCGAGATCGACGGTGTAGCTGGCCTCTGCGCGCTGCGTCACGAGCGTGGCGTCGGTTCCGGCTCCATTCCACCGATAAGTGTAGGCTGCGAAACGGTCGACCTGACGCACGAGCACCCGAGTCTCGAGCCGCTGCTGGCTCCCGTTCGCGAGCGCCAGCGAGAAGTGCTCGACCAGGACGGCGCCCAACGGAAGGTCCCACGCACGATCCGCGGAGAAGCCGATGCGCGCCCCGGCTGGAAGCGCGATCCAGCGCCGCGTCTGGGCATGATCCGACCACGCGTCGACATTCACGCGGTACTCGACGAGGCCGGGAGCGGGCAGGAGCGCTGCGGTATCGGCAAAGAGGCCGGTCGCGGAGAGCGTGGCCGGAAGCTGGCCGCTTCCGCTCGACGGCGCTTCGAGGCGATAGAGCTTGCCATCGCCAATCCGCACGAGGAGAAGTTCGCCGGCAGCATCCTCGGCGATGTGTGCGACCAGCGTAAGGTTCGCGAGGAGCGTGGGGGACGCACCCGCTGATGCGTGCGGGTACGCCCAGATGTTTCCGCTCACGTAGTCTCCGTACACGTAGGCGCCGAAGAGAGAAGGAAAACGATCGCCGCGGTAGACACGGCCGCCCGTCACCGACGCGCCGTCGCTGCGCGGATATTCGAAGAGGGGAAGCGTCAGTGTCGCGTCGTAACAGCCGGACGGGGGGTTGTAGCAGCGAGTGCCTTCCATGCGACGCCATCCATAGTTGCGGCCGCCAGCGCTGCCCGCCGGCTCGTAGTCGATCTCTTCCACCGCCGAGGCTCCGACATCCCCGATCCACAGGTCTCCCGTCTGCCGGTCGAAGCTGAAGCGAAACGGATTGCGGAAGCCCTTGGCCCAGATCTCGTCGAGCGGATGCCCCGGTCCGCGGAAGGGATTCGTCGCTGGCACCGAGTAGCCGCTCGACAGGCCTCCGGAGACGTCGAGGCGGAGCATCTTTCCGAAGAACGAGCCGTCGTTCTGCCCCAGATTGCACGCGTCGGCTCTGGCGCCCCCGTCTCCGATGGCGAGGTAGAGGTAGCCATCGTTCCCGAAGGCAAGGGTGCCGCCGTTGTGGTTTGCAGTGGGCGTTCCGGACGGGCAGTCTGCAAAAGGCCTGGGAATCGAGAGCAGCACCTCTCGCGTCGAGAGATCTGCGATGTTCGGATCGGAGCTCACGCGCATACGCGCGAGCGTCAGGCTCTGGTCACGCTGCGGATCGGCCGCGTCGCGTGTCGAGTAGTAGAGATAGAAGAGGCCACTCGTCGAGAAATCGGGAGCGAACGCCATCGAGAGCATGCCGTGATTGCCTTCCGTCGTAACGAGGCTTCGGATGTCGAGGAAGGCGGTGGCCCGGAGGGCGCCCGCTTCGAGGATGCGAACCCTTCCGGCACGCTCGACCACGAAGAGCCGCCCGCTCCCATCCGGCGGCGCGATCGCGAAGATGGGCTGGCTGAAGACGACGCCCGGGTAGGCATCGACGACCGTCATCGGTGGGGGATCCGGGAGGCTATCGAGCGGGAAGGCATGGCCCTCGAACGCGGGAGTGCCCGAGGTCGCGAGGCAATCGGGCGAGGTGGGGGCGGGGAGGCGTTCCTCGGCGCGTGCGCTCACTCCGATCAGCACGGCCAGCACGAGAGCGAGCCGAATGACGCTGCTCTCGAGATCCATCGGAACGGGCCTCCTCTCCTCGCCGGCTACCGATCCTGGCGCCGCCGGCGGCGCAGCCGGGTCAGCGAAGCGAGCACCAGGACCTCCGGCCCGAGCAGCCCGCAGGCAGTCTGGCCTGCCACGACCTCGAGCGTCACCGGCTCGAGCGAGCGGCAACCCTCCGGGTTGACGACTTGCACGTTCACCACCGTCCCGGGCGGAAACTCCGGCACGGTCACCGTCAGATAGCCATCACCGTCCCGGTACCCCACCGTCCCCGCAGTCTCGTTGAAGAGCACGAGCGA
>JADLGR010000333.1 GCA_020849175.1 Deltaproteobacteria bacterium
ATCGGCTCGGTCGTCACGAGACCGTCCGTCGCACGCACCTGCGCGCGGATGCGGTCGCCGCGCCGTAGCCGCTTCGTGTCGAGCTCGAGACCCTCGCCGGCGACGGGATTGCCGTCGACGAGCCAGGTGACCTCGTACCGGAGAACGTCGTCGTCGGGGTCCGAGGATTCCGGCACCGCCTTGACGCGCCCGCCGATACGGAGCCCGCTCGTCGGCTCGAGCGTGACAGCCGAGAGTCGGGGCGCCCGGTTCCCCAGGATGACGTGCGCGCGACCCGGAGCACTCTGGGCAGTGCCGTCGCTGCCGATCACCACGACCTCGAGCTCCTGACCCTTGCGCGCCTGCTCGAGCGACAGGTCGGGCGCGTCTGCGCCAATCGCTGCCCCCGCGAGCGTCCACGCGTACTGCAGTCGGATCGCGCCACCATCGGGATCGCTCACGTCGACGAGTGCACGCACCCGGCCACCCGGAACCGGCGCTTCGGGCTCGATCCGAACCCGCGCGATCACTGGCGCACGCCCCCCTTCCGGCGCCTGCGCCGCTTCGGCCACGCCGGACATCGCCGGCCCGCTCGGCTGCGGCACCTCCGGCGCCGGGCCGCACCCAAGGGCACCTGCCAGCGCAACGACCGCCATCACACGCTCTCGCAACGCGCGCTTCATCGCCCCCTCCTTCGCCGGCTCATCGCGGCGGCGCGGCCTGTACCTGGACCGATTCGAGGACCCAGCCCCGGCTGGTCTCCGTCGCCTCGAAGCTCACGAGCGCTTCGACGTCGACCTTCGGCTCGTCGCGAAAGACGCGGGCGACCGGGAGCTTGTCCAGCACAATCCGCTCACCACGCGCGTCGAAGATTCGTGTCGTCGGGGTCACGCCGTAGACCTCGCCGCCGATCGTCACGGTCGCGGCGCGGACGTCCTTCGCTTCGACGAGTCCGCTGCCCGACGCCGCGTGGGCATCCGGTCCGCTGCGTGACGGTGCGCCGAGACGCCCCGCCTGCAGACTCGGTGCGCCGAGCACGAGAGCGAGCAGCGCCACCCGTGCCACCCGGTATCGAAACTCCTTCATCATCGGCTCCTCACGGTCGCTCACGCCAGTACAGCACCCCGGCGCCGCCGCCCGGCACGTCGGGCGCCTGGATGTTGCTGACGTCGCCCTGTTGCTTGTTCACGATCACGCGGTTGCCATCCGACGACGCTCCGTCCGAGCTGATCGTGAGCCGTGGATCCGTGGGCATGCCGGAACCGAGCGTCATCCGTCGCGGCGTCGGGCTCAGGCCCGCGCTGAAGAAGCCCTCGCCACACTGGATTCGCACCACGTACAGCGCGGCCTCGCCACCCGAGCTGCACGGGTCCACCGTGGCCGTCGGAGTGAACGAGCCCGCGAACACGTAGTAGGCGAAGATCTCGACGTTCGTGACGAACTTCTCCGAGTTTCCGGCGATGATGTAGTAGCCCGGCTTGTTTCCGGACGGCGGATTACACGACGACGCGCTCGGTGCACCGTCGAGATCCGCCTCGGTGAGCGTCGCCCGCACAGGCACGAGGCTCTCGTACGGATCGAGGTCGGCCATGGCATAGAGCCGGTTGTTGTCGGCCGTGCTGGCCGGCGCCGGATCGGCAAAGCGCAGGTTCGTTCGCTCACCCGTTCCCCACGAGAGCCAGAGCTGCTTCGATACGTAGGTGGCAGCCGGGGGATAGAAGACGCTCTTATAGAAGGTCGACCCGCCTATCGTGACACCCGGCGTCGTGAAGAACTTCTTGAATGGCCAGCGTGGCTGTGTCACATCGGCGGTGGCGTCGTTCACCGGGTCGTCGCCGGCGGCGCTCACGACCCACTTCCACATGTTGCCACCGAGGTCTCCGACGTAGATCACGTCGGCGAAGCCGTCGAAGTCGAGATCGAGAACCGCGGGAGTCGACGGAATCGCGTACAGCATTCCGGGCTCCTGGCCGCTCCCGTTCCCGAACACCTTCTTCGCGAGGAGCTTCCCGCTCGCGATGTCGATCACGAAGAGGCCGCGCCCGGCGGTGGCCGCGGCCACGTAGCCGGCGTTGTTCGGGTCTCCGCTCGCCGCGTAGCCGCCGCCGACGACAGCGACCCAGCGCTCGTAGACTCCGGCCCCGATCTTGACGCGAACCCGGGTGATCACCGGCTCCGACCAGCTATCTCCGAGCAGCGCGAGGGCCGCTGCGTCTCCCTCCTCCGGGTATTCCCAGAGGTAGCCCGGATACGAGACGGCGGCCGGGTTCGTGATGTCGAGGGCGTAGTAGCCCTTGCCGCCCTCGCGCAGACCCCCGATCAACACCGTCTTCCACTCGCTACCGTCGATTGCCTTGCTGGTCGTCGTCGCCGTCGGATGGATCCACACGTCGCCGACCGCCGGTGAGCCATCGACGTAGTAGACACCGCGGCGGTCGAGCGTACGCGACAGATCCTTGATCTTCTGGCGCACCGCCCAGGGCATGAAGCCGAAGAGCTCCTGCCCCGTCCCGCGGTCGTAGCCGGGCGGCGAGGCCGCGGCCTGATACGTGCCAGCGTCGAAGCCACGCAAGAAGCCGTCGTTCGCACCGGCGTAGATCACCCGCTTGCGCGTGGCGTTGGCCGGCGTCGACGCGAAGGCCTTGTACGAATCCTCGTTCAGATACGACGACGGCGGACCCACCACGACCGGGTTCGAGTGAAAGACGTCCCCGAGGAGCCACGAGCGAGGCGTGCATCCGGACGGCGCCGACACGTTCGCGGCCACGCCCGTCCCGAAGACGCAGCCCCGCACGTTCTGCACGATCTCGTCCGCACGGCCCTCGACGTTGGTCGCCGTGCTTCCGGGGTAAGGCGTCGCGAACGCGAGCCCCGTCAGGTCGGCCGCGGCGATCGACGCCGTATCGAAGCTCGTCCGCGTACTCGACACGGACGTCAGCAGCTTCCGCAGCCCCGGCGACGGGATCTGCTGGCCCGCATCCCAGAACGGCAGGGCCGTGGTCTTGAACGGCCCGCTCTTGCACTGGCCGGCCGCCGGGTCATCGACGGCGCAGGCCCCGTTGCGGTCGAGGATGTCACCGTTCGCAGCGAGCTGGAAGGCCTTGAGGTGTCCCTCCCAGTACGGGTTTCCGTCGAACGGAACGAACAGGCTCGTGTAGAAGTTCCCGCCAGCCGCCGTACGCGTCGCGGGAACGGTCGCCGCCGTGAAGGCCTGCGACTTCTGGACGATGTCGGCGATCGACGCCACGATGGAGTCGGCCAGCGCATCGGGGTCGTTGCTGCTGTACGCGGTCCCGCCGCCCGCACTCGCCGCCTTGCGAAGGATGTAGTCGCCGTCGGTGTTCACACCCGTCGTGAAGCCCACCGTATAGATGTCGAGCGTCTGGTTCCCGGTCAGATCCGGCCGGAAGTCTCGCTCGTGCATGAACTTCGCGACGTCGTCGAGGTACCAGCTCCGCTCGTCGCCTGCGCCCGGCACCTCGGTCCCACCTTCGGGCTGCGTGTTGTCCGCGTGGAAGTCCCCGATCAGCTTCGCTGCGAAGTCCGGGAATCCCTGCCACGTGTTCTCGGACGAGTTCGACTTGTCGAAGTCGTCCTTGGTCGGCTCGCCGTCGGTCAGGACGACGACGAAGTTCTTCTGGCACGAGTACTGGACCGGGCTGTCAGGGACCGTCGGCGCGCTCGATGTGCTGTAGCTCCCGCCGTTGTTGCTCGCGGTCGTATCGTTCGTCTTGTAGACGTACTTCGGGAAGCGGGTCACACCGTCTTTCCCGAAGGGTCGATTCGCGTCGGTGCGACTCATGAAGTACGTGTAGATCTGGAACAAGCCCTCGCCGAGCGGTGTCCACGTCTCTCCGTCGAGGCCGACGATCGCCGCCTTGAGGTGCTCCTCGTGCGTGCGCGTCACGCCGTTGAGCACGTACGAGTACGGGACCTTCGGCGTCGCGGGGTTGCCGTCGTGGTCCCACTTGTAGTCGTTCACCGGCACGAGGATGTACGCGCCGTTCGGGTCGTTGCTGCCGCCGGCGCGCCGGAACTGCGCGAGGCCGAACCGGACGTCACCCGCGGCGTTCACCTCGCAGATGACGTTGCGAAGCACGTCCTGGACCGCCGTCACGCGCGCGCGGCGATACTTCCCGTACGTCGCCGGGGCCCCGAGACCTCGCGCACACGCGCCGTTGCTGCCGTTCGCGAGGTCCTGGACCTCCTGCCAGATCGGCACCCCACTGGTCCCGATCGCGTTCGTGGCGTTGCTCAGGTACCAGTTGAGATAGCGGTGCTCCCAGCGCGTCTGGTCGCTACCGATCGCTGGATCGGTGAACACGAGCCTCCGTGTGCAGCCCGCCGGAACGCTGCCCGGCGTGAAGCTCGACGAGTAGAGCGTCTCGCCGTCGGAGCCCTTGTACGTGCAGCCGTAGTAGCTGATCGATTTCGTCGGGTCGAACGCGGGGTGCCAGACGACGTGGTTCATCGAGCCCGAGTTGTCGACGAAGAGCACCACGTTGGGAGGAACCACGGTCGAGAAGAGCTCGCTGTCCTCCGCGCGGCCGGCCTGCATCGGGAGCAGGATCGCCAGCGCTGCCACCGCCAGCGCCCGTACGATGCACCTGGTCTCGTTCCTCTTTCCCATCGCCCGCTCCCTGTCCCTCCGAGGTCTCCTGCCGTCCTGCGTCATCCGCCGTAGCCCGATGCGAGCAGCTTGGTGAGCATCGCCTCGAGCCGGGCACTCGCTCCGTCGGGGGTGTCCCCACGGACGTTGCTCTGCCACAGCGTATTGACGAGCTTCTGCTTGCCGACGCGCAAGTCGCCTCCCTGCGACCACGGCGACCCGTCTCGCACGTAGCGGACCGGGTTCACGAAGTCGGGGTCACCGGCGAAGCTCGGCCGACCGTACGGATACGTCGCCGTGTCGCCGAGGCTCGTCGTCGCGAGCACCGGAACGACGCTGCGCTCGCCCGCGGTTCGGACGAGGTTCTTGCTGGTGCCGACTCCGGCCTCGGCCGCGTAGAAGGCGGCTCTCGCTCGCGACTGAAAGCCGGCGACCTGACGGTCCTGCGTCACCGTGTCGAGCGCAGCGAGGCCGAGCATGCCCATCAGGACGAGCATCATCACGGCCACGAGCAGCGCCGCTCCTCGTTCGCTTCGCGACGGTCTGCCTTCACTCATCCGAGCAGCCCCCGATTGCCGACGTTGCGCACGCGCACCGTCGTGGTGTGGACGCGGCGCCTCGTCTGCGCGTCCTGCGCCGTCACGGCAGGCGCCACGCGATTCTCCGTCGTCTGGAACGCACCGCTCGTGAACGTCGGATCGGCGCCCCGTGTCCGGACGACGAAGTTGAGACGGATCTCTCGCAAGCTCGAGTTGTCCCACGCGAAGGCCACGTAGGGAGTACCGGGCGTTCCCGGGTTCTCGCCGGCGTCGATCGCCAGATCCGCGTCTGCGTCGTAGAAGTACGCGATCTGCAAGTCTTCGACGTCTTCGGCGAGCACCAGCCCATCGCGCAAGAGCTGCGCGTTGTTGTTGACCTGATACACGTGCGCGGGCACCACGACGAGCTGAGCGCCCACCGCAGCGCCCCCGAGGAACGGGGCGAGGAAGCTCACGCGCACGCTCGTCGTCGACGGAATCGACGCGACGATGCCGCACGCCGCTCCACGCGTCGGGTTGTTTCGATCGTAGACGATCACGCCTCCGCCGACGTGAAAGTCGCTGTCGTTCACGGAATCGCCATTCGTGTCGTAGGCCGGCTGTCCGTCGAGAATCGTGGTGTCGCCGAGACCGAGCGTGAGCGTCACCGTACCCGGCGCCGGAGCGCTCCCGAGCGCAAGCCGGGCGCCGAGTGCGGGCTGGATCGCCGTCGCGGGATCGAGCGCCGAGGCATCGCTCACGAAGAGGGTGTCGGGACCGGACGTCGAATCGACGCCGCAGACGGCGCCGGCCTCGTCGACCATGAACCCGGCGAGCCGGATCTCGCGCTCGACGAGATCCGAGATCGCGCGCAGGTTCTGCTGCGCCTCGGTGACCTGGTCGACCATCACGTAGGTGCGCTGCTGGGTCGTGAAGGTCTGGACGAGATAGATCACGATGATGCCCATGAGCCCGAGCGCGATCATGAGCTCCATCAGCGAGAAGGCAGCCGTGCGGCGGTTCCGGATCACCACGGGTCGTTGTACCTCGTGCCCGAGATCGTGAGCGTCTTTCCAGCGAGGCTCGGCTCGTTCCAGGTGACGCGAACATCGATGTTCTTGATCCAGCTCGCGTCGACGTTCGTGACGCGCCACGAGAGCGCGTAGCTCTGTTCGACGCCCGGTGCGCCGTCCGGGACGTTCGTGACGGCTACCGGCGCGGTCCATCCGGCCGTTGCCGCGAGCTGCGGCGACGCCCAGGCCAGACGCTGAAAGGTCTCCATCTGGTCGCGTGCGATGACCGCAGCCTGCGTCGTGTGACGCCCTGCGCGCGCCCCGCTCATGGCCGTGAGCTGCATGAGCGTCATCGCCAGGAGCCCGAAGCCGAGCACGGCGAGTGCGATCATGAGCTCGACGAGTGTGAATCCGGCGTCGCGCCGGTCACGCGGCCGCCCTGCTCGGTGCATCAGTTCCTCCACTGTGCGAGGGCGGAGTTCCACAGGTCCACCCGCACTCCGCCGAGAGGCGAGAGCACGATCGCGTAGTCACGACGGCCATTCGTGACGTAGACGGCGCCTCCCCCGCTTCCGATCGCGCCCTCGGTGTAGGGACCCGTCGAGTACGCACGCGGGAGTCCATCGGGTCTGAACAGCACCCAGCGCGCTGCCGCGAGGCCAGGGGTCCGGAACGTTCGACCGGTCGTGTAGTTCGCGACGAGCCCGGTGTCTCCCGGTGCTGCACCGGTGGCGAACGTCACGCCCCAGTTGACTCCGGGCTGCGCGCGGACGGGGAACCGCCTCTCACCGGCGTCGAGCTGTCCATTGGGAGCCGGCAGCGGACCCGCCCCGTCGTCGTCCTGCGCCAGCAGGACGGGAACGACGCTTCCCGCGTCGTCGGTGAGCGAGGCTCCCGCAGGATCCTGCTGGAAGTACACCACGTGATTTCGGCCGGTGCGGATCGCCTCGGTTCGCGCGAGGCTCAGCACGTCGGCGACGGCCCGCGCCGTCTGCTTGATGCGCTGGTCGTCGAAGTACGTACGGAACGCCGGCGCTGCCAGCCCACTGACGGCGCCGATGATCGCCAGCGCGATCATGATCTCGATGAGGGTCACACCCCGTGTCCGGCGCTGCATCGACTGCTCCCCGCGCGAGCCCGCTCCTCGATGGAGCAAACCTCGTGCCATGCGCGAGCGATCGGCCAGGCCCGCGTCAGTCTTGAGGTTCCGCCTCTCGCTGCGGAGGGCCCTTCGCGGCCCCACCCCGCACGCGGGTGCGCACTCCGCAATCCCCTTCGTACGCCGCGGCGGCAAGACGCAGCACGAAGCGCGCGCCCGGGCCGTTCGGCAAGACCTCGAGCGTTCCCCCGAGTTGCTCGGCGAGACGCAGCGCATTCGAGATCCCGAGCCCGGTGCCCTTGCCCGGAGGCTTCGTCGTGAAGAAGGGATCGAAGATTCGCTCGCGGTCCGCTTCCGCGATGCCTGGCCCGTTGTCCGCGACGAGACACTCGACCGAGTCGGCGACCGCCCGGTCGTGCGCCGCCTCCGGTGGCTCGCCGGCGCGCGTTCGGCCGACGGACGGCCGCACGACGAGCTCGACACGGGGCTCAGGAGCCCCCTCGACGGCATCGAGCGCGTTGAGCCCGAGATTGAGAAGGATCTGGGCAGCCGCAGCGGGGTCGCCGAGCGCGAGGGGCCGGCGGCCCTCGCAGCGCGCATGCACGACGACGCCGCGCCGCCCCGCCTGCGTCCGCAGCAGCGCGGCGGTGTCCTCCATCACGGCACCGAGGTCGAACGGGACGCTCTCGTGGACGGCGGGCCGAGAGAAGTCGAGCATCTGGCGCAGGATTCGCCGCACGCGTTCGACCTGCGCCCCGGCCTGCTCGAGATGTCGTCGCGACTGCGAAGAGAGCCCCGGGTCTCGTCCCGCGAGGTCGAGGAGGGCCAGCAGCGCACCCATCGGATTTCCCACCTCGTGCGCGACGCCTGCCGCCAATCGCCCGACGGCTGCGAGTCGGGCAGCGCGTGCGAGGCCGGCCTGCGCCTCCCGAAGCTCGTGGTTCGCGTGTCGAAGATCGGCGATCGCCTTCTCGCGCTCTTCGGTTCGCGCGGCGAGTGCATCGGTCATCTCGTTGAATGCGAGCGCCACCTCCACCGTCTCACGGGTTCCCCCCACCGGCGCGCGCAGCTCCGTGTCGCCGTCCGCGAGCGCCCGCGCCGCAGCGGCCAGGCGTCGAAGGGGGAGCACGACGCGACCCCGCAGGACAGATGCCCCGAACGCAACGAAGATCGTGGCGTCTGCGGCGAGGATCACGAGCGCCACGAGCGGCGGCGTCGTGCCACCCCCCGGGAGCGAGGCTGCCGGCAGCCGCACGACCGCGACACGCCCTTCGCGGCCGAGGGGCCTTGCGAAGCGAACCTGTCCCCACGGCGTGCCGGTGCGCAGCAGCGGAGCGCTCGCTTCGCGCGCTTCGCGCGCGAGCGCGAGTGACTCGCCATCGATGCTCCCCGCGCCCGCCGTACGCGCCAGCACCTCACCGTTCGCCTCTACCTGCCACCAGACTCCCTCCGAGAAGAGAGTCGCCGAGCCCGCGGGCGCGATCGCATCGGCTGCGAGAGCGCGCGCGAGGATCTCGCGCCGGCGCTCCTCGTGGTGCATCGTGAGCACCGTCGCGAGGACGGCCGTCGCAGAGAGCATCAGCAGCGCGAGCCCGCCGAGGATCTCTGCCATCAGACCCCGGCTGCGCACGTCAATCCTCGTCGTCGTCGCCCGTGGCCGTGTCGAGGCCGAGCTTCTCGAGCCGGTAGCGCAGCGACCGGAAGGAGATTCCCAGCAGCGCGGCCGCACGCTTCTTCACGCCCTTTGCGCGAGCCAGGGCTTCGACCAGCAGTCCGCGTTCGTACTCGCTCACCAGCGAGTCGAGATCGACACCCTCGGCGCCGACGCGGCCTTCGACCACGGGCCCGGGCGGGCGAAGGATTTGGGGAGGCAGCGCGTCCGCGCCGATCTCACCGTCCTTCGAGAGCGCGACTGCGCGCTCGATCGCATTCTCCAGCTCGCGGACGTTTCCCGGATACGAATAGGTCAGCAGGTGCTGAGCGGCATCGTCCCGGAGCGCCCGTATCGGCTTGCCGAGCTCGCGGGAATACTTCTCGACGAAGTGCTGCAGCAGGAGCGGGATGTCCTCGAGGCGTTCGCGAAGAGGCGGAATCGCGATCTGGATCACGTTCAGGCGGTAGTACAGGTCTTCACGGAAGCGGCCGGCCGCGACCTCTTGCTCGAGATGGCGGTTCGTCGCGGCGAGGATGCGCACGTCGACACGGCGGTCGCTCGTACCCCCAACACGACGAATCGTGCGTTCCTGGAGCACCCGGAGCAGCTTCACCTGCAGCGAGGCAGGAAGCTCGCCGATCTCGTCGAGGAGGAGCGTGCCCCCGTCGGCGGTCTCGAAGAGCCCCTCCTTGCCGGCGACTGCGCCGGTGAAGGCTCCCTTCACGTGGCCGAAGAGCTCGCTCTCGAGCAGATTCTCCGGGATCGCGCCGCAGTTGATCGCGACGAAGGGGCGGTCGCGCCGCTCGCTTCGGGCGTGAATCGCGCGTGCGACGAGCTCCTTGCCGGTCCCGCTCTCACCCGAGATGAGGACGTTGGTCCGCGTCTCGGCGACCTGCCCCACCAGCTCGTGGACGCGGTGGATCGCTGCGCTCGTGCCGATGAGATCACGCTGGCGGATCTGACTCTGCAGCTCGCTTCGAAGGCGGCGGTTCTCGCGTGAGAGGAGCTTCTTCTCGAGCGCCTTCTCGACCACGAGTCGAAGCTCGTCGACCTTGAAGGGCTTCGTGACATAGTCGTAGGCGCCTTCCCTCATGGCGGCGATCGCGGTCTCCGTCGTCGCGAACGCTGTGATCAGGATGACGGCTGTCTCCGGGCTCGTCTCGCGCACGGCGTGAAGGAGCTCGATCCCGGTCCGACCGGGCATCTGGAGATCCGAGAGGACGACGTCGTAGTCGTCGGCGCCGAGCAGCGAGAGGGCGGTGTCGACGTCACCGGCCGTAGCGACGTCGTAGCCCTCGCGCCGGAAGCAGATCTCGAGGAACTCCTGCATGCTGCGCTCGTCGTCGACGACGAGGATGCGTGCTCGAGCGCTCATGCCGGACTCTTCGCGCACGGGAGCCAGACACAGAACGTGGTTCCGCTGCCCGGCGCGCTCTCGACCCTGAGCTGCCCGCGATTTCGCTCGACGATGCCGTGCACCGTCGCGAGGCCGAGCCCCGACCCCGCCCGCTTCGTCGTGAAGAACGGGTCGAAGATGTGATCCAGCACGTCCGGCGCGATTCCTACGCCGGTATCGACGACGCTGATCTCCACGCCGGGATCGGCCTCCCCCTCCTGCACGGTTCGGACCGGTCCCTGCTCGCCTTGAGTCCCTGCCCGGGCACGCGGCGTTGCCGACACCCGAAGCCCCCCCCCGCCGGGCATGGCCTGCGCCGCGTTCAGTAGGAGGTTCCAGAGGAGCTGCTGAAGCTGACCGCGGTCGGCCCAGACGGCGAGATGCGACGGAACGTCGATCTCGATCTCCAACCCCTTCCCCTCGCCCTTCGCGAGCATCTCGGCCGTCTCGGCGACCACCCCGGCGAGGCAGACGGCCTCCCCTCGCGTCGGAGCGGGACGCGCGTACTGCAGGAAGTCCGTGATCAGTCGATTGAGTCGCTCGGTCTCGCGCAAGACGATCTCCATCAACCGTCCCGGCTCCTCGTTCCGGCTCTGCTCCACCAGTCCGCCGGCGAGGATCTGGATGGAGCCCGAGATCGCCGCGAGCGGATTGCGGACCTCGTGGGCGATGGCGGCAGCGAGCTGACCGACGGCGGCGAGACGTTCGGAGCGAAGAAGCTGCTGCTCCATCTCGACGACGGATGTCACGTCCTGGAAGATGACGACGTGACCGGCCGGCGACCCGTCGACCTCGCGCAAGACCGAGGCCGCGAGTCCGAGGTGGAGCGCATCTCCGCGGCGGTTCTGATACGACATCCGCGCGCGGGGCACGCCCTCGCCGGGCCGAAGAAGCGCACCGGCCCCCGGTAGCATCTCTTCGACGTGTCGGCCGAGGACGTCCTCCGTCCGGATGCCGCTGATCCGCCTCGCCTCTGGATTGAGCGACGTGATGCGCCCGTCTGGATCCGTGGTCACGAGTCCCGAGAGCAAGCTCTCGACCGTTCTCGCGTGCAGCCAGCGCAGCCGGTGCAGATCGTGGCGGCTGCGGGCCAGCGCCTCGCCCGTGAGATGCAGCTCCCGAGACAGGAAGCTCGCGAGCAGCGCCACGACGAGAAGCGCTCCGCCCTGCACGCCCCAGACGCTCGCGAGAATGGGAGCCGCCATCACCGGCCCAAAGCCCCGGACCCAGCCGAGCGCTGGCACGGCGAGCACCGCACCGAACGAGAGGGCCGCGAGGCACGCCGCAAGCAGCGCACCGCGCCGCTCGAAGAACAGCGCGGCATACGCGACGACCGGCACGTAGAGTGACGCGAACACCGAGTCGGCCCCGCCCGTGAAGTGGACGAGGGCGCCCACCGTCGCGAGGTCGAGCGCCACCTGCGCCGCAGCGAAGCGCCGCAGGCTGCGCACCCAGCGGAGCCGGGCACCCGACAGCGCGCTCACCAGACATGCGAGCACGAGCGTGGAATGAAGGCCGTGCGCGGCCTCGGGGGTCCCGCTTCGTCCTGCGAGCGGCAGCCCCGAGGAGACCGCCAGGAGTGCGAGCGCGAGCACGAGGCGCGTCCCGACGAGCCACGCCAGCCGCCGCCGCGCACGCACCTGCGCCGGCCCGAGCCCCGCCTGCGTCACGTCCTCCCTCCGGGCGTGCCGCCTCTACTTCACGGCGTCCGCGATCTTGAAGATCGGCAAGTACATCGCGATCAGGATCGTTCCGACCGTTCCACCGAGGAATACGATCATGAGCGGCTCGAGCATCTGCGTGAGCGCCGACACGGCGGTGTCGACCTCGTCGTCGTAGAAGTCGGCGATCTTCTGGAGCATCGCGTCCATCGAGCCGGTCTGCTCACCCACCGCGACCATCTGAACCACCATGCCCGGGAACACCTTCGACTCGGCGAGCGGCTCCGCGATGGTCTTGCCCTGCGAGATCGCAGCCCGCGTCTTCAGCACGGCTTCCTCGACGATCAGATTTCCGGCCGTGCGCGCAACGATCTCGAGCGCGTCGAGGATCGGAACGCCACTCGAGATCATGGTCCCGAGCGTTCGACTGAAGCGCGCCGTGGCGACCTTTCGCAAGAGCGATCCGAAGATCGGCATCCGCAGGAAGATGGCGTCGGTTCGGTAGCGAAAGGCGCGAGAGCGGCGCCGCGCCTGGAAGAACGCGATGATGGCGCCAGCCGCGCCCGCGAGGATGTAGACGATCCAGGCCTGCATGAACTCGCTGACGTCGATCACCATCTGCGTCGGGCCAGGGAGCGCGCCGCCGAACTCCGCGAACATCTTCTGGAAGACCGGGATCACCTTGACCAGCAGCAGGACCACGACGGCGGCGGCGACCACCAGCACCGTCACGGGATAGACCATGGCGCCCTTGACCTTGCGCGCGAGGGCGTCCGCCTTCTCCAGGTAGACCGCGAGGCGGTTGAGGATGGTGTCGAGGATGCCGCCGACCTCGCCCGCCGCGACGAGGTTCACGTACAGATCGTTGTAGACGCGCGGATGCTTGCGCAGGGCGTCCGCGAAGGTAGAGCCCTGCTCGACGTCGGCTTTCACCTGACGCAGGACGGTCTGGAAGACCCGGTTGGGCTGCTGCTCGGCGAGGATGTCGAGGCACTGGACCAGCGGCAGGCCCGCGTCGATCATCGTCGCGAACTGCCGGGTGAAGATCACGAGATCGCGTGTCTTCGGCCCCGACTGCGGGAGCTTGAGCCCCGCCAGCAGGTCTTTGGGCTTCGTCCGAACCGAGGTCGGCAGGATCTGCTGCGCGCGTAGAGCGGCCATCGCGGCGGCCTCGCTCGCCGCCTCGATCACGCCTTTCTTCGACGCGCCGGCTCGTGTTCGCCCTTCGTACGTGTAGACGGGCATCTCGCCACCCCCTCGCGCCGGCCCCGGACGCCTTCTCGGCGCTCCGGCTCTCCGGCCGCGTGCGCTGGATCACCCCGCGGCGCGCCGAGCGCCCGCGACGACGCCTCCTCCGGCGATCAGATTTCGCAGCTCGTCGACGTCGTGGCTCCGCCCCATGGCGTCTTCCATCGTGATGAGGCGCCGCTGGCACAGAGACGCCAGCGACTGGTTCATCGTCTGCATCCCGAACTTGTCCTGGCCGATCTGCATCTGCGAGTAGATCTGGTGGATCTTGTCCTCGCGGATCAGGTTTCGGATCGCCGGGTTCGGCACCATGACCTCGATCGACATGACCCGGCCGGACCCGTTCGCTCGCGGCAGCAGTGACTGACACATCACGCCCTCGAGAACGAACGAGAGCTGAGCGCGTACCTGCGCCTGCTGGTAGGGCGGAAACACGTCGACGATCCGGTTGATCGTCTGCACGCACGAGTTCGTGTGCAGCGTCGCAAAGGCCAGATGACCGGTCTCGGCGACGACGAGCGCAGCCTCGATCGTCTCCAGATCGCGCATCTCACCGATCAACACCACGTCGGGGTCCTGACGCAGGATGTACTTGAGTGCTGCGCTGAAGCCTTTCGTGTCGGCTCCGACCTCGCGCTGGTTCACCACGCAGCCCTTGTGCGGGTGCAGGTACTCGATCGGATCCTCGATCGTGACGATGTGCTCGTTGCGCTCCGTATTGATGCGGTCGAGGATGCTGGCGAGCGTCGTCGACTTTCCGGATCCCGTCGGGCCGGTGACGAGGATCAGGCCCCGCGGCTTGCGGGCCAGCTCGGTCACGACCTTCGGCAGCCCGAGCTCTTCGAAGCTCAGGATCTTGTACGGGATCGCCCGGAACGCGCCCGCGACCGCGCCGCGCTGCATGAAGATGTTGCCTCGAAAGCGCGACAGGCCCCGCACGCCGAACGAGAGGTCGAGCTCCCACGTCTCTTCGAAGCGGTGCTTCTGCGCGTCGGTCAGGATCGAGTAGCAGAGCTGCTTCGTCTCCGGCGGCGCGAGCGGAGGCATCTTGAGCGGATGCAGCTTGCCGTCGATCCGGAGCTGCGGCGGACTGTTCGTCGTGATGTGAAGGTCGCTCGCGCCCTTCTCGATCATCGCCTTGAGGAGCTGGTGAAGGTTCGCCATTCGTCGATCGCCTCCTCGCGGCCCTAGCGGTCCGCCGCCGAGACGCGCAGCACTTCGCCGAGCGTCGTGATGCCCTCGTTGAGCTTGTTGAGGGCGCTCCTCCGGAGTGTCGTCATGCCGAGGCGAATCGCCTCGCGCTTGAGCTCGATGCCGGAGGCGCCGTTCAGGACGAATTCCTTCAGCTCTTCCGCCATCTCCATCACCTCGTAGATCGCGATCCGGCCCTTGTAGCCGGTCTCCGAGCAGCTCCGGCAGCCGCGACCCTTCACCGGAACGACGGCTCCGGCCTCGGCCTCTGCCAGCCCGGCCTCGAGGAGCGCTTCTTTCGTCACCTCGGGATCGGGCGCCTTGCAGTCGTCGCAGACCTTGCGCGCGAGCCGCTGCGCGAGGATGCAGTTCACCGACGACGCGACGAGGAACGGCTCGATTCCCATGTTGAGCAGCCGGTTCACGGTCGAAGGAGCGTCGTTCGTGTGCAGGGTCGAGAGCACCATGTGGCCCGTGAGGGCGGCCTTGACTGCGATCTCCGCCGTCTCGAAATCGCGGATCTCGCCGACCATGATGATGTCGGGGTCCTGCCGCAGGAACGATCGCAACGCCGCCGCGAAATTGAGGCCGATCTCCTCGTGCATCTGGACCTGGTTGATCCCGGCGAGATTGAACTCGACCGGGTCCTCGGCCGTCGAGATGTTCTCCGACGTCTTGTTGAGCTCGGAGAGCGCGGAGTACAGGCTCGTCGTCTTTCCCGATCCCGTCGGTCCGGTGACGAGGACCATGCCGTACGGGCGATGGATGCACTGCTTGAACGTCGCGAGCTGCTGCGGCTCGAAGCCGAGCTTCGTCATGTCGAGCTGGAGGTTCGATTTGTCGAGGAGGCGCAGCACCACCTTCTCGCCGAAGAGCGTGGGCAGGACCGAGACGCGGTAGTCCATTTCTTTGCCGCGGCCCATCTTGAGCTTGATCCGTCCGTCCTGCGGAAGACGACGCTCGGCGATGTCGAGCTCGGCCATGATCTTGAGGCGCGACGTGATGGCGTTCTTGAGCTTGAGCGGCGGCTTCATCACCTCGTAGAGCAGTCCGTCGATCCGGTAGCGCACGCGGAACGACTTCTCGTACGGTTCCAGATGGATGTCCGACGCGCCGCGCTTCACGGCGTCGGTGAGGATGAGGTTCACGAGCTTGACGACCGGGGCGTCCTCCGACTCGCGGGCCAGCTCGCCCACGTCGAGGTCGTCTGCGTCCTGGATCACCTCGAAGTCGGAGTCGTCGAAGCCCTCCATCACCTCGGACAGATCCTGGCCCTGGTCGTATGCGCGTTCGATCGCGCGCTTGATCGCCTCCTCGGACGCGACGACGACCTCGACGTTGTAACCCGTCAGGAACTTGATGTCGTCGATCGCGAAGATGTTCGATGGATCCGCCGTCGCGAGGACGAGCGTCGACCCTGCGCGATTGACGGGCACCACCGTGTGCTTGGTCGCAACGTCTTCGGGGATGAGCTTGAGGACGGAGGGATCGATCTCGAACTCGTCGAGGTTGACGGCCGGTACGCCGTACTGGCGTGCGACGAAATCGCTGAGATCGGCCTCCTGCAGGAAGCCGAGCTTGGTGATCTGCGCGCCGAGCCGTCCGCCCCGCGTGCGCGCCTCGTCACGCGCCTTCCGGAGCTGCTCCGACGTGAGGAGGTTCTCCCGGACGAGAAGCTCTCCGATCCGCTCGTTCACCGCGCGAGTTCCCCTGTGCCCTCCGGTCGTCCGGCCGGGCGCAACCCTCCCGCCGCACGCGAGAGACCCCTCGAGACACGCGGGTTATCGGCGATCCTGCTCGTCGTCTTGATCGGAGGCGGCCGCCTCGAGGCCCGCGCGCAGACCGGCGCGGCCGAAGGGGAGGAGCGCCAGGCCGAGCCCCGTCACGGTCACCCAGAAGGTGCCGTGAACCAGGACGGCCATGGCAAACGCGGTCGAATCCGGCACCCCGAACACGCCGAGCGCCTCTTTGCAGGCCAGGTGGAACGTTCCAAAGAAGCCCGGTGCAGCAGGCAGCGCGACGGCGAGGCCGACCGCAGCCAGCGTGACGTAGCCGGCCGCCAGGGTGCGAAGCGGAGAGCCGAGATCGATGCCGAGCGCGACGACGCCAGCGTAGAAGGGAACCACCGAGACGACCGCCCACAGAAGCACCGAGTCGAACATCACCCAGAACAGGTGTTTGCCGCCGCGCAGCGATCCGAGCCCCGCTGCGAAGCGCTGGAGCAGACCCTCGACCCGTTCCGAGAGCCGATCGGGGAGCACGAGCGTCAGCGCTCGGTGCAGGAAGCCGAGCGCGCGTTCGGGTGCCACGCGCAGCCACACGAGAATCGCCACCGGCAGGATGAGTGCGATGAGCAGCGACGCCGCTGCACCCGCCATCATGCCACCGCCGAGGGCGCGCGTCCCGCCCACCCAGAGCACGACCGACGCCAGCGCGAGGAACGTGATCGAGTCGATGATGCGCTCGAGCACGACCGTCCCGAGGATTCCGGCGCCGCTGGCCCCGGTCTCGCGCGAGAGCACCCACGCGCGAACGACCTCGCCCGCCCGTCCCGGAAGCAGATTGTTCGCCATGAAGCCAATGCTCGTCGCGCGAACGAGCGGGAAGACCGGGATCTCCTGGATCACATCGGTCAGATGCCGCCAGCGTCGCGCCCGCAGAACGATCGCCCCGATCTGTGCCGGGACCGCGAGCGCGACGAGGACCGGCCAGTTCGTCCGCGCGAGAACCTCACCGACCTCGCCCAGCGGCACGTCGCGCAGCGCGAGCCACAGACACAGTCCAGTGACGAAGAGACCGACGGCCCACATCAGCGCACGCCGTGAGCGGCGCGCGCGCGCGTGCTGCGGCGTCGATGCCGCCTCGTCTCGCGCCGGCGCCGTCACGCGTCCGCCAGCAGTCGCCGCGCCTCGTCGACATCGCGTGCGATCTGCTCACGCAGCGCATCGCCCGACGGGAAGCGCCGCTCCGCCCGAAGCCGATCGACGAACACCACCTCGATGCGCCGACCGGTCGCATCGGCCGCAAAATCGAGCAGGTGACTCTCGCACACGACGCGCTCGCCCGCATCGAACGTCGGGCGGCGCCCGACGTTCGTCACGGCCGCGAAGACCGAGCCCGCGGCCGGAGCTCCGTCGTCGAGGAAGCGGACGCGACCGGCGTAGACGCCCGTCCCCGGTAGCAGCTCGTTCTCTGGGGCGAGGTTGAGCGTCGGGAAGCCGAGCCCACGACCCCGACGGTCTCCCGGAGCGACGCGGCCGCGCAGGGCATACGGACGCCCCAGCAGGCGCGCTGCCGTCGACGCTTCGCCCTGCGCCACGAGCGCCCGGATCCGGGTCGAATTCACGTCCTCTCCCCCGATGGTGACCTCGGGAACGATCGTCACCGCGAAACCGAGTCTCGGGCCGAGCTCGGTCAGGAGTCGCATCGACCCTTCGCGGTCGTGACCAAAGCGGAAGTCGTAGCCGACGTAGACCTCGACCGGGGCGAGGCCATGATGGAGGTACTCGCGAACGAAGCGCTCCGGCGGCGTGCGCGAGAACTCCGGAGTGAACGGCTCCAGGATCGTCGCGTCGATCCCCGCCGCTTCGATCAGCTCGAGGCGCTGCTCGGTCGTCGAGAGCAGCCGCGGCGGACGCTCCGGGTGCAATACCTTGCGCGGATGCGGCTCGAAGGTGACGACGGTCGCCGTCCCATCGTGCGCACGCGCTCGTTCCACGACCGTCTCGAGGATCGACAGATGCCCGAGATGGATGCCGTCGAAGCTTCCGACGGTCACCACCGGACGCACGAGGCGCTGATCGATCGAAGCGCTACCCGCAAAGACTCTCAATGCTAGGCTCCGCGCCGTGCGAATCCTGGCGCGCTATCTGCTCGCGCGGTTTCTCGGCCTTCTCGCCGCGATCCTCGGCATCGTGCTCACGACGCTCTTGATCACGACACTGCTCCTCGATTTCGACGACGTGCTCGATCCCAGCCGTGGCTTCGTCTGGACCCTGGTGAAGCTCCTGCTCCAGATCCCGGCGGAGTCCCTGCGTACCGTGCTCCCGATCTCCGCACTCGCTGCGTCGCTCGCCTGCTTCGGCCTCTCTGCACGCTGGCTCGAAGTGACGGCGATGAAGGCGGCGGGGATCTCGCCGCTTCGCGCCGCCCTGCCCGTCCTCACCGCGGCGCTCGTCCTGTCCGGACTCGCGCTGCTCGTGGACCAGACGCTCTCCGTCGAAGCGGCGCGCGCCCTCAGCCGCCACGTTCGTGGCGATCAGGAGGAGCGCGTCGCCCTCGGCAGGGGCTCGTTCTGGTATCACAGCGGCACAGCGCTCTTCAACATCCAGGACTCCGACCCCGATCGCGGCCTTCTCCACGGCGTCGTCATCTACGAGTGCAGCCCGGAAGGCCGCCTGCTCCGCAGCATCGAGGCGCAGTCCGCCGCCGTGCGAAGTGGCCGCCAGTGGCTGCTCCACGACGCCATCGTGCGCAGCTTCGACCTCGTTCAGCCTTCGGCGCCGCCGCGCCTCGAGCGGCTCGCGGAGATGCCCTACGCCCTCGCCGGCCATTCCGACCTCGCCGTCGCCGACGCGAGCGCTTCGGCGCTGACGCTGCACGAGCTGCGGCAGTTCATCAAGTCGCGAAAACGCCAGGGCGCGAACGTCGATCGCTTTCGCACACTCGAGCAGGAGCGCGTGACCGAACCTCTCACCGTGCTCCTCTTCGTCCTGCTCGCCATCCCGCTCGGCCTGCGCGTCGAGGACAGCAAGAGTCTCGCCGTTCCCGCCTTGCAGGGAGTCGCGCTGGCCGCACTCTACCTCTTCGCGCGCGGCCTCGCGTCCACGTTCGCCTCGCAGGGGGTGACGCCGCCGGCTGCGTCGATCTGGATCGTCTTCGTCGCCTTTCTGGGCTTCGGCGTCTGGCGCCTCGTTCGCGTTCCTCGCTGAACGCTCACCGCGCTCACGGCTGGCGCGGCGCGCGTGTCTCGAAGAGCCGGAAGAAGTCTCCTCCGGGAGGGAGCACGAGCGTCGTGCCCTGGGGCAACGCCTTGCGGTAGGCCTCGAGCGTCCGGACGAAGTCGTAGAACTGCGCGTGGCCCGCGTACGCCTCGGCGTAGATCCGCGCTGCCTCGGCGTCTCCTTCACCTCGCAGCACATCGGCGTCGCGTCTCGCCTCGGCGACGATGACGATGGCTTCGCGCTCGGCCTCCGCCCGGATGCGGCGACCCTGCTCCTCGCCCTCGGCACGGAGCTGCCGCGACAGACGCTGGCGTTCGGCGCGCATGCGCGCGAAGACGTTCTCCTCGGTGCCCTTCGGGAGCTCGGTTCGGTTGATCCGCACGTCTTCCACGACGATTCCGGTGCCGCCGAGGCCTGCGTTCGTGACCTCGGTGATCTCCTTCATGATGTCGACGCGAGCCGTCGTCAGCACCTCGGCGAGCGTCCTCTGGCCGATCACCTGCCGAACACGCGCACGCACCACCCGGTCGATCTGCGACTCGGCAGCCGTTCGGCCCGTCGGGAAGGACTCGAAGTACCGGAGCGGATCGACGATCCGCCACACGACGTAGTTGTCGACGACGATTCGCTCTTCGTCTCGCGTCTGGATCGGAAGCGGCTCGGCGTTGAAGTACAGGAGCCGGTTGTCGAAGGTCCGAACGTCGCTCGCGAGCGGAACGCGCAGCGAGAGCCCGGGTTCGGTGAGGACCGAGACAGGGCGACCGAAGACGAGGATCAGCTTCTGCTCGTCGACCTGTGTGACGACCAGCGGGCCGTAACCACGCCCTCCCGCCCACACGAGCGCAGCGAACACCGCAGCGGCAACCACGATCGCGAGCGGCAGACGCCTCACGGTCGCGGCTCCGCCGCCACTGCCGGCTCCGTCGCGTGCCGCGCGGTGCCCGTGCGCGCGTCGCGCCCGAGCGGCAGGTAGGGGACCACACCCGCCGCTCCCGGCTCGATCACGTACTTGTCCACCGTCGGCAGCACGTCCTCCATCGTCTCGAGGTACAGACGCGTTCGCGTCACCTCCGGTGCCTTCGCGTACTCGCCCGCGAGCGCGAGAAAGCGCGTGGCGCCTCCTGTCGCGCCGGCGATGCGTGCGGCCTTGTAGCCCTCCGCCTGCGCGCGGTGCTCGCTGGCTTCGCCGCGCGCCTTCGGCACCACCTCGTTCGCGAATCCCTGCGCCTCGTTCACGGTGCGATTCTTGTCCTGACTCGCTGCGATCACGTCGTCGAAGGCCGCGCGCACCTCCTGTGGTGGCTGGACCTCCTGGAGCTGCACCGCGAGGATCACGAGGCCGGTTCGGTAGCGCTCCATCAGCGCCTGCAGCGTCTCCTCGGTCTCGGCCTCGACGCGCCCGCGTTGTTCGGAGAGGACGCCGTCGATCGTCGTCCGACCCACCACCTCGCGTGCCGCCGCCTGCGCCGCGTCGCGCAGGATCGCCTCGGCGCTCGAGACGCGATACAGGGCGTCGAACGCGTTCTGGATCCGGTACTGCACGACGAAGCCGAGGACCACGAGGTTGTTGTCGCTCGTCTGCATCGCCGATTCGAGATGCGCTTCGGCGTGCGCGTCCGCTGCGTCTGCCGATCCGGAGCGCGTTCCGAACTCCTGCCGCTCGATGGCCGAGGTGTTGACGATGGCGTGCGACTCGATCGGTGGCGGCAGGTGAATCTGCGGCCCCGGGTCGGCGACCGTTCGTGCGTACTCACCGAATCGCAGGATGACGGCCTCCTGCCCCGGCCGCAGCGTGTAGACGCCCGTACTGGCCCAGGCTCCGAGCAGCCCGAGGGCGACCACCCAGGCGAAGACGGTGAGCAACGTGGTGCGGACCCGCGTGCGAACCGCGGCCTCCACCGTCTGCGGACGCTCGTCGCTCGCCATCTACTTCTCCGACCCGGGCGCCGGGTGCCCCTTGGCCCACTCGCCGAGGAACGGCCGGATGACGTCCAGCGGCAGCGGGAAGACGATCGTCGAGTTCTTCTCGGTCGCGATCTCCGTGAGCGTCTGCAGGTAACGAAGCTGGAGCGCCGACGACTCGCGAGACAGGATTGCCGACGCGTCCGCCAGCCTCTGTGCCGCCTGCAGCTCGCCGTCCGCATGGATCAGCTTCGCCCGCTTCTCACGCTCCGCTTCGGCCTGCTTCGCCATCGCGCGCCGCATCTCCTCGGGAAGGTCGATCTGCTTGAGCTCGACTGCGCGGACCTTGACGCCCCAGGGCTCCGTCTGTCCGTCGATGATCTCCTGCAGCCTGCGGTTGAGCGTCTCTCGCTCGGCGAGCAGCTCGTCCATCTCCGCCTGGCCGCAGACGCTGCGCAGTGTAGTCTGGGCGAGCTGCGAAGTGCCATAGAGGTAGTTCTCGACCGAGATCACGGCCTTCTCGGGATGGAGCACGCGGAAGTAGAGCACCGCGTTCACCTTGACCGACACGTTGTCCCGCGTGATCACCTCCTGCGACGGGACGTCCATCACGATCTCACGCAGGCTCACCTTCACCATGCGGTCGACGCCGGGAATGATCCAGCGAAACCCGGCGGCCTTGACCCCGGCGAAGCGGCCCAGCCGAAAGAGCACGCCGCGTTCGTACTCGTTGAGGATGCGGACCCCTGCTGCGAACAGCGCCAGCAGGATCGCCACGAGGATGAGTAGTGCCGACAAGGTTCCTCCTCCCGAGCTAGGCGTCCGGCGGGGCCGGTCGCACCCGCAGCCGCATGCCCTCCACGGCAACGATCTCGACCTTCGAGCCTTCGGGGACCGGCGGCGTCGCCAGCGCCGTCCAGTGCTCACCCCGCACGAAAACCGTCCCCTCCGGCTCCAGCGCCGTCACGGCCCGCCCGATCCGGCCGACCAGCTCGTCGACGCCCGCCACGGGCGCGCGCCGGAGGGTACGCCCCACTGCGAAGATCACCACGGCACCGAAGATCGACACGGCCACGACGGCCGGTACGAGGACCGTCCAGAACGAGACGTCGAGGTCGCTCTCGAGTGGGCGATCGAAGAGCATGCTGCCCCCCAGAAGGAAGCACGCCACACCGAGCGCGAACAGGAGGCCGAACGACGTGACGAAGAGCTCGGCAACGAGCAGCGCGATCCCACCGAAGAGCAGCATGAGACCGAGCCACGAGAACGGGAGGATCTGTAGCGAGATGAAGCCCAGCACGAGGCACGCGGCCCCCGTCACACCCGGCAGGATCACCCCCGGCGTCGTGAGCTCGACGTAGAGGCCGAGGATCCCGGCGAGGATCAGCAGGACGGCGATGTCGGGGTTCGCGAGCACGTCGAAGAAGCGCGTGGCGAGCGTCATGTCGATGCTGCGCAGCTCTGCTCCAGCGAGCGCGAGTCTTCGCGGGCTCCCCGCGACGTGGAGCTCGCGACCGTCGAGGCGCGTGAGGAGATCCGTCCGATCCGTCGCCACGAGATCGATGACACCGAGCCGGAGTGCCTCGTCCGGCGCAATCGCGACCGACTCGCGAACCGCCTTCACGGCCCAGTCGACGTTGCGTTTTCGCTCACGTGCGATCGATTCAATGAAGGCGGCTGTGAAGTTCTCGGCCTTCTCCGCCGCGTAGTCTCGCCCCTTCTCGTCGGGCGGGCTCGTCCCGGGCGGGGCGCCGATCCCGACCGGGTGCGCAGCACCGATCGACGTGCCCGGCGCCATCGCGGCCACGTGGCCCGCGAGCGTGATGAAGGTCCCCGCCGATCCCGCCCACGCACCCTGCGGCGCGACGTAGACGATCACGGGCACGCGCGCGTTGAGGATCGCCTGTATCACGTCCTTGGTCGACGCCAGAAGCCCACCGGGCGTGTCGAGCTCGACGAGGACCGCTGCAGCTCCCTCGTCGGCGCTGCGCGCGATCACCTTCTGCAGGTAGTCGGACGATGCCGGGTTGATCGAGCCCGAGATCGTCGCGACGTTCACGAAGACGCGCCCCGGCGCTGTCGCCTCCTCGCCGCCGACACGAGCCGGTGAGAGGAGGACGGCGACGGCAAGGAGTCCGGCTGCGTACTGGGGCAGGCGTCGGCGCGCGCCTGCGCTCAAGCGCTCGACCCGCGCAGCTTCTCGATGAGATCCCAGAGCCGCGCTGCGACCTCGGCCTTCGCAAGCAAGGGCAGCTCCTCCGCCTCGCCTCCCGGCCGCACGAAGATCACGGCGTTCCGATCGCTGTCGAAGCCGCCGTCCGTCCGCGACACGTCGTTGGCCACGAGCAGGTCACAGCCCTTTCGCGCCAGCTTGCGCCGCGCGGTCTCGAGGACGTCACGATCCTCGGCGGCGAAGCCCACCACGATTCGGCCGTCCCGTGGCTGCGCGCAGATTTCGGCGAGGATGTCGGGGTTGCGCACGAGCTCGATGACGGGCGCGGAGTCGCCGAGGTCCTCCTTCCGGATCTTCGTGGTAGCCGGCTTCGACGGCCGGAAATCGGCGACCGCCGCCGCCATCACGAGCACCGATGCCGTCGGCATCTCGGCGAGCACCGCCTCCCGCATCTCGAGCGCGGTCTCGACGTCGACGCGCCGTACACTCTGTGGTGTGGAGAGAGCGGACGGTCCTGCAACGAGCACCGTCTCTGCACCGCGGCGAGCGGCTTCGGCGGCGATGGCGAAGCCCATCTTCCCCGACGAGCGGTTGGTGAGGGCGCGCACGGAATCGATCGGCTCCCGCGTTCCGCCGGCCGTGACGACGACCCGCGTGCTCGTGAGCGAGCGCGGTCCGAGGCACAGCTCGATCTCGGCGGCGATCGTCTCGGGCTCGGACATGCGTCCCTCGCCTTCCCAGCCGCAGGCGAGCGCCCCCGACTCCGGGCCGATGAAGCGAACGCCCCGGTCCCGGAGCCGGCCGACGTTCTCGCGTGTTGCGGGATGTCGCCACATGTTGACGTTCATCGCCGGTGCGGCGAGGAGCGGGGCACGCGTCGCGAGGAGCGTCGTCGAAACGAGGTCGTCCGCGAGGCCGTTCGCCAGCCGCGCGAGCGTGTTCGCAGTAGCCGGCGCGAGGACGACGATGTCCGCCCAGTCGGCGAGAGCGACGTGATCGATCTCGCTCTCCTCGCTCGCGTCGAAGAGCTGCGAACGGACGGGGCTCCCGCAGAGCGCTTGGAGCACGAGCGGCGAGACGAAGTGGCTGGCCGCGTCCGTGACGACGCAGCGAACCGTGTGCCCGGCGCGAACCAGACAGCGAATCAGCTCCGGAACCTTGTAGGCCGCAATGCCGCCGCTCACGGCGACGAGCACACGTCTTCGTTCCATGGACGGCTCCGAGGCGAAGGCCTGCAACGAGCGTACCGGCAGCCACAGGCCGCGTCCATCAAGCGCGAGCCGCGCGCCGCAGAAGTGCCAGCCCCGCGCGCAGGCGCCGCTCGAGCGCTGCCGCGTCGGAGGCGTCGGCGTAGACGCGAACGAGCGGCTCGGTCCCGGAGGCGCGGAACATCACGAACCCGTCGTCGAGCACGAGGCGAACGCCGTCGCAGCAGAGCGCCTCGCGAACGTGCGCGCGCCCGACGCGCTCCGGCGGAGCAGACGCGAGACGTTCGAGCGCGCGGAGAACGCCGGGACTCACCGGTGTCGCGATCCTGCCGCTCGCCGACGCACCGAGCCGGCGCTGCAGCAGGCGCAGCCTGCGGCGAACAGACCCGCCGGCCGCGAGCTCGGCCACGAGAGCGCCCGCGAGGATGCCGTCCTTGTCGTAGGCGAAAGGAGCCCATGCGAAGCCGCCACTCTCCTCGCCGGCAACGTCGGCCTCGCCTGCGAGCAGCGCCGCCGAGAGGTGCTTGAAGCCGAGCGGATGTACGGTCACGCGAAGACCGTGATCCCGCGCAACGCGTTCGACGAGCCCGCCCGTCGCGTAGGAGATCGCGACGCCGCGGCGGATGCGACCGGTTCGCGCGAGGTGATCGACGAGAAGCGCAACGGCGTCGGTCTCTGAGACGCAGACGCCTTCGGCGTCGACGACAGCGAAGCGATCGGCGTCGCCGTCGCTGGCGAGTCCGATCGCTCTTCCGCGCAGCGCGCGTACCGCACCCCGCAGCCGGCCGAGCCGTTCGGGCCGAGGATCGGGCGCGTCACCGCCGAAGCTCGGATCGGGCCCGGTGCGGAGCACGTCCACGCGCGCACCGGCGCGACGAAGGACCTCGTCGAGGATCCCGGCGCCTGCGCCGTGCAGGGCATCGTAGACGGCGTGCAGTCGGCCTTTTCGCAGCGCGTCGCGATCGAGCAGCGCGAGCAGCCCGGTGAGATACGCCGCGACGAGGTCGGCCGTCGCGTGCCCTTCGTGCTCCGGCGGTGGGCCTTCGCGGAGCCAGCGGGCGGCTGCACGCTCGACGGCGCCCACCTCGGTGTCGACCCAGCCGGCGCCGCTCGGCGCAAAGAGCTTGAGGCCTTGATACTCGGGTGGATTGTGACTCGCCGTGAAGATCAGGCCCCCCGCGACACGCGAGCGGCGAACGGCTGCCGCGAGCACCGGCGTGGGAATCGCCCCTCGCGCCAGAACCGGCCGTAGCCCCCGGCCCGCGAGCACACGGGCCGCGGTCCGCGCGAGCCGCTCGCCGAGAAAGCGCCGGTCGTGAGCGACGAGCACGCGTGCCCCGGGTCGGGCCGCAGCGATGCGTTCGCCCGCGGCGGCCACGACCGCGCGAACCCGGTCGAAGGTGATCTCCTCTCCGAGGATGCCGCGCCAGCCGCTGGTTCCGAACCGAATCGGTCGCGCGCTCTCGACGCGATGCCCCCTCTGGCTCATCCACCCTCCACGACAGGGGATCGGCTGTGAGAGCTCGCCGCTTCAGCGGGGGCGGAGCTTCTCGGCGAGCCTCTTGGCGACGAGCGGAGGCACGAAGTCGTCGACGCTGCCGCCGAAGCGAACCAGCTCCTTGACGCGCGACGCGCTCACGTAGAAGTACTGCTGGCTCGTCATCATGAACAGCGTCTCGAGATCCGGGAAGAGATGCTTGTTCATGAGGGCCATCTCGAACTCGTACTCGAAGTCGACCACGGCGCGCAGGCCACGAATCACCACCGTCGCACCGACCTCCCGCGCGTAGTCGACGAGCAGACCCTCGAACGAGACGATGGTGACGCCCGGCTCGTGTCCGATGACGGCCCGTAGCATCTCGAGGCGCTCTTCTTCGGAGAACAGGCCGCGCTTGTCGGGGTTCGTTGCCACGGCGACGATCAGCTCGTCGAAGACGGCCCGCGCCCGGTGCACGAGGTCGAGGTGGCCGTAGGTCACGGGGTCGAAGCTCGCCGGGAACACGGCGAGGTTCCTGCGGCGTTGCGCTGCGCTGCTCATCGCTCGATCTCACCCCCCCCGCGCCGCCTGACCGCCCTCGTGCGCGTATCGGCCGACGACGGTGTCACCGTACCGCCGCTCGTCCCGCAGGACGAGGCCGGCGATCGCCGGCAGAGCATGCCTTCGCGACCGTTCCACGACCACCACGGCGCCCTCCACGAGGATCCCTGCCGCGAGCGCGGCCCGCAGCGAGCGTTCGTCCTCGCCCGTGTCGTACGGAGGGTCGACGAACACCAGGTCGAACCGCTCCCCGGCCCGGCCGAGGTCGGAGACGGTCGCTCCGACCTCACGGGACACGACGCGGGCTCGGTCGCCGAGGCCGAGGGTCTCGAGGTTGCGCCGCAGCGCGGAGAGCGCCGGGCGTGCTCGCTCGATGAAGACGCACGCCACGGCGCCCCGGGACAGCGCTTCGATCCCGAGCGCGCCCGTTCCCGCGTACAGATCGAGGGCGCGCGTCCCCGAGACGTCTCCCAGTCGTGCGAAGACGGCCTCACGGACTCGGTCCGTCGTCGGCCGTACCGACCGTCCGGGCGGTGCCACGAGCGTTCGTCCGCCGAGCGCGCCGCCCGTCACGCGCAGGACGCGCCCCTGCGCTCCAGCGGGCGCGCGGACGACGTGAGCGGCACGGACATAGGGCCTGTGTAGCCGTGGCTCCGGCGCGGCGCACGGGCCCAGAGACAGTGCGCGCGGCGTGCGACATCGAGGCTGACGCATTCCGGTGACGTGCTAGATTGGATCCTGCCTCGACGCCCGGCTCACTCCCGACCGCCAGATGCGGCCCGGGACGAGCCGCGAACGCAGTGAGCGTAGTCGTAAGAGCGGTCACGGGCCGGGCTTCGGTGGCAGAGGAGAACCCCCTCATGGCTTCATCTGCAGTGGAGCGCGCGAAGAAGAAGCTGCCCGAGCGCCTTGCGGAGGTGCGAGGCGAGCGCTCCCAGCGCCAGTTCGCGCGCGACCTCGGAGTGTTCCAGCAGAACGTCAACCGGTACGAGAGCGGCACCACTCCGCACACGGACTTCCTGATCACGCTCGCCCTCGAGGAGAACGTGTCTCTCGACTGGCTGCTGCTCGGCCGGGGCAAGGCGCGGCGCGGCAAGTAGGCGGTACGCGCGTCGCCGGCACGCCAGCGCGGCGTGCCGTGATCCGCCCCGGCCCCACGGCGTCTCCCGGCGCGAGCGTCGAGCCAGCGCTGGTGCCGCCTCGTTTGACGTGCGCGCGGGAATCTGGAAGCCTGCCCTTCGTGGCAGCCGCCGGGGGGGCGCGTGCTGAACGGCATCTGGCTCGCGCTCGTCCTGGGCTCGGTGCTTTGCGCGGCCTTCACCGGCCGCATGGATGCGCTCCAGCAGAAGGCGCTCGAGTCCGCCGGCGATGCAGTGCGGCTCGTGATCGGGCTCGTCGGCATCATGGCCTTCTTCCTCGGGCTGATGCGCGTGGCACGCGATGGTGGCCTGCTCCTCGCCGTGGCGCGCGTGCTCGCCCCCCTCATGCGGCGCCTCTTTCCGGACGTGCCGGGCGAGCACCCGGCGATGGGCGCCATGATCATGAACCTCTCGTCGAACGTGCTCGGCCTCGGCAACGCCGCCACGCCGTTCGGGCTCAAGGCGATGGCCGAGCTCGATCGGCTGAATCCACGACCGGGCGTCGCGAGCGACGCGATGGTGCTGTTCCTGGCGATCAATGCGACGAGCGTCGCCATCCTTCCTCTTGGCACGATCGCGATCCGTGCCGCGGCGGGCTCGACCTCCCCCGCGTCGATCCTCGTCCCGACACTGATCGCAACGACGACGTCGACCGCGACCGCCGTCGCGTTCCACTTCCTGCTACGACGCCGGCGGCGCTTTCGCTTCGATCGCTTCGCAGCGCTCGCACCCCCTGCGGCCGCATCTTCACTCGGCGCGGACCCCGAGATTCCCGGCCCGACACAGATGCCGCCGCCCCCCGGCCGCGCCGTACAGCTCGTCCTGGTCGGCTTCACGTTGGCGCTGGGCGCCGCCCTGGTCCTCCATGTCGCGAGGGCGCTCACGAGCGCCACGGCAGGCGATGTCGCACGCGAGGTGCTCTCGTCGTGGCTGCTTCCCGCCCTGATCGCGGGCTTTCTCGCAATGGGCCTTCGCGGCGGCGTACGCGTCTACGAGTCGGCGGTCGAGGGCGCACGCGAAGGCCTCGAGGTCGCGGTCCGGATCGTTCCCTTCCTCGTCGTCATCCTCGTTGCGGTCGCGATGTTCCGAGCCTCGGGCGCACTCGACCTCGTGATCTCCGTGCTCGACCCGGTGACGAGCCGCCTCGGCGTCCCGGCCGAGGCGCTGCCCATGGCGCTGCTGCGGCCGCTTTCGGGCTCCGGCGCCTTCGGGGTGATGAGCGAGATCCTGAAGACGCACGGCCCGGATTCATTCATCGGCGTTCTCGTGAGCACGTATCAGGGATCGACTGAAACGACGTTCTACGTCCTCGCCGTCTACTTCGGCGCGGCGCGCGTGCGCGAGGGTCGACACGCGCTCGCCGCCTGTCTCGCCGGAGACGTCGCCGGCTTCGCCGCCGCCACCGCGGCGTGTCACGCGTTCTTCGCTTGAGCGGTGAGGCGCTCGCACGGCGCGTCCGCGACGCGGTTCGTCGTGCGCTCGCGCGCGAAGTGGCCGCGATCGAGGAGATTCCGGCCGGGCTCGGGCGACGGCGATTCTTTCGGGTGCGGCTTGCCAGTGGCGCTCCTGCAGTGCTCGTTGCGAGGGTCGAGCTTCCCGAGGATCCTGCGCGAAGGCCGCGCGGCGTGCCGCCGGAGCCAGCGCTCGAGCCGCTGCGAAGCTTCCTCGCGGCGTCGAGCATTCCCGTCCCGGCGTCCTACGGCGGCGACGCGGACGTCGTGCTCCTCGAAGACATCGGCACCCTCGCGCTCTGGCAGGTGGCGACCGGCGCCGGGCCCGCCGAGCGCCGGGCGCTCTACCACGAAGCGTGCGACCTCGTGCCGAGCCTCCAGCGACTTCGCGCTCCTGCGGAGCGCATCCCCGCGTTCAGCCGCCATCTCGACGCGACCCTGTTCCGCTACAAGGCCGAGTTCTTCACGCGCTGGTCGCTGCCGTCGGCGCTCGGCCGGGCGCCGACGAGCGCCGAGGCGGCCGTGGTGCAGGAGGCCTTCGACTTCGTCGCACGAGAAGCTGCCGGTGCCCCGCAGCGCTTCGCGCATCGCGACTTGCAGGGAGCCAACGTGCTGATCCGACCGGGAGCGCCGCCGGGCGCGCGCGTCGTTCTCATCGATGTGCAGGGGGCCTTCCTCGCGCCGCCCGAGTACGATCTCGTGTGCCTGCTCCGCGACTCGTACGTCGAGCTCGGAGACGAAGAGGTCTCTCACCAGCTCGCACGCATTTGCAGCGCCCTTCCCGATGCTCCGGGCGCGGAGATCTTCGCGCGTCGCTTCGACCTTCTCACGCTGACGCGCAAGGGCAAGGACCATGCGCTCGGCTTCTACCACGCCGCACAGCGCGACGATCCGAGCCAGGTCCGGTTCGCACCGACCTGTGCACGCTACCTGCGCGCGGCGGCTCGCCGCAGTGCAGGTCTCGACCCACGCCTGGCGCGCCTCGCCGAGCTGATCGAGGCCCTCCCTACCAGCGCGACGGCCGGCCCGCCGGCGGCGTCAGCCCGCCCATGAGGGCGATGATCCTCGGCGCAGGCCTCGGCACGCGGCTCCGGCCGCTCTCGGATCTTCGACCCAAGCCGGCGGTCCCCGTACGCGGTCTTCCGCTCATCGCGTATCCGCTCGCCCTTCTCGCCCGGGCCGGCGTCTCGGAGGTGATGATCAACGTCCACCATCACCCGGCCGCCCTCATCGAGTCTGCCGAGCGCTACGCGCCACCGGGCCTTCGCGTCCACTTCTCGCGTGAGGAGTGCCTCCTCGGGACGGGCGGCGGCATTCGCCGGGCCGCTGCGTTCCTGCGCGAGAGTGATCCGTGCCTGATCCTCGCTGGCGACATGCTCCTCGATCTGGACCTCGGTGCGCTGATCGGTCAGCATCGGCGGCAGGACAATGCGTGGACGCTCGTCCTGCGCGACGATCCGCGAGGGGCGAGCTTCGGTACGATCGGAATCGATGCCGCCGGCCGCATCCGGCGCATCGCGCGGCGGTTCGACCTCGGGGGAGAGCAGCGTGCCGGGCTCTACGTACACGCGACGATGATGGCGGCGCGCACATTCGAAACGATGCCCGATCGCGATGCGTTCGGGCACCTGGACGGCTGGGTCGTGCCGCTGCTGGAGGCCGGGGCGGAGGACGTCCGCGCCGAGATCTACGGACCCGGCGAGTGCGTCTGGGAGCCGGTCGGAAGCCCCTCCGAATATCTGGCCGCGAACCTCGACCCTCCGCGGCTCTCGTTCCTCGACCCGGATGTCCGCGCTCGTCGGGAGGGAACGCGGTTCGCGCGTGGCCTCGTGATCGGGGCCGGCG
>JADLGR010000334.1 GCA_020849175.1 Deltaproteobacteria bacterium
AGGCGGGGCTCGTCAACAACCTCAACGACGGCATGGCGTGGGGGCTCTTTCCGCTCGTCTTCGCTGCAGCGGGAATGAACCTCGAACAGATCGGAACGCTCGCGGCGATTTATCCGGCGACGTGGGGACTCGCGCAGATCCCGACCGGCGCCTGGTCCGACCGCGTGGGGCGCAAATGGCTCATTGCGTCCGGTATGTGGGTGCAGGCGGGAGCGATCGCGGCAATCGCCGTCGCGCCTGGATTCACTGCGTTCGCTGCCGCTGCGGCGCTGCTCGGCCTCGGCACGGCGATGGTGTATCCAACGCTGCTCGCGGCAATCGGCGACGTCGCGCACCCGTCGTGGCGGGCGTCGTCGGTTGGCGTCTACCGACTTTGGCGCGACCTCGGTTACGCGATCGGCGCGGTGGTCGCGGGCGCGACGGCTGACGCGATGGGACTCTCGGCGGCGATGTGGCTCGTCGCCGCGCTCACGTTCGCATCGGGAATGATCGTCGCCGGACGAATGCGCGAGACGCCGCGACGTCCGTAGCTGGGACGACGGTCAAGTGCAGGCGATCGGCGCCTCCGGCGTTTTCAGGTGTGACACCCGGTGTCATCGCAGCAACTTCGTCCACGGAGCGCGTCGACGCCTTCCCTGGCAATGATCGGCACCATGACGAGCGCGGCGACCGGGTCTGCCCACCACCAGCCGGCGAGCGCGTTGAGCGCCAACCCGCCGAGCAGGATGGCGGAAAGGAACGTGCACAGCTCCGTCTGCCTGGCGTCGGCCGAGAGTGCCCCGCTCCTGATCTCAGCCGCCACGCGGCGCTTGGCCCGCGCCAGGAGCGGCATGATCGCAAGCGATGCGGTCGCGAGCACGATTCCCGGAATGCTCTCCTCGGGAGCTTCTCGCCGCACGAGCGACGCGATGGAGTCGTATGCGACATAGGCCGCAAGCGCGAGAAAGCACCAGCCAACCACGGCGAGTGCGGTCGATTCGGCTCGCTCGCGCTTCGCGGTGTCAGCATCGACGCGGAGCCGCCAGAGCAGTGCCGCGCCCGACGTGACCTCGATTGCGCTGTCGAACCCGAAGCCAACGAGCGCGATGCTGCCGGCGAGCAGACCCAGAAAAATCGCGAGGAGCCCTTCGAGGCTGTTGTAGGCGATCGTGAAATACTCGAGCCGCCGCCCACGCTCGACGAGCGCGGCTCGTTTCGAACTGCCGATGAGAATGACCTGTTCGCTCATCCATTCCTCCGGTCGATCGCCGTCAAAGCAAGCCGCCAGCCGAAGCCGGCGCCGGCGGCTCGGCACCCGCGGGCCCTCGCGACCATCCGTTCCACGTCGATTGAAGCCGAAGGTGCCACCCTTCACCGATTTCGTACAGCGCGGGCAGTGCCACGAGCGTCAGGATCGTCGACGTCACGAGGCCCCCAATGAGCGCAATCGCCAGCGGCTGCTGAAGCTCCGCCCCTGCCCCCCACCCGATCGCAATCGGCAGGACTCCGAGGCCCGCCGCCGCCGCCGTCATCAGCACCGGCCGCATTCGGGTGCGCGCCCCGCGGGAGAGCGCATCACGAAGCGGGAGTCCCTCGGACCGCAACTGGTTCACGTACTCGACCATGATGAGCCCCTTCTGAACCGAGAGGCCGAAGTGCGCAAGCAAGCCGATGAGCGACGACACGTTGAGCGTCGTACCGGTCAGCCACAAGGCAAGGAAGCCCCCGGCGAGCGCGAGCGGAATCGTCGCGACGATGAGCAGCGCCTGCCAGATCGACCGAAACGCCAGGTAAAGCAGGATGAAGACGAGCAGGGCCGACACGACGAAGACTGCCAGAAGCTGGCCCGCGAGTTCCTGCTGACGCTCGTAGCCGCCGCCGTAGCTCACGAAGTAACCGGGAGGCAGTCTCAGTCCCTCGAGCCCCTTCTCGATGTCGCCAACGACCGAGCCGATGTCGCGCCCCTCGACGTTCATCGTCACCTGTATGCGACGCACCTGGTCCTCGCGTTTGATCGTCGCGGGACCACGCTGAATGCGCACGTCGGCGATGTCGGAGAGCGGTACCTTGGCGCCGGTCGGCGTATCGATCATCAGTCCGGCGAGCTTCGCCGGATCGTCGCGCGACTGCTCAGGAAGACGCACGACGACCGGGTACTCCTTGAGCTGGTCCTTGAGTACGGTCGTCACTTCGAGCCCCCCGAGCAGCGCCTCGACTGAGTGGCCCACATCGCCGGGGTTCAGGCCGTACCGCGCCGCGCGTGCCCGATCGACGGCGATGACGGCTTGCGGAATGCCCTCGAGCTGCTCGAGCTTGACGTCGACGACGCCGGGCACCTTCTCGACGATCTCCCTGACCTCGGCGCCCTTCGCCGCGAGGGTTTCGAGATCGCCGCCGAAGATCTTGACGGCGAGCTCAGCCGACGTCCCCGAGATCGATTCGTCGATTCGCATCTGCAGCGGAGTCGTGATCTCAGCCGAGACGCCCGGGATCGCCTCGAGCCGCTCGCGGACCCAGGATTCGATCTCCGGGATCGTGTGCTCGCGCTTCCCGCGCTCGACGAGTTGAAGGAAGACCTCCGAGTTCGTGACCGGCATCGGGTCCTCGGAGCCCTCGGCACGGCCGACCGGCTGTATGACGGCGGCGATGTCGGGCCCGCCCTCGAGGATTCGCGTGACTTGCGACGCGACCCGATCCGTCTCTCCAAGTGACGTGCCCGAAGGCGTGTTCATCGAGACGAGAATCGCGCCCTCGTCCATTTTCGGGAGCAGTTCGGTACCGAGAAACGGCAAGCTTACGAGCGAGAGGACGAAGATCCCGAGCGCGCTCGCGACGGCGACGAGCGGCCGCCGGAGCGAGGCGCGAAGGACCGGCTCATAGACCTTCTCGCATTGCCGAGCAAGCCAGCTCTCCTCGTCGAGCTTTGGCGCCACTTTGCGCAGGAGCGTGTAGCAGAGCGCCGGTGTGAGCGTAAGCGATAGCGCGAGTCCAACGGCCATCAGGACGACGACCGTGATCGCGAACGGCGCTAGGATCTTCCCCTCGAGTCCGGACAGGAACAGCAACGGAAGGAAGACCGCGATGATGATCGCGGTCGAGTAGGCCGCCGGTCGCCGGACCTCGCTCGCACCGCGAAGCGTGGCGGCGAGCGGCTCATCGGGGCGCGCCTTGAGGTGGCGGAAGATGTTCTCCGTATCGACGATCGCCGCATCGACCATGATGCCAAGCCCGACGGCCAGACCTCCGAGAGACATGATGTTCAGCGACACTCCCGCAATCCTCAGGAAGACGAAGCTGATCACGACGGCCACCGGGATCGTCACGGTCGCGACGAGCGTCGAACGCACGTTCCCGAGGAAGAAGAAGATGACGAGAACGACTGCTAGTCCGCCGACGAGGAGCGCCTCCTCCAGGGTCCTCGTTGCGACGCCAATCAGTTCCGACTGGTCGAAGATCACGCGGGTAGTGACACCCGCCGGCAGATACGGCTCGAGCTCCTGGAGGGCCTTCTTCGCGCGCCCGACGACCGTGAGAGTATCGGAGCCGAACTGTTTGGTGACCGTCATTACGACGGCTTCCCTGCCGTCGACGCGGGCGATTCCCCGCCGGATGGCGGACCCGTCGCGCACCTCGGCGACGTCGCGCACGAGCACGGGCACGTTGTCGCGTACGGCGACGACCACCTGGCCGACGTCCTCGAGCGAGGTGATGCGCCCAAGCCCGCGCA
>JADLGR010000335.1 GCA_020849175.1 Deltaproteobacteria bacterium
CAGGATCCTCCACATGGCGAGTATCGGGCCGGTGGACGGCCTGGTTGTGGGGAGCCGACTTGACGAGCTCGGGGTCGGCGTAGGCCTCTCTCGAGACCTCCTCGAGCACCGCGACCCAGTAGTCGAGGTCCTCCTTCGACCAGCCCTCGCCGGGCTCGGGCGTGATCGGTTGAGGAACGAGCCAGGGCTCGTGACTCAGCCACGGCGCGTCGATGCCGAAGTCGGTCATCCGGTTCTGGACGTCGATCGCGGTGACGCCCGTGTCCTGCTCGAGGGTCTCGAGGCTGTAGCGGGTCATCTCCATGCGCCACTGGGGATTCTCCGGGTTGGACGTCGTGACCCCCGGAATCCCGAGCAGCCGCTGCCCCATGTAGTTGTTCGCGAGCACGGACAGATCGCGAGCCTCGTGGATGCCCTCCGCGCCCATGGCGCGCAGCCAGGAGTACGCCTTGACGACCTGCGGCACGTTTCCCCAGAACTCGCGGACCTTCCCGATGCTGTCGGGGCCCTCGACGAGCCCGTACGCCTCGCCGTCGAAGTCGACGATCGGGCTGGGCAGGAACCGGGCGAGCTCGGCCGTGCAGCCGTACGCGCCCACGGCCGGCCCGAGCCCTCCCTTGGGTGCGCCGAAGCTCTTGTGGAGCATGTACATGCACGCGTCGAAGCCGAGCTCTCGGGCGCGGATCTTGCCCATGACGCCGTTCGAGTTCGCATGGTCCCAGAAGCACAGCCCGCCGGCGTCGTGAACGATGTCGACCCACTGCTGCAGCTCGGGGTTGTAGATCCCCATGTCGTCGGGGTTGTTGACCATGAGCGCCGCCGTCCGGTCGGACACCGCCGCCCTGAGCGCCTCCACCGACGGATAGCCGTTCTCCTCGAGCATCAGCGTGATCACCTCGAAACCCGCCGCCGCAGCGGTCGCAGGGTTGCACGGGTGACTCTGGATGGTGACGATGACCTGATCGCGCTGCTCCAGCTCTCCCCTCGCCGCGTAGTAGCCGCGAGTGACGCAGGCGTGGGTGTAGGCGCCGTGGGCGCCGCCCCCGGCCTGGAACGAGAACCGATCCATCCCGGACAGCTCGCGCAGCATGAGATCGCAGCCGTGGATGAGCTCGAGAACCCCCTGGAGGGAGTCCTCGTCCTGGTACGGATGAAGCTCCGCGACCTCGGGCCGGGCGGTGATCAGCTCGTTCAGCCGCGGGTTGTACTTCATCGTGCAGGTCCCGAACAGGCTGATGCCGATCATCCCGAGCGTCTCCTGGGAAAGATGGAGATAGTGCCTGAGCACCTCGTGCTCGGACAGCTCGGGCAGGCCGGGCCTGGCCGGCCGGCGCATGCTCGGCGAAACGAGCTCCTCGGGGCTTCCGACGAGGCCGGCGACCGCCTCCTCGGGCTCCGCGAAGACGATGCCCCGGCGGCCGGGCCGGCCCATCTCCAGCACGACAGGCTCGTCCCACACGGGGGCGTGATAGCTCCGGAGTCCGGGCGTTTCGGTCATCTCGTGATCACCTCGCGAAGCGCATCGACCAGCCGGTCGATGTCGGTCTGGGTGTGGACTTCGGTCACGCAGTACAGCGCACTCTGTCCGAGCTCGGGGAAGTCCTTCGAGACGTCCTTGCCCCCGAAGATCCCGTGACGCCGTAACCCTCGATTGATCTCGGCCACGGTCTTCCCGGTGCCGTCGACGTTGACGAGGAACTCCTTGAAGAACCCGGCCGGAAAGACGATGCGTACACCGTCGAGCTCGCCGAGCCTCGTCGCCGCATAGTGGCTGCGGGAGATGATCAGCTTCCCGACCTCGGCGAAGCCCTCGGGCCCCATGAGCGCCATGTAGGCGGCGCTCACCACCGCCCAGAGATGCACCGTGTGACCGGTCCAGTCCTTTCCTTCCTCGCGGGCGTCGTAGGACGACTGCTCCAGGAGCGTCATCACGAACGCGTGCTCCCCGGCCTCGACGGTCTCGCAGAGGCTGAGCAAGAGCGTCGGGTACTCGCCCACGTATCGCTCGTCGTCGCGTGTAGCGATGAACCCACCCATGCTGCCCCCGCAGCTCATGTGCAGGCCCAGAGGCTGGATCGTCCCGACCGTGAAGTCCGCGCCGTAGTCGGCAGGAGCGGCCAGCAGGCCGAGCGAGATCGGATCGACCCCGACGATCACCTCGACGCCGCACTCGTGAGCGAGGCGAGCGACCTCGGCGCCCTGCGTCTCGATCACGCCGAGGTAGGAGGGATTCTCGAGATAGACCGCCGCGACGTCCCGAGACAGCGTCGACGCGAGGGCGTCGAGATCGAGCTGCCCGGACTCGGAGTCGTAGTCGACCATGGTCACGTCGATGTGGTTCCGGGTCTCGCGCGGCTCGCAGTAGGTGCGGATCACCGACAGGCGCTCCGGATCGAGCGAGCGCGGAAGCACCACCTCACGGCGGCCCGTCAGCCGGGCTGCCATGCGGATCGCATGCCCCGCCGCACAGCCCCAGCTGTAGACGGGAAGACCCACGCAGTCCATGTTCGTCAGCTCGCCGATCTGGCTGCAGAACTCGAACAGCGCCTGGTTGCGTCCGTGGTCGGACGACGGCGTGCCCCAGATGTTCGTGACGAACTCGCTCCGCGCGGCGATCTCGTCGCAGATGGCCGGGACGTGGTGCTGCCAGCAACCGGCGCCGAGAAAGCTGAGGTTCTCCTCGCAGGTCTCGTTCTTCGCGAGCGCTTGCAGAAGATGCCGGCGCAGGTCGACCTCGGAGGTCAGGGCCTCTGGCAACCCGAGCTGATCCTTCAGGCGATGATCCTCGGGGATCTGCTCGTACAGCTCGTCGACGTCGGCGATCCCGAGCGCGTCGAGCATCGCCTGCTTCGTACGAGGCTCCGAATTGGGCATGTAGGGATGGACGATCGAGCCGGGCAAGGTCATGTCACCTCCGGAAGCGATGGGGACGTCACGAGGCGGCTACCCGGATCACGGCGCTCTGGCGCGGAC
>JADLGR010000336.1 GCA_020849175.1 Deltaproteobacteria bacterium
CTGGTGGCGCTGGCGCGGCCGAACGTCGGCCTGCTCACCAACGTCGGGACGGCGCACATCGAGAATCTCGGCTCACAGGACGAGATCGCGCTCGAGAAGGGAGACCTCGTCGCCGGGCTGGCGCCGGACGCGACGGCGGTCCTGAACGCCGACGACCCGCGCGTCCTCGCACAGGCATCGAGGACGCCGGCGCGCATCGTCACCTTCGGCCAGCGCGAGCCGGCCGACGTTCGCGCCGCGAACGTTCGCTCCCTCGGCGACCGAGGCTATGCCTTCGATCTCGTGACGGCGGCGGGCGAGATCGCCGTTCACGTTCCCGGGATCGGCGAGACCACCGTCATCAACGCGCTCGCCGCCGCCGCGGCCGCGCTCGCTGCCGGTGCAAAGCTCGCCGATGCGGCGGCCGGCCTGGCGCGCTTCCGGACCGTCGGAGGCCGTATGGCGCAGCTTCGGCTGCGAAGCGGCGCCACGGTCGTCGACGACACGTACAACGCGAACCCGCAGTCGATGGCGGCCGCGCTTCGCAGCCTCGTCACACTCCGGGGCAGCGGCCGCGGCATCGCCGTCCTTGGCGACATGGCCGAGCTCGGCGAGAGCGCCGAGAGCGCGCATCGTGCGACGGGACGCCTCGTCGCGGAGCTCGGCCTCGATTGGCTGTTCGCCGTCGGCCGCCTCGCGCAGCTGACGGCCGACGGCGCAATCGAGGCGGGAATGGACGCCGCACGCGTTCGCATCGGTGAGGACGCCGGGCAGGCGAGCGCAGAGATCACGAAGCTCGTCCGGGCGCGCGACTGGATCCTGGTCAAGGGATCTCGGTCGTCCCGCATGGAGCGCGTCGTCGAGGCGCTCGCCGCCGAAGGGACGGAGTGCTGATGCTGTACCATCTCCTGTATCCGCTCGCGGGCGAGTTCGGCGGCTTCAACGTCTTCCGGTACATCACGTTCCGAACCGCCGCGGCAACACTCACCGCGCTCTTCCTCTCCTTCCTGCTCGGCCCGCGGCTGATCACGGCGCTCGCGCGCCTGCGCGTCGGTCAGCCGATCCGCGAGATCGGCCCGGACCACCACGCGAAGGCCGGGACTCCCACGATGGGCGGGCTTCTCATCCTGCTCTCGCTGCTCGTGGCCGTGCTCCTGTGGTCGGAGCTCGACAACCGGCCGGTCTGGATCGTTCTTGGACTCACGGTCGGCTACGCGATCCTCGGCTTCGCCGACGACTACCGAAAGGTGACGCAGCGCCGAAGCGACGGCGTGTCGGGTCGCGTGAAGCTGTTCTGGCAGTTCCTGCTGGCTTTCGCGGTCGCGCTCGCGATCTACTTCCGGCCAGGCTTCTCCGCCGAGCTCTCGGTCCCCTTCTTCAAGGACTTCTCACCGCATCTCGGAATCCTCTACGTCCCCTTCGCCGCCCTGGTGATCGTCTCGTTCAGCAACGCCGTGAACCTCACCGACGGCCTCGACGGCCTCGCGATCGGCCCGGTGATGATCACCGCGGGCACGCTTCTCCTGCTCGCCTACGCGGCCGGCAACAAGACGATCGCCGAGTATCTCGCCATCGCGTACGTGCCGGGCGCCGGTCAGCTCGCGATCTTCTGCGGCGCGCTCGTGGGAGGGGGCCTCGGCTTCCTGTGGTTCAACACCTATCCCGCGCAGCTCTTCATGGGCGACGTGGGCTCGCTCGCCCTAGGCGGCGCGCTCGGCACGATCGCGGTGCTGGTGCAGCAGGAGATCCTGCTCGGCGTGGTCGGTGGCATCTTCATGCTGGAGATGTTCTCGGTGATGATCCAGGTGGCGTCGTTCAAGCTCACGGGCACGCGCGTGTTCCTGATGGCGCCCATTCATCACCACTACGAGAAGCAGGGCTGGGCCGAGCAGAAGATCGTCGTCCGCTTCTGGATCGTCTCGATCATCCTCGCGCTCGTCGCGCTCTCGTCGCTGAAGCTGCGATGACGGCGCTCGATCTGGCGGGAAAGCGTGTTCTCGTCCTCGGCCTCGGGATCTCGGGGCGAAGCGCAGCGCGCTTCTGTGCTGAGCGCGGAGCCGAGGTGGTGGCTGCGGACGAACGGAGGCCGGAGGCGCTCGGCGACCTCGCGGCGGTGGAGGCCGTCGCGACGCTCGTGCTCGGCCGCACGCTGCCCGACGCGGCGTCCTTCGATCTGGTGGTGCCGAGCCCGGGGGTTCCGGCGAGCCGTTACGAGCGGACCGCGCGGCGCGTGTGGGGAGACGTCGAGCTCGCCTGGCGAGCGCTCTCGGTGCCGATCGTCGCGGTCACGGGGACGAACGGCAAGTCGACGACGACGCGTCTCGTCGAGTTCTTGCTCCGCGCGGCCGGTCTTCGCGCGGAGGCGGCTGGCAACATCGGAGCAGCGGCCCTCGATCTCGTCGGCCGTCCGCTCGACGTCGCCGTGCTCGAGGTCTCGTCGTTCCAGCTCGAGACCACCGAGGGCTTCCGGCCCAAGGTGGCGGTGATCCTCAACCTGACTCCCGACCATCTCGACCGGCACGGGAGCTTCGAGCGTTACGTCGCCGCCAAGGCGCGCATCCTCGCGAACCTCGGACCCGGCGACACCGCCGTCCTGTCGGCCGACGACGCGCCCACCCGCGCGCTCGCGAGCAGCGTCCGCGGACACGTGACGTGGTTCTCGCAGCGCGAAGCGGTCTCCCCCGGCGCCTGCCTCGATGCCGGCGCGATCGTGCTGCGGGACGGCGGTCACGCGATCCGCGTGCCGCTCGAGGGCTTCGCGCTCCCGGGGCTCCACAACCGCGAGAACCTGATGGCCGCGCTGCTCGCGGTCCAGGCGGCCGGCGCCAACACGGCCCGTGCAGCGCGCGCCCTTCCGGACTTCCGCGGGCTTCCGCACCGGACCGAGGTCGTCCGCCAGCGCGGCGGCGTCACGTGGGTGAACGACTCGAAGGGAACGAACGTCGGTGCTGCGCTGCGTTCCCTCGAGAGCTTCGATCGACCGATCGTCTGGATCGGCGGCGGCAAGGACAAGGACCTCGACTTCCGACCGCTCGCGCCGGCGCTGAAGGAGCGTGCGCGCGCCGCGATCCTGATTGGTGAGGCCACGCCCCGGCTCGCCACCGCGCTCACGGGCAGCGTTGCGCTCCACGAGGCCGGCGATCTCGACCGCGCCGTCGCGCTCGCAGCCGCACTGGCGCGGCCGGGCGACGTCGTGCTGCTCTCGCCGGCGTGCGCGAGCTTCGATCAGTTCACCAGCTACGCACACCGCGGCGAGCGCTTCCGCGTCGCCGTCGAAGCTCTTCCGGAGGTCAGTCCAGCATGAGCTCACGTCTTCCTGCGGAGTTCGGCCCCGTCGTGCTTCCCGGAGAAGAGGCGAGCGCGCCGCCGCGCGACCGCGGCCGCATCGACCCGCGTGTGGCAAGCCGCGCCGCCGCCCTGCCGGCTCCCGAGAGCCTGCGTGCGCCGCTCGACGGGGCCGTGCTCACCTCGGTGGCGCTCGTCTCGGCGATCGGGATCGTGATGGTCTACAGCACGATGGCCCATCATTCGCCAAACAGCCTGCTCCCGCCGCATCTCGTGCAGCACCTAAGTGGCATTGCTGCGGGGCTCGTTCTCGGCGTCCTGGCCTTCCGAATGCCGCTCGCGCGAATTCGTCGCTATGTCCTTCCGTTCTGGATGCTCTCGGTCCTGCTGCTCGCCGCGACGCTCGTCGTCGGCACCAACGTCAACGGCGCGGACCGCTGGCTCGTGATCCCGGGGCTGGGCAGGTTCCAGCCGGCCGAGTTCGTCAAGCTGGCGACGATCCTTGCCGTGGCGTCGGAGCTCGCACGACGCTCCGGTCGGTCTGCGGTCGAGGTCCGATCACTCATCGTGCCGCTCGGCCTCGCGGCGATTCCGGCCGCGCTGCTGCTCCTGCAGCCCGACATGGGAAGCGCTGCAGTGATTCTCGTACTGACGGCCTGTCTCATCCTTCTGGCCGGCGCACCGCTTCGCCTCTTCGTCATCCCGGGCCTGGCGGGTGTCGCCGGCCTCGCCGCGTACGTCACCATGAAGCCGTACGCTGCGCGCCGCATCGTCGGCTTCCTCTCACCCTGGGAGCTCTCGCAGAAGGAGGGCTTCCAGCTCGTCCAGTCGTTCGTCGCCTTCGGGCGAGGCGGACTTCTCGGTACGGGCCTTGGCGCGGGCAAGCAGAAGCTTCGCTACCTGCCCGAGGCGCACACCGACTTCATCCTCTCGATGGTGGCCGAGGAGCTCGGCCTCATCGGTGTCCTCGTGGTGCTGGGCGCCTTCATCGCCCTCCTGTTCGCGGGCGTTCGCATCGCGCGCAGCGCGCGCGATCGCTTCGCGCTCTACGCAGCCTCGGGATTGACGCTCCTGCTCACCCTGCCAGCCTGCATCAACGGCATGGTCGTGACAGGGCTCATCCCGACCAAGGGACTCGCGCTCCCCTTCCTGTCCTACGGCCGCTCGAACATGATCGTGTGCATCGTGGCGACGGCGCTGCTCCTCGGGATCGGCTGCCGCGAAGGCGCTCCGGAGCCGCCGAAGGTGGCCGGCGCGGAGCGCCGGGGGCTCCTCGGAACGTGACGAGAGTCCCGCGCCGCTGGATCGTCGCCGGCGGAGGGACGGGCGGTCACGTCACCCCGGCTCTCGCGCTCGGTGAGCGCATCGCGGCGCGCGGCGACGAGGTGCTCTTCCTTGGAACCGAGCGCGGGCTCGAGACGAGGCTCGTGCCCGCCGCCGGCTTCTCGCTCGTCGCGCTGCCCTCGCGACCGCTCCAGGGGCGAAGCCGCGCCGAGCGCGCGGCCGTCTGGCTGGGCCTACCGCGCGTGACGCTCGCCGCGCGACGGGCGCTTCTGCGCTTTCGCGCCGAGATCGTCGTCTCGGTCGGCGGATACGCGGCCGTGGCGCCCGTGCTCGCCGCCGCGACGCTGCGCCTTCCGATCGCGCTCGTGAATACCGACGCGGTTCCGGGCCTGGCCAACCGCGCAGCCGGCCGGCTCGCACGTCGCATCTTCGTCGGCTTCTCGGGGGCGAGCCCGGTCTTCGAACGTGCGGGTGCGCCAGACCGCGTGCGCGTGACCGGTGTTCCGCTGCGCCGTGCATTGGTCGAGGCCTTCCGCGGCGCACCGCCGCGCCGCACGTTCGCGCTGCCCCTTCGCCTGCTCGTCTTCGGGGGTAGCCAGGGGGCGCGGCAGATCAACGAGGCGATGCTCGCCGCCCTCCCGCTCCTCGACCTCGCGAAGCTCGAGATCTTCCACCAGACCGGCGAAGCCGACCGGGAGCGCGTTGCCGCGGCCTACGAAGCGGCGGGGGCTCGCGCGCAGGTGGTGGCGTTCGAGCCGGAGATGCCCGCTCGCTACCGCTGGGCCGATCTCGCCCTGTGCCGCTCGGGGGCGCTCACCGTCGCCGAGCTCGCGCTCGCAGGCCTTCCGGCCCTCCTCGTTCCCTATCCGTTCGCCGCGAACGACGAGCAGAGCGCCAACGCCCGCGAGCTTGCGTCCGCGGGTGCGGCGCACCTCCTGCCATCGAAGCAATTCAGTGCGAAGATGTTGTCGGAGGAGCTGGGCGCGCTGCTGGCCGACCCCCCGCGGCTGCGCGCCATGGGCGAGCGTGCGGCCGAGCTCGCTCGGCCGCAGGCTGCCGAAGACATCATCGAGGAGTGCGTCCGACTGCTGGACGCGTAGCCACCCGGGGGCAAGATGTTCCGCCGCATCCAGCGTGTTCACTTCGTGGGGATCGGTGGCATCGGCATGTGCGGTCTCGCCGAGCTGCTGCACAACCAGGGCTATCGCGTCTGTGGCTCGGATCTGCGCGAAGGCGCGACGGTCGCGCGCCTGCGCAGCCTCGGCGTCGAGGTTGCGGTCGGCCACGACGCGAGCCACGTCGGTGAGGCCGACGTCGTCGTCTTCTCGTCGGCGGTTCGCGCCACCAACCCCGAGCTGGCCGAGGCCGAGCGCCGCAAGATCCCCGTGATTCCGCGCGCCGAGATGCTGGCCGAGCTGATGCGGCTGCAGCACGGAATCGCGGTGGCCGGGACTCACGGCAAGACGACGACCACGTCGCTCGTTGCGCACGTACTCGACGCCGCCGGGCTCGATCCGACCGCCGTGATCGGCGGCAGGGTCCTCGCCCCCGGCACCGACCCCTCGGGAGCGCGCATCGGCCGCGGCGAGTTCCTCGTCGCCGAAGCCGACGAGAGCGATGGCTCGTTCCTGCGCCTCATGCCCGTGATCGCGGTCGTCACGAACATCGACCCCGAGCATCTCGACCACTATGGAAGCTACGACGCCGTGCGTGAGGCCTTCGCGCGCTTCGCGAACCAGGTGCCGTTCTGGGGCGTCTCGATCCTGTGCCTCGATCACCCGGGTGTGCAGGCGATCCTGCCTAGAATGACGCGCCGCACGACGACGTACGGCTTCGCGCACCAGGCCGACTTCGTCGCGACCGACGTCGAGACCGCGGGCTGGGGCATGCGGTTCGCGGTCCGCCATCGCGGCGAGAAGCTCGGCGACGTGCGGCTTCGCCTGCCCGGGCTGCACAACGTCTCGAACGCCCTCGCGACGCTGTGCGTGGCGCTCGAGCTCGACGTCCCGTTCGGGGTCGCGGCCGATGCGCTCGCAGGGTTCGTCGGCATCGAGCGGCGTTTCGAGACCAAGGGTGCTTGCGGCGGCGTCCGCGTCGTCGACGACTACGGCCACCACCCGGCCGAGATCCGCGCCACGCTCGCCGCGGCCCGCGGCGTCCACGCCGGCCGCATCGTGGTCGCCTTCCAACCGCACCGCTACACGCGAACGCGGGATCTCTTCGACGACTTCGCCACCGCCTTCATCGATGCGGACGTGCTGGTGCTGACCGAGATCTACGCTGCCGGCGAGGACAAGATCCCCGGGGTCGAGGCGCGCGCACTCGCCGAAGCCGTCCGCGCGCACGGCCACCGCGATGTGCGATTCGTGGCGGACCTCGATGCCGTGCCTGCGGCGCTTGCACCCGAGCTTTGCGCCGGCGACCTCGTCGTGACGCTCGGTGCCGGGAACATCCAGACGGCGGGACCGCACCTGCTGCGCCTGCTCGCGGAGCGCGGCGAGGAGGCGAGTGCATGATCGGTGACGCCGACCGACGCGCGCTCGAAGCGCTCCTCGGCGACCGCGTCGCGTTCGGCGCGCCGCTCGCCCGCCACACGCCGCTTCGCATCGGCGGGGCGGCGGATGCGCTCGTGCAGGTCGCCGACCGCGACGAGCTGCTCCGGCTGCTGCGGCTGTGCGCAGCGGCCGGGCTCGCGCACCACGTGCTGGGAGCGGGCTTCAATACGCTCGTTCTCGACGGCGGCGTGTCGGGTGTGGTGATCCAGCTCACGCGGCTGCGCGCCATCGAAGAGAAGCCGGCGGGCGCGCTGCGGGTCGAGGCCGGCGTCTCGCACGCGACGCTCACCGCGTACTGCATCCGGCGCGGGCTCTCGGGCCTCGAGTTCGGCGTCGGGATTCCCGGAAGCGTCGGAGGCTGGACCGCGATGAACGCGGGGATCGGTTCGCGGGAGATGAAGGACGTGCTGATCGAGGCCGAGGTGGCCAGCGCGGACGGAACGACGCTCGAGACGCTCGGCCCAGGCGATCTGCTGCCTCGCTACCGCGGACTCGCCGGCCTCGCGCCGGGCGCGGTCATCGTCTCGTCCTTGCTGCGCGTCACGTCTGCGGATCCCGCCTCGGTGCGCACCGAGGTCGAGCGCCTCCGTGCGCGCCGGGCTGCGACCCAGCCTCTCGACCTGCCCTCGTGTGGCTCTGTCTTCGAGAATCCGCCGGGTGACTTTGCCGGTCGACTGATCGAGGCAGCGGGACTGAAGGGCCTGCGAATCGGAGGCGCCGAGATCTCCGCGCTGCACGCGAACTTCATCGTGAACCGCGGTGGTGCGCGCGCTGCCGACGTCCTCGCACTCGTGGAGCGCGCGCAGTCGACGGTTCGCGAGCGCTTCGGTGTCGACCTCGTGCCCGAGGTGCGGATCGTGGGGAGGGCCGCATGAGGCTACCGGGGGCGAAGCGGAGGTGGTGTGCGAGCCGGCCGGGCGACCGCAACCAGTGGCTCGAGCCGGCGGCGCGGAGCACCCCCAGAGCCTCGCGACGCCGCATGACGCGACGCGCGCGCATCCTTCTCACGTGCCTCGCGCTCGCTGCGGCGGGGCTGACCGGGGCGCTGGCGATCCGCAGCGGACTCGTCCGACTCGGTGCGTCGCGCCTCGACGAGGCGCTCGCGCTCCAGACGATCTCGATCGAAGGAAACCGCCGCGCAAACGCCGCCGAGCTCGTCGCCGTCAGCGGCCTCACCGCCGGAATGCCGCTGCCGGACGTCGACGTCGATACGGTGCGGGCGCTCGTCGAGACGCATCCGTGGGTCCAGCGCGCCCGAGCGGTTCGCGTCCCCCCCTCCGTCGTGATCGTCTCCGTCGTCGAGCGCGAGCCGCTCGTGGTGGCCGCCGGGCCGGATGGCCCGCCGTGGCTCGTCGACGCAACGGGCCTTCCCTTCACGCCAGCCAGTCCCGACGACGTCGCTTCGCTCCCGTGGCTCGTCGCGCCGCACGCGGTTACCGAGCGCGTTGCGACGACCGAGCTCGCGCGGGGCGCCGCGCTCGCACTCGCGCTGCGCGGCAGCACGCTCTTCGAGGGAGCCGAGATCCACGTCGCGCCCCCACCCGATCCCGACGGGCTCTCGCTGCTCGTGTCGGGGCTGCGCGCGCGAATCGTCCTCGGACACGGCGACCTGTCCGAGAAGCTGCGCCGGCTCGAGCGCCTGCGCGCGGCCGCGTTGCCGGAGACGACCGACGCCCTGGTGATCGATCTGCGCTTCGCCGACCGCGCGGTCCTTCGAAGCGCCACGGCGCCCGGGCTGGCGCAGCAAGCGATGGGGGCGCCCGCGAACGGGGCGCATGTGTCAACGGGCCGCCGCCTGTAGAAAGGTGGCGGTCCTCTCGAGGGGGGGTGAGAGGATGGCTCGCAGGGACCGGGAGGACTTGATCGTCGGCCTCGACATCGGGACCACGAAGATCTGCGCGATCGTCGCTGAGCGGACGGATCGCGGGCTCGACATCGTCGCGATGGGAACCCATCCGTCGCGGGGGCTTCGCAAGGGCGTCGTCGTCGACATCGACGCCACGGTCACATCGATCAAGAAGGCGGTCGAGGAAGCGGAGGTGGTCGCGGACTGCGAGATCACGTCGGTCTATGCCGGGATCTCGGGCGGCCACATTCGGAGCTTCAACTCGCACGGCATCGTCGCGGTGAAGGACCGTGAGGTGCGCGAGGGCGACTTGAAGCGCGTCTTCGACGCCGCGAAGGCCGTCGCGATTCCGATGGATCGCGAGGTCATCCACGTGATCCCGCAGGAGTACATCGTCGATGACCAGGAAGGAATCCGCGAGCCGCGTGGAATGAGCGGCGTTCGGCTCGAGGCGAAGATCCACATCGTGACCGCGGCCGTCACGAGCGCGCAGAACATCGTCAAGTGCTGCAACAAGGCCGGCCTGAACGTGATCGACATCATCCTCGAGCCCCTCGCGTCGGGCGAAGCGGTGCTGGCCGACGACGAGCGCGACCTCGGCGTGTGCCTGCTCGACATCGGCGGCGGTACGACCGACATCGCGGTCTTCGCAGGCGGCTCGGTCAAGCACACCTCGGTCCTCGCGCTCGGCGGCTATCACATCTCGAACGACATCGCAGTCGGGCTGCGGACGCCGTTCGAGCAGGCGGAGGCGATCAAGAAGAAGTTCGGTGTGGCGGCGGCGCGCTTTCTCGCCAGCGACGACGTGCTGACGGTCCCGAGCGTCGGCGGACGCCGGCCGCGCGAGGTCTCGCGCAAGATCCTGTGCGAGATCATCGAGCCGCGCGTCGACGAGATCCTCTCGCTCGCGCGCCAGGATCTCGAGAAGGCCGGGCTCGCCGACCGGATTCCGTCCGGCGTCGTGCTCACGGGCGGCTGCTCGTCGCTCGAAGGCATGGTCGAGCTGGCGGAGGAGATCTTCGAGACGCCCGTTCGATGCGGCACGCCGATGCACGTCACCGGGCTGCAGGACGTGGTTCGCAGCCCGATGTACGCCACCGGCGTCGGCCTCGTTCTCTACGGCGTGTCGCAGAGCGGCCGTCGCGCGCAGAGCCGGTTCCGCATCCGCGACGAATCGATCTTCTCCCGCGTGAAGGAGCGGATGCGGGAGTGGTTCTACGGCGAGGAGGAATGAGCGCTCGGGACTGACACAAAACGGGTGCGTTCGTGTTAGATTTTGCGCCGAGCCACAGGGGGGTGAGTCATGGCGCAGGACGGGCGACCGCGGGGTCCGCGGGGCGAGCAGCACGCAAGGGGGCCTTCGGGCTCGCGGGGCAGCGAGCGACCGGATCTACTCGAGCTCGGGCCCGAGGGCGACGGCGGCCACGACCTGCTCGAGTTCGAAGAGACGGCCCGGATGCAGGCCTCGATCAAGGTGATCGGTGTCGGCGGCGGCGGCGGCAACGCTCTCAACACCATGATCCGGGCCGGGCTCGACGGCGTCGATTTCGTCGTCGCCAACACCGACTCGCAGGCCCTCCAGCACAGCCGGGCGCCCGTCAAGATCCAGCTCGGCCCCGAGGTGACGCGCGGCCTCGGCTGTGGCGCGAACCCCGAGAAAGGCCGCGCCGCGGCACTCGAGGCGCGCGACCGCCTGCGCGAGCTGCTGACTGGAACCGACATGGTCTTCGTGACGGCCGGGCTCGGGGGCGGCACCGGAACGGGAGCCGCGCCGATCGTCGCCGAGATCGCTCGCGAGGTGGGTGCGCTCACGGTCGCGGTCGTGACGCGACCGTTCCAGTTCGAAGGCAAGGTCCGAAGCCGGCATGCCGAGCGAGGCCTCGAGGAGCTGCACCGCGTGGTCGACACGCTGATCACGATCCCGAACCACCGCCTGCTCGCCCTCGCGGGCAAGTCCTCCACCGTGAAGGACGCCTTCCGCCTCGCGGACGACGTGCTCTACAACGCCGTCAAGGGCATCTCGGATCTCATCACGGTCCACGGCCTCATCAACCTCGACTTCGCCGACGTGCGAACGATCATGAGCGAGATGGGGATGGCGCTCATGGGAACGGGCATCGGCCGCGGCGAAGCGCGCGCTGCCGAGGCTGCGCGCTGCGCCATCTCGAGCCCGCTCCTCGAAGACCTCTCGATCGAGGGCGCCCGCGGCGTGCTCATCAACATCACGGGCGGCGCCGACATGACGCTGTTCGAGGTGAACGAGGCCGCGACGCTGGTGCAGGAGGCTGCGCACGAGGACGCGAACATCATCTTCGGTGCGGTCGTCGACGAGCGGCTCGGCGAAGGGGAGCTGCGCGTCACCGTGATCGCGACCGGACTCGACGACGGCCGGATGCGCCGCAGCCCCGACCGCGACCGAGATCTCGACGACGCAGGGCTCACGAACGTGACGCCGCTGCGAAGAGAAGCCTCGCGCCCCGCCGAGGGAGCGCCGGCGGCGCTCCAGTCGACGCTCTTCGAGGAGCCGCCGGCACCGGCGATCCAGGCCGAGCCGGCGCCCGCGCCGGTTCGGCCTGTGGCGCCCGTCGCGCTCGAGCCGCTCGCCGAGGACCTGGCCCGGCCCGAGGACTTCCTGTCGCCCTTCGAGGACGAGATGGACGTCCCCGCCTTCCTGCGGCGCAAGACCGAGCGCGCGCGGCGACTCGCCGAGGAAGAGGACATCGAGGCCCCGGCCTTCCTGCGGCGAAGCGCCGACTAGCCCGGCGGTGTCCGAGCCGATCGTCCGCATGGAGCGCGACGATGACGTCGTCGTGCTGACGCTGAACGATCCCGAGCGACGAAACGCCATGACGGAGGCGATGGGACGCGCGCTCGGCGCCGAGGTCGCATCGCTCGTCGCCGACGCCTCCGTCCGGTGCGTCGTCCTCACCGGCGCGGGCCGCGCCTTCTCCGCGGGAGGAGACCTCGGCATGATCGAGGGCCGGGCTGCGGCGGGGCGTGCCGACCCTGGCGGGCCGGCGCGCGAGGAGAACCGCCGCGCGATGGAGGCGTTCTACCGTCTCTTCCTCGCGATCCGCGACGTGCCCTGCCCGACCGTCGCGGCGATCAACGGCGCCGCCATCGGCGCGGGCCTGTGCGTCGGGCTGGCCTGTGACCTGCGCCTCGCAGCCACCACGGCCCGACTCGGCCTCAACTTCACCCGGCTCGGAATCCATCCCGGAATGGGCGCAACGTGGACCCTTCCGCGCATCGTCGGCTCCGCGCGGGCCGCGAAGCTGATCTACACGGGCCGGGTGATCGACGGGTCCGAGGCCGCTCGAATCGGCCTCGTCGACGAGGCCACCGAGCCCGGGCAAACACTCGAACGCACGCTCGATCTCGCGCGCGAGATCGCGGCGAGCGCCCCGCTCGCCGTTCGCGCAGCGAAGCAGGCGCTCGCACGCAGCACGTCCGCGAGTCTCGACGACCAGCTCGGCTTCGAGGCCGCACGTCAGGCCGAGTCGTACGAGACGGACGACCTCGCCGAAGGCATGGTCGCGGCACGCGAGAAGCGAACGCCGCGTTTCTTGGGTCGCTGAACGCTCGCAGCACGCATTTTTTCGCGGACACCGCTGCGCAGCGTGCTAATCACTCAAGTGTCATGCGCCGGCGCTCGATGCACTTCGTGCGATCGGGCCTTGCGACTCGGATGAGGGAAGGGGGATCCGTTGTCTCGTGCGCTCCGCAACCAGAGCCTCTGGCTCGTCGTCGCCTATGTCGGTCTGCTGCTTCTGATCGCTCGCGGATACAACTGAGGGCCTCGCCCGGCCGCCCCCCCCCCAGAGTGCTCAGGCCGGCAGCGCCTCCACCGGCGCCAGGATCTCGAAGGCGCTGAAGAAGTAAGCGATCTCGGCGCGTGCCGTCTCCGGCGCGTCCGAGCCGTGGACTGCGTTGCGCTCGATGTCGGTTCCGAAGTCGCCGCGGATCGTTCCCGGCGCCGCCTTCGTCGAGTCCGTCGGTCCCATGAGCTCGCGGTTCTTCGCGATCGCGTCGGGGCCCTCGAGCACGCTCATGACGACCGGTCCCGAGGTCATGAAGCGGACGAGGTCCGCGAAGAACGGCCGGCTCTTGTGAACGGCGTAGAAGCCCTTCGCCTGCGCCTCGGTGAGCCGAACCATCTTGAGGGCGATCACGCGGAGACCGGCGACTTCGAAGCGGCGCAGGATCTCGCCGGCCGCTCCCTTCGCGGTGGCATCGGGCTTGACGATCGAAAGTGTGCGCTGGATCTCGGGCAAGAGGCTCTCCTCGTCCTGGGGAAGGGTTCGGGACGCGGGAGAGTAACCGCCGCCGCTCGCCGCGTCAGGCCACCCGGAGGACGATCTTCCCGAAGTGCTCGCTCGCCTTCATCGCGCGGTGGGCGGCAGGAGCTTCAGAGAGCGGCAGCACGCGGTCGACGACGGGCCGCAGCCGCCCGTCCTCGAGCGCAGGGCCGAAGCGTGCAACGAACGCCGAGACGAGCGCCCCCTTCTCCGCGGCCGGGCGTGTGCGCAGCGTCGAGCCGATGACGGAAAGTCGCCGCACCAGGAGATCTCCGAGGCTGATCTCGCCCTTCGCGCCGCCCATGAGGCCGATGACGACCAACCGGCCGCCCGTGGCGAGGCTGGCGAGGTTCTTCGCGAGGTACGACGCGCCGATCGAGTCGAGCACGACGTCGACGCCAGCGCCGCCCGTCAGCGTCTTCGCCTCGGCCGCGAAGTCGCCCGTGCGGTAGTTGATCGCGGCGTCCGCACCGAGCGCGATGCAGCGACGGCACTTCTCGTCGGTTCCTGCCGTCACGACGACGTGTGCGCCGGCCTGCTTCGCCATCTGGATCGCCGCCGTCCCGATGCCGCTCCCGCCCCCGTGAACGAGCGCCCAGCCCGCCCCCGGGAGCGCGCCGAGCTGGAACAGATTGAGGAAGACGGTGAGGAAGACCTCGGGAACCGCGGCGGCCTCTTCGAACGACAGACGTGCGGGCACCTTCATGGCGCAGACCGCGGGCACCACCACCTGCTCGGCGTAGCCGCCACCGGCGAGCAGCGCCATCGCGCGCTCGCCCACCTGCCAGCCGGTGACGCCGGCCCCAACGGCGGCGACCGTCCCCGCGCATTCGAGACCGAGCACCGGCGACGCTCCTGGCGGCGGCGGGTAGAGCCCCTGCCGCTGGAGCAGATCCGCCCGGTTCACGGCCGCGGCCGCGACGCGGACGAGGATCTCTCCCGGCCCGGCGACGGGCGTCTGCACGTCGCCAAGACGCATGGCGTCCTCGGCGCCGGGCCGGTCGACGACGATCGCGCGCATCGGTCTTTGCGCTACTTCAGGTCCTTGCTCGAGTATCCGAGGATCGAGCGCGCGAGGATGAGACGCTGGATCTGGCCCGTTCCCTCGTAGATGTCGGTGATGCGCACGTCGCGGAACCACTTCTCGAGCAGGTGATCGCGCGAGATGCCCATCGGGCCGAGCAGCTCGATGCAGCCCTGCGTGATCTCGCGAACGGCCGCTCCCGCCTTGGCCTTGCAGATCGACGCCTCGTCGTTGTTCGGCTTTCGCTGGTCGCCGAGCCACGCCGCGTGCAGCGTCGTCAGCTTCGCCGCCTCGAACTGCGCCTCGAGACGGAGCAGCTTCTGCGCGACGGCCGACTGGCCGTGGATCCCGGGGCCGTACTGGATCTCGACACCCGCCTTCTCGAGCTCCTCGCGCGTGAAGTCGAGCGCGGCCTCGGCCATTCCGAGGCCGATCGCGGCGACACCCGGTCGCGTCATGTTGAAAGTCTTCATGACGCCGCGGAACCCGCCCGACCCCTCACGCGGGATCGACTCGTCGCCGCCCAGCAGGTTGCCGCGCGGAATGCGACAGTTCTGAAACACGTACGCTGCCGTGTCGTCGGCGCGGATTCCGAGCTTCTTCTCCTTGTGCGCGACGACGAAGCCGGGGGCTCCCTTCTCGATCAAGAAGCTCTTGATGCCGGCGCGTCCAGCGCTCTTGTCGAGCGTCGCCCAGACCACGACGCCGTCGGCGCGACAGCCCGTCGTCACGAAGATCTTCTCGCCGTTGATCACCCACTCGTCGCCGTCGAGCACGGCAGTGCACTGCACACCGGCCGAGTCGGAGCCGCAGCCCGGCTCGGTGATCGCCATCGCGAGCGTCAGATCTCCCCACTTCACCTGCTGCTCGGGAGTTCCTGCGGCGCGCAGGGCAGCGTTTCCGAGTCCGCCCTTGTTGCGCCGCATCCGCACCGAGTAGTCGCCCCACGTCTGGCCCATCAGCATCAGCAGCGAGATGACGCCCATCGACGTGTCCTGGTCGGTGCGGCCGGCGAAGAGCGACCACGTGTCGGGGAAGTCCTTCGCCTCCGGCAGCGTATCGGGCGGGAACTCGTGCTCGTGCTCGTCGTAATGACGGGCGTACGTTCGCGCCACGAGCGCCTCGCGGCGAACGGTGTCGAGGATCTTGCGATCGTTCTGCGTGAGATCGAAGTCGATCATGGGGGTTCTCCCTGAAATCTCTCGGTTGTCGAGTGCTAGATCGCGACCGTGCCTTCGAGGATTCCGAGGCTGCGCGCCGCGCGGTACCACAGCTCCACCGGGTGCTCGCGAATGAAGCCGTGCCCGCCGAGCACCTGCAGCCCGTCGTCGGCGACCTTCATCGAGGCCTCGGCGGCGTAGCCGCGCGCGAGATGCGCCTCGCGGGTGGCGTCCGCACCGCGTTCGAGCACCGACGCCGCCTGCCACGCGAGCCAGCGGATGCCGTCGATCTCGATGCGCATGTCCGCGAGCCAGAACGCGACCGTCTGGCGCCGCGCAATCGCCTCGCCGAACGCGATGCGATCTTTCGCGTAGGGGATGGCGTACTCCAGCACCGCGCGCGAGAGGCCGAGCATCGCGGCGGCGAGACCGACACGCGACGAGGCGACGAGACGCCGGGCATCGATTCCGGCGTCGCCGCCGAGCCGGCTCGCGGCCGGGACCTCGACGCGGTCGAGGACGAGCGATGACGTGGGAAGCCCGCGCAGGCCGAGGTTCTTCTCCGTCCCGCCGATCTCGAGGCCCTTCGCATCGCGCGGCACGATGAAGGCGTCCATCCCGGCGAAGCCCTCGCGCCCGCTGGCCCGCGCGACGACGAGGAAGTGGCTGGCGCGATCGCCGAGCACGACGAAGCACTTTCGCCCGGAGAGCAGGAAGCGGTCGCCCTTGGGCTCGGCGGTCGTTCGCAGGTCGAGCGCGTCGAAGGTCGGGCTCGGCTCACACAGCGCGAGCGATGCCGCGTGGAAGCGCTCTCCCGTGAAGAGCGGGAGGTAGGTCTTCTTCTGCTCCTCCGTTCCCATGTCGAGGATCGGGAGCGCGAAGCTCGACGGCGAGAGGATCGCCAGCGCGAGCGCCGCATCACCCCACGCCAGCTCCTCGAGGGCGAGCACGTTGGTGACGGGCGACCGCGCCTCGCCGGCGCCGCCGTAGGTCTCCGGGATCTGCGTCGCCGTGAGCCCGAGGCTCCATGCGGCGTCGAGCACGGCATCGGGGACCTGCGCCGTCTCGTCGCACTCACGCGCCAGCGGCCGGATCTCCTTCTGCGCGAAGTCGCGCAGCGTCTCGCGCACGAGCTCCTGCTCTTCCGTCGGTCCGAACGAGATCATGGGCTTCTCCTTCGCTTCCGGGTCGGGGGGTCCGCCCGGCGGGATCGGTTGGTCGGGGTCGTGTCGGCCTGCGCCGGTCGGCCCACCTGAAAGAAGAAGTGATCGAGGGCCTCGGCGCCGCCCTCCTTCACCAGAGCGCCCGTCCGAACGGCCTCTCGCGGGTCGAGCATGCCGAGGGCGACCATGCACCAGGTGCGAGCGTCGGCCGTGTATCGGACGTCGGATCGCTCGGCGAAGCCCGGAGTCGCGCTGCACGTGCCGTCTTCGATGTGAACCGTCCACACGCCGCCGCCTGCTCCAGTGAGCCGGATCTCGAAGACGAGACGCACACCACGCGCCCGTTCGTCGCGCAGCAGAAACGGCAGCGACTCGAGGATCGACTGTGCGGACGTCTCGGTGAACTCCCGCGGCGTCGCGCCCGCCTCACCCATCGCTTGCTGCACCCACCAGCGGGCCGTCGCCGCGACGATCGGCTCGAGCGTGCGACCGCGGGCGGTGAGCGCATAGAGCGACCGCGCACCTTCGGAGACGGTCGTGACGAAGTCGGCAGCGACGAGCTCGCGGAGCCGGCCCGAGAGGACGCGCGGAGCGATTCCCGTCCGCACCCGCAGCTCCTGGAAGCCCCGCGGCGCGCCCAGCAGGTGCCGTACCAGCACGAGCGTCCAGCGGTCGCCGATCCGGTCGAGGGCGCGGGCCACCGGATCGAAGACCTCGCCGGGGCGGGGGATGGCGGCGGCGCCGCCCTCGTCGCGCACGGGCGGAGGACGCAGGAGGGCCCCGGTCGTGAAACCCGAAGACATCTTGCCGACTTCCTGCTCGCCCATTGACACAGTATCCTACAGATACTTTCATCGGCGTCAACGGGCCACTGCGGCCCGCCGGGCGGCCGCCGCTGCGCCCCGCCCCGCCGGTTCGGGTGTATCCTCCGTGGACGTTCCGCGGCGGCCGCCCCGGAAGCAGCCCAGGAGAACTCCATGGCCCGTGAAGCCGTCATCGTCGACAGCGTCCGCACCGCACTGACCAAGGCCCACCGCGGCTCGTTCAATCTGACGCCCCCCGTGGACCAGCTCGCCCACACCTTCCGCGCGCTCCTCGAGCGCAATCCGCGAGTCGACCCCGAGGAGATCGCCGACGTCATCACCGGCTGCGGCATGCCCGAAGGCTGTCAGGGCATGAACACGTCGCGAATCGCTGCCATGGCGGCGGGGCTTCCCGTCACCGTCGCCGCGACCACGGTGAACCGCTTCTGCTCGTCGGGCTCGCAGGCGATCATGATGGCCGCGCACGCCATCCTGCAGGAGGGCGCCGAGGTCGCGATCGGCGCCGGCGTCGAGACCATCACGATGATGCAGGACGGCACGCAGAACGTTCACCGCATCGTGAACGAGGCGGCGAAGAACCGTTTCCCCGGCCTCTACTTTCCGATGGGGATCACCGCCGAGGTCGTCGCCGAGCGCTACAAGGTCTCGCGCGAGGATCAGGACCGCTACGCGCTGCAGAGCCAGCAGCGCTACGCGAAGGCGCAGCAGGCCGGCTGGATCGCCGAGGAGATCGCGCCGATGAAGGTCCGGCGCAAGGTCGAGAAGAAGGGCGAGCAGCCGTACGAGGAGGACTTCGTCGCCGACCGCGACGAGTGCAACCGCCCCGACACGACGCTCGAAGGCCTCGCGAAGCTGGCGCCGGCGTTCAAGAAGGAAGGCGGGAGCGTGACGGCGGGCAACGCCTCGCAGCTCTCCGACGGCGCTTCGGCGACGCTCGTGATGTCCGCCGAGCGTGCGAAGCAGCTCGGCATGAAGCCGCTCGGCATCTACCGCGGAACGGCCGTCGCAGGCTGCCAGCCCGACGAGATGGGCATCGGCCCGATCTACGCGGTGCCGAAGCTGCTGAAGAAGCACGGCCTCACGATGAACGACATCGACCTCGTCGAGCTCAACGAGGCATTCGCCTCGCAGGTCCTCCAGGTCCAGCGCGTGCTCGAGATTCCGAACGAGAAGCTGAACGTGAACGGCGGGTCGATCTCGATCGGACATCCGTTCGGCATGACCGGATCGCGCCTCACGGGGACGCTGCTCCGCGAGCTCGCACGCCGCGGTAAGCGCTACGGAATCGTGACGATGTGCATCGGGGGGGGACAGGGACTGGCGTCGCTCTTCGAGCGCGCCTAGTGCCGTGACCCCGGCCGGAACGCCGACGAGCGCGCTCCGCGCGCTGGCGTGCGCCGCCGCTCTTGCGGCGGCGGGGTGCGTCCCCGCCGCCGCCGATCCCGATCCCGCGCCGTGTACGCCTGCGTGGACGCGCAGCTATCTCGGGACTCGCTTCGATGCGGCCGCGGCGTTCGATGCGGCTCGCGGGCGCACCGTGCTCTTCGGCGGATTTCCCGCGCTTGGCGATCCAGAGGGCGACACCTGGCTCTGGGACGGGCAGGCGTGGGCCCGTGCGACCGCGCAAGGGCCGTCGGCGCGCGTCCATCACGGCATGGCGTACGACATCGCGCACGGCCGGGCCATTCTCTTCGGCGGGCGCTCCGGCGGCGAGTTCTTGGGCGACACATGGACGTGGGATGGCGCAGCGTGGACGCGCGTCGCGACCTCCGGCCCCGAGCCGCGCGCGTCGCCGGAGATGACGTACGACATGCAGCGCGGCCGCGTCGTGCTCTTCGGCGGCACCGGTACACGCGGCGAGCTCGGCGACACGTGGGAGTGGGACGGCGCGGCGTGGACGCGCGTCGCGAGCTCCGGGCCACCCGCCCGCGCGTTCGCTGATCTGGCGTACGACCCCCTTCGCCGCCGTGCGGTCTTGTTCGGCGGGCTGGCGGCGGGGCAGCTCCTCGGCGACACGTGGGAGTGGGACGGCGTCACCTGGGCACTCGCCGCGACCGACGGCCCTCCCGCGCGGGCGTTCTCCGCTCTCGCGTACGACGTTCGCGGCGGGCGAACGCTGCTCTTCGGCGGCTTCGACGATACGACGCTGTTCGGCGACACCTGGGCATGGAACGGCGAGCGCTGGACGCGGGTTGCCGAGACGGGCCCTGCCCCGCGCGCCGAACACGTCCTCGTGAGCGACTGGATCCGCGGCCGCGTCGTGCTCGCGACCGGCGCGAGCGTCGGTGAGCTCGACCGGACGACCGACACCTGGGAGTGGAACGGGAGCGCGTGGGCGCTTGCGCAAGACTTGCGCAACGCCGGACGCCATCAGCTGGGCGCGGCGTTCGACCCGCTTCGCAGGCGCATCGTCATCGCCGGCGGCATCGGAAGCGAGGGCGAATTCCAGTCCGGAGAGACCTTCGAGCTCGACGGAAGCGCGCTCCGGCGCACCGCGACGGACGCGCCGTCTCGCATCGGTCCGGCGGTCGTGTTCGACGGCGCCCGCATCGTGCTCTTTGGCGGACTCTCGCTCGTCGGTCTCGCGGGAGACACCTGGGGCTTCGACGGCGTCCGTTGGAGCGCGCTCGCGAGCGCTGGCCCCTCTGCCCGACAGGATGCCGCCGCCGCTTTCGACCTGCGGCGCCGGCGCGTCGTCCTCTTCGGAGGGCTCGGTCCCGGCGCCGTGAAGGACGACACCTGGGAGTGGAACGGCAGCGCATGGAGCCTCACCGCGACGAGCGGCCCCGCAGCCCGAACGCGACACGCGATGGCATACGACGTCGCGCGGCGGCGAACGCTGCTCTTCGGCGGCGTGACCGCGACCGGAACGCTTCTCGGCGACACGTGGGAGTGGGACGGCAGCACGTGGCTCCCGGTCGCGACCGGCGGACCCCGCGCTCGATACGGACACGCGATGGCGTACGACGCTTCGCGCGGGCGCATAGTTCTAACGGGCGGCGTCGTCCCCGATGCCGCCGGCGAGTCGCTCGGCGACGCGTGGGAGTGGGACGGCGCGCGCTGGAGCGAGATCACACCGGGCGGAGCGACGGCGCCCGAGCCCATGCAGTCGCACGCGCTCGTGTACGACCCCGGCCACGCGACGCTCGTGAGCATCGGCGGAACGAGCGGGCTGTATCCGAACGGCCTTCTCGCGCCGGACCAGGTCTGGAGCCTTGGCTGTGCGCCGCCGCCCGCCGATCGCGACGCCGACGGCGAGGCCGACGCGACGGACAACTGCCTTGACGTCGCAAACGGCCCCCTCCTCCCCGCGACACCAGGCCGAAGCCAGCGCGACACCGACGGCGACGGCTACGGAAACGCCTGCGATGCCGATCTGAACGGCGACGGGGTAGTGAACTTCTCCGATCTCGCCGCGATGAAGACGGCGTTCTTCAGGACGGGCGCCGACCTCGCAGCCGACCTGAGCGGCGACGGCGTCGTCAACTTCGCCGACCTCGCGATCCTGAAGGCGCGCTTCTTCGGAACGCCGGGCCCGTCTGCGCTCGCGCCCTGACGGCCGGCCGCTCTTCTCCACCGGCTTCGAGAACCCGAGCCGGACCCCGACTACGCGCCGAAGACGGGCCGACATCCGTACCGCGAGAGCGCCCTCGCGCGCCATCGGCCGAGATGCGGAGATGCTTCCGGCTTCTTCGCCGTTCGCGGCCCGAGTATCGGGTCGCACGACCCGTGCTCCCGGCGAGCCGGGGACGACACGTGTGACACGCAGCTCGCCGCGCGAGCGTGAACGCGTGCGACAGCCTCTTCCGGCACGACATCGATCCGATGGCAAAGGATCGGCAGTTTGCGACGCCGGCCGGCAGTCCCGCAGCGCGATCTTCGTTCACGACGCCGAGTAGCGCCGGCTCGTCGAGGCCTCGCGGTACGTGCGCTCGGCGTAGCGCGCGCGGTGCGCGGCCCGGAGCCGCCTCGACCCGCCGAGCATCAACGCGACCGCCGCGCACCGCACACGGCCTGGACGATCACCGGCCCGGCCGCAGCCGCATTCGCGACGGCCGCTCCGGCGGTGAGGAATGCCACGCACCCGACGAAGACGCCCGTGCACACGAGCGCGGCGATCGCCGGGCGACGAATCCTTGCTATGGTAAGGGCGTGAGCAAGGTCACGAGCAAGCTCCAGGTCACGGTTCCGAAAGCGCTGGCAGATCGCTACGGGATTCGGCCGGGCGACGACATCGAGTGGCAGCCCGCAGGCGACGTCATTCGCGTGGTCCCCGGGCGCGCCGCGTCCGAGAAGAGGCCCATTCGCGAGCGGCTCGCGTGTTTCGATCAGGCGACCGCGCGCCAGGCGCGGCGCGACCAGACGCGCCGGACGGCCAGGCCTCCTCGCGGCCGCGGCTGGACGCGGGATGAGCTCTACCAGCGTGGCCGCGCTCGTTGACACCAACGTCCTCGTCTACCGCTACGACGCACGCTTCCCGACGAAGCAGCGCGTGGCGCGTGACCTGCTGAGGCACGGAATCGACCGCGACGAGATTCGCGTGCCTCATCAGGCGATCCTCGAATTCGTCGCGGCGGTGACGCGCCCCATCGGACGCTCGGCCCCGCTGCTCACGCTCCCCGAGGCGCTGCGTGAGGCCGAGGAGATGCTCAGTCAGTTCGAAGTGCTGTACCCGAACGAATCCCTGCTGCGAACCGCCGTCCGCGGTACTGCCACGTATCAGCTTCCGTGGTTCGATGCGCACCTCTGGGCCTACGCAGAACACTACGGCCTCTCGCCGCTCTACTCCGAGGACTTCCAGCACGATCGGCTCTACGGCAGCGTGCGGGCGCTGAATCCGTTCGTGCGCTGATCTCCGGCTGCGCGGCCCCGCTGCCGTCAGCCCGCGAGCCGGTCGAGCGCCTGCGTCATGAGCGCGTCGATTGGAGTTTCCTGAGTTTCGTGGACGCCTTCACACTTGGGAGCGAAGGAGTCCACGAAACTCATGCAACTCCAGCTGCGGGAGCGCGTGCCTCTGCAGGCTCCGCAACGGGATCACAGCGCCTCGAACGTCGCGCGCGCCTCGAGGATGTAGCCGCCGGGATCGAGCTCGAAGACCACTGCGGCCGTGCACGATCCGCCACCGGTGCACGCCGACGGCGAGAGGGTCACTCGCTGGCTGAAGGGCGCGCGTCCGATCTTCGGCTTGGCGGTCACCTCGATCGCAGTTCCCGCCGGAACGTCGGTCGTCGCGAGGTCGATCTGCACGGGTCCCGGCGAGTCGACCAGAAGATCGATCTGGCCTCGGTGTCCGACGGGGCTCGCGGGAGTCGCCTTCCCATCGACGCCGGTGATCGTCACCGTGGGCGTGATCGGGTTCACGAGCGGCCCGGGCGCCGGCGCCCGCACGGCAACCGGGTTCGTTCCGTTCACGGCGAACGTGTTGGTGATCGCCTCGAGACGGATCCGGCCCGCGCCGCCCGCGTTGCCGCGGTCGGAGACGTCGCTGTAACTGGCTCCGCCGGCACCGCCGGCGGCCTCGATCGAGCCGCTGCCGGTGAGGCTCGAAGCGAGGATCCGAATCGCACCGCCGCTCCCGCCCGCGCCGTTGCTGCTGCAGCTTGCTCCCGCACGGTCGCCGCTCCCGCCGCCGTTCGCCGAGACGGTCCCGTTCACGGTGACGCTGCCGTTTGCGGCGATGAGCAGCGCGCCGCCGCCGCCACCACCACCACCACCCGAACAGCTCCCGCCGGTCGTGAGCGAGTGTCCGCCGCCTCCCCCCGAGCCGCCCACGAGCGGGCGCAGCTCGGGAACGCCAAAGAAGATCCCTCCGGCCGCGCGAACGCGTCCCGCGGCGACGCTGCCGAGGCCTCCCCCGGGACCGATGCCAGCGCCGCCGTCGCTGGCGAGGTTCGAGAGCTGGTAGGCGCCGTCGCCGCCCGCAAAGCCTCCCGGCCCGCCCTGACCGCCCACGCCGTTCGACCCGGAGGTTCCGCCGGAGCCTCCCGATCCGGCGACCGACAGCCCGTCGCCCGGCCCAACGGTTA
>JADLGR010000337.1 GCA_020849175.1 Deltaproteobacteria bacterium
ACCTCGCTGTCGCTCTCCGAGGAGAACGGCCCGTCGAGACCCGCGCGCAGCGCGCGGTAGTTGTAGATCTCGCCGTTGTAGACGAGCACGAGATCCCCGAACGTCATCGGCTGCCGGCCGGCGCTCGACAGATCGATGATCGAGAGGCGGCGATGTCCGAGGTGGATGCCGGGCCCGGCGAAGTGGCCGCCGTCGTCAGGGCCGCGATGCCGGAGCCGCTCCGTCATCGCGAGGCAGCGCTCGGGCGTCCCGAACGGTCCGACGATTCCGGCGATGCCGCACATCGACCGGGGTCGGCGCTACGCGCGGCCGGGCCGCGAAGCCGCCGCCGTGGTGCGATCGCCGTGCGGTTGCGCCGGTGCCCGTGTGGAGCGCACTATGCCGGGCTCTGGAGCGAGACGAGCTGGCGGTAGAGGTTGTCGTCCGCCATCAGCTCGTCGTGAGTCCCCATGCGGGAGACGCTGCCGCCCTCGAGGATCACGATACGGCTCACGTTGCGGAGCGTCGAGAGCCGGTGCGCGATCACGAACACCGTCCGCCCGCCAAAGAGCGTCTCGATCGCGTCCTGCACGAGGCGCTCGCTTCGCGCATCGAGCGAACTCGTCGCCTCGTCGAAGATCAGAATGGCCGGGTCCTTGAGGATCGCGCGTGCGATCGTCACCCGCTGGCGCTGGCCGCCCGAGAGCATCACGCCCTCCTCGCCGACCTCGGTGTCGTAGCCACCCGGGAGCTGCTCTACGAACTCGTCGACGTGCGCCGCGCGGGCGGCGGCGAGAACCTCGTCGTTCGTCGCCGACGGCCGGCCGTAGCGGATGTTGTCACGAATGGTTCCGGCGAAGAGGAACGGGTCCTGCGTCACGACGGCGACGCGATCGAGAAGGGACGAGCGCGTGATCTGGCGCAAGTCGATGCCGTCGATCGAGATCGACCCCGAATCGGGATCGTAGAAGCGGAGCAGAAGATCGGCGAGCGTGGTCTTGCCGGCGCCCGTTCGGCCGACGATCGCGATCATCTCTCCGGCGCGAACGTCGAGGCACACGTCGGAGAGCACCGGCTCGCGACCGTAGGAGAAGCTCACCTTGTCGAAGACGATGCGGTGGAGTGCGTTCGCGAGCCGAACGGCATCGGGCGGGTCGGGCGCCTCGCCCGGCGCGTCGAGTAGCTCATTGAAGCGCTCGGCCGCCGGAAGGGCCTCCATCAACGACGTCCACGCCTTCACGAGATCCTTGCACGATGCGTACGTCGTCATGCTGACGGCGACGAAGAAGAAGAGCTCGCCGATCGTGAGCGTCCACGCCTGTTCGCGGACGCTCCAGTAGACGACGAGGATCAACAGCAGCGCAGCGCCGAACGAGAGGCTCTCGGTCAGCGACTTCGAGAGCACGCGGTTCTTGTTGACCTTCATGCTGCTGCGGAAGAGCTTGAGGTTCGTCCTGTGGAACGACTCCTCCTCGGCACGCTCGGCGTTGAACGCCTTGATCACCTTGATGCCGGCGAGGATCTCCATGAGGCGCTGCGTCACGTCACCCACGCGCTGCTGGCGGCGGCGGCCGGACTTGCGAATCCGCTTGCTGAAGAACGCGAGCACGCCGAGTAGCGGCGGTGCGATCACGAGCGCGACGAGCGTGAGCTGCCACGAGATCGAGAGCAGGATCGCGACGCCGACCAGCAGCGAGATGCCTCCGGGCAGAAGATCTGCGAACAGCATCTCGAGTGCGCTGTGCGCACGGGTCACGTCGTTGAGGATGCGCGAGAGCGTGTCGCCGCGAGTCGTTCCGTGGTGGAAGCGGAGCGGGAGCGCGAGGAGCTTGCGACAGACATCCTGCTGGATGTCGACGAGGACGCGGCCGAGGGTCCACTCGATCAGATAGTTCTTGCCGAAGAGCGTCACCGGTACGAGGGCGATCGCGGCGATGCCGACGAGGAGGATCTCGAACAGGCTCTCGCCGAGCTTCGCCACGAACGCCGCACGCCGCTCCTGCTCCTGCGGCGCCAGAGACGGCTCGCGCGTGTCGGGTGCGCCCTGCGCGTCGCCACCGAAGCCGGGCACCCACGATGGAACCCAGCTCCGCGTATCGCTCTGCGCGCGAACGGCCTGCGCAGGCACGAGCACCTCGTCCATGAACGGCTTGGCGAGGTACGAGAACGAGTTGTACGCGCCCGAGTAGAGCAGGGCGCACAGCAGCGCGATCGCGACCACTGCGGCATACGGGCGCGCGTAGCGCACGAGACGCAGGAGGATGACGCGCGCCGGAGCGCGCGCCCCGTGGACCGCGGGCTGGGCGAGCGGGGCCGACACTGCGGGCCGTTCTACCGTAGGCAGGGCGAGCGGGCAACCGAGGCTCGGAGTCCGTGCTCCGCTCGCAGCGAGCGAGTTTCGGCTGTGCGGCGAGCCACGGCCGCGCGGTCGCCCGCGGGACGGGTCACGGCAGCTCGCTGCGGATCACGTCGCCGGCGCGCCAGCCGAGCAGGAGGTCGCCCTCCATGCCGAGTGCGGCGAGCGACTCGCGCGGGAGCGCGTAGATCGCCGGCTTCGCCGAGAGCCGGATCTCCGCCTCCACCGGCCAGCCCTCGCCCAGCTTCGGATCCGAGAGCGCCGCATCGTCGTCCCACAGGACCCTCGGCACCGGCTCGCGCACGAGCTGGCCTTCGCAGAACGGCATGAGATCGGAAACCCGGCGAGCCAGCTCGGCCTCGATCGCGGCGCGGTGCTCGCTCGCCTCCGCCTCGGGAACGACCGCCGACGCGATCAGCTCGGTGCGGTCCGAGCCGCTCTGTGCGGCGGGGAAGAGCGCGATGGAGACGACGTTGAGCGCGTCGGCAGCCTTCGTGGGATCGCCCAGGACGACTACGCGCGAGGCCATCGCCTCCGGGAGGACGGAGCGTCGCACGCGCAGATGAACGGCGACACGACGACGTGTCGGAGGCGGCGCCGCGAACACCTCGGGCGGATCGCCGCCGAGCTCGCGCAGCGCAGGAGCCATGCACCCGCGCGGCGCGTTCAGGACGAGGGCGCGTCCCACCCACAGATCGGTCGTTCCCGGAGCGGTGATCCCGGGGTGACCGCCGAGATCGAGCAGGTCGAAGCGCCCGGGAAGCGTTCGAAACTCGCCGAAGAGGCTCTGGATCCGACGCCGCAGGCAGCCCCGGAGGAAGCCCTCCGCCACGCGATAGCTCGCGGCGCCTTCGAGCGCCGAGCCGAGCAGCCGCCCGCGGGCCTCGGGCGGCGGGGTGCCTTCGGCGAGATTCGACAGAGCGCGCACCTGCGCATCGAGGAGCGGGCGAAGCGCCGGCGGCGGCGAAGCCACCTCGACAGGCAGGCCACGACCGTGTCTCGCGACGCGTGGCATCCCGGGTGCTCGCGGCCCGCCGCGTGGCGTCGCGCCGCGGACCACCGCGGCATCGAGCATCGCAGCGCGCTCGGCGACGCCCGCCTCGGCGATCGCGCGGACGAGGCCCCGTGCGACCTCGGGCTTGGCGAGCCCCCACGCGACGATCTCCTCGGCGGTCGCGATCGGGTCGCCGACGTCGAGGCGAATGTCCGGCAACACGACCTGGAAGCCGACGGGGTCGGGTTCCAGCTTGCGCCGCTCGATCAGCGGGACGGTGAGCGCCTTGAGGCACGCGTCGAGAATGCCGCCCGCCGCGCTGCCCGTGATGAGGAACGGCTCGCGAAGGCCCGGGTACAGACCGGCGGCGGCCTCCTCCTCGATGACCAGGACGCGGAGCCCGTCGAGGCCGAGGCGCGCTGCGGTGACGAGGCCGGGCAGGGCGCCTCCCAGGACGATCACGTCCCAGCGTCGCGCGCGCAGGCTCGCTGCCGGACCGGCTTCGGCGATCCCGCGCATCAGGCGCTGCCGCGCCGCTGCAGCGGCGCGTAGAGCAGCGGCGGCTCGTCGGCGCTCTTGCGTTCGATCTCGCCGATGCGCCAGACGCGCTCGTCCATTCCCTGTAGCCGGTGCGCGATGTCGTCGGCCTGCTCGCGCGGCACGATGAGGATCATGCCGATGCCACAGTTGAAGACCCGGAGCATCTCGCTCTCGGCGATCTCGCCACGCTTGCGGATCCACTCGAGGATCGCCGGGCGCGGCCAGGCCTCCGGATCGACCCGCGCACGAACGCCCTTCGGAAGGACGCGCGGCACGTTGCCGTCGAAGCCTCCGCCGGTCACGTGGATCATGCCGTTGATCGTGAAGTCGCGCAGCAGGTTGAGGATGGGTTTGACGTAGATGCGGGTCGGGGTGAGGAGCGCGCTCGCCACCGAGCCGTTGAGCTCGGGATCGTCGGCGCGCAGATCGATCGCCCCAGCCTTCTCGCACTGCGCGAGGACGTGCCGCACGAGCGAGTAGCCGTTGCTGTGGATGCCGTTCGAGCCGAGGCCGAGCAGGACGTCGCCCTCTCGGATCGTCGATCCGTCGATCACGCGGTCACGCTCGACCACGCCTACGCCGAAGCCGACGAGCTCGATCTCGCCCGGCGGGTAGACACCGGGCATCGTCGCCGTCTCGCCGCCGAGGAGCGCGCAGCCCGCGCGCCGGCAGCCCTCGGTGACGCCACGCAGGGCCTCCTTCGCGATCGCGCGGTCGAGCTCGCCCATGGCGAGGTAGTCGAGGAAGACGATCGGCTCCGCACCCTGCACGACGAGGTCGTTCACGACCATGGCCACGCAGTCGATGCCGATGGTGTCGTAGCGGCGGAGCTGCGCGGCGAGCTTGAGCTTGGTGCCGACACCGTCGGTACTCGCGACGAGCACGGGGTCGCGATAGCGATCGGGCGTCTTGAACAGGCCCGCAAAGCCGCCGATCGAGGACAGCACCTCGGGGCGGAAGCTTCCCCGCGCGATCTCCTTGATCTCTCCGACGAAGCCCTCGTCGTGATCGAGATCGACGCCGGCGCGCGCGTACGTGGGCGCCGTCGGAATCGGGGCCTTTTCATCGTCGGTGGGGACGCGAGACGGGTCGGGTCGTCGAGGTGTCACGCGGGACGAATACGAGAGATGAAAGGCTTGTCAATCGCGCCGCCCACTGGCTACGCCGTGAGGCCGTCTTGCTAAGGTTCTCGCGTGTCTCTGTCCGTCGTGATCCCCGCGCTCGACGAGGGCGGTCGCATCGAGGAGACCCTCGCGAGCGCGTCCGCCCCGGGGGTGGAGGTGCTCGTGGTCGACGGAGGGAGCCGGGACGATACGGTGGCGCGGGCACGCGCGTGCGGGGCGCGCGTCCTCGTCTCGGCGCGAGGCCGAGCGCAGCAGCTCGACGCCGGGGCGCGAGCCGCCGCCGGAGAGATCCTTCTCTTCCTCCACGCCGACACCCGACTGCCGCCGGGATACGACGCGGCCGTGACGCGCGCCATGGCCGACGCCGGCGTTGCAGGGGGCGCGTTCCGGTTCCGTTTCGACCGCAGCTCGCCCTCTCTGCGGGTGGTCGAGTGGGGCGCCCGGCTGCGGGTCGTGCTCCTGCGCCTGCCCTACGGCGATCAGGCGCTCTTCGTGCGGCGCCGCGTTCTCGAGGCGCTTGGCGGCGTGCCGCAAGTCCCCATCTTCGAGGACCTCGATCTGGTGCGGATCATCCGGCGTGCGGGCCGTCTCGCGCTCCTCTCGCTACCGGCGACCACGTCCGCCCGCCGCTACGAGGAGGGCGGGGTGCTGCGGACGATGCTCCGCAACTGGGTCGCGGCGGCGGCCTGGCTCGCCGGCGCGGATCGCAGGCGCGTCGCGGCCTGGTACGGCCGATGACCGCCGCATCCGAGGGCACTGCGGGAGCGGACGCGGGCGCCGAGCGGCCGGGGCTGCGGCGCCTGCTCTCGTACCTCGGTCGCCACCGCGTGGCCTACGGCGTGTGGGCGCTCACGACGCTCGGCTACGTCGCGGCCTTCGTTGCGGTGCCGATTCTCATCGGTCACGCCGTCGCGGCCGCCGAATCGAAGCTCCCCGACGCGGAGGTCGCGCGCCGCTGCCTGTGGATCGTCGTCGTGACTCTCCTGCGCGGGGGCCTTCGCTACTACTCCCGAACGCTCGTCTTCAACCTCGCGCGCGACGTCGAGTACGAGCTCCGCAACGATCTCTTTGCGCACTTGCAGCGGATGCCGCAGTCCTTCTACCTGCAATGGCGGACGGGCGACCTCATGAGCCGCTGCGTCAACGATCTCGGCTCGGTTCGCCTGCTCCTCGGGCCCGGCATTCTCAACCTGCTGCAGACACCGGTCCTCTATCTCGCAGTTTTCGGTGCGATGTTGGCGCTCGACGTGAGGCTCGCGCTCCTCGTCTTGCTCCCGTATCCGGCTTTTCTGTGGATCGCGCGAGGCTTTGGCCGCGCCATGCATCGCACCAACCTGCGCCTCCAGGAGGGGCTCGCGAGCCTCTCGAACATGCTCCAGGAGACGGTCTCGGGAATCGCGGTCGTGAAGGCGTACGCGATGGAGACTGCGGGCCAGGCGCGATTCGAGACCGTGAACCGAGACCTCTATCGACGCCAGCTCGACGTGGTGCGTGTCTTCGCGGGGCTGGGCCCGGTTCTGAGCCTCTTGCCGGCCGTCGCCATGTGGATCGTGCTGCTCGTGGGAGGCCACGAGGTGAGCGGCGGCAAGATGACGCTCGCCGACTTCTTCACGTTCTCGATGTACGTCTACGAGCTCACCTTCCCGACCTTTCTCATGGGCTGGGTGGTAGCGCTCGTCCAGCGAGGCGCGGCATCGATGCAGCGCCTCGACGAGGTGCTGTGCGTCGAGCCGTCGATCGCCGACCGCCCCGACCGCGCGGCGCTCGCGCACCTGCGCGGTGAGATCGAGTTTCGGGATCTCGACTTCCACTATCCCGGCCGCGGTCGCGAGCCCGCGCTGCGCGACGTCTCGCTGCACGTTCCGGCCGGCAGCACGCTCGGCATCGTCGGCCCGGTCGGGTCGGGAAAGAGCACGCTCGCTTCGCTGATCCCGCGGCTCTACGAGATCCCGGACGGCCACGTCTTTCTCGACGGGGTCGACGTCAACCGCATCCCTCTCGCGACGCTGCGAGCGGGAATCGCGATGGTTCCGCAGGACTCGTTCCTGTTCTCGATGACGCTCGCCGAGAACGTCGGCTACGGCCTCGCGTCGCCGGATCCTGTTCGCGTCGTCGCTGCCGCCGAGCGGGCGCAGCTCGCGAAGGACGTGGCCGACCTGCCGCACGGCTGGGACACGCTGGTGGGAGAGCGCGGCGTGATGCTCTCGGGCGGCCAGCGGCAGCGAACCGCGCTCGCGCGCGCGCTCGCGCTGCGGCCGAGCATCCTCATCCTCGACGACGCGCTGTCGAGCGTCGATGCGCAGACCGAGGCCGAGATCCAGCGCGGGCTCGGAGAGGTCTTCGAGGGGCGAACGGTCGTCCTCATCTCGCACCGGATCTCGACCGTGCGTGGCGCCGACCAGATCATCGTTCTCGACGGCGGCCGGATCGTCGAGCGCGGCCGGCACGACGCACTGGTCGCGGCCGGTGGCCTGTACGCACGCCTCGCGAGCCAGCAGGCGCTCGAAGACGAGCTCGAGGGAGAGGAGGCGGTCGCGTGACGGCGCCGGCCGCAATCGCCGAGCAGGACTCGCTGCACGAGGAGGACGCCCTCGGCAGGGCCTACGACGCGCGCCTGCTACGACGGCTCTGGCGCTACGTGGCGCCCCACCGCGGGCAGGTGGTGCTCACGCTCGTTCTCGTCGCGCCGATGTTCGTTCTCGAGCTGGCGCCGGCGTGGATCGTGAAGACGGGGCTCGACGAGGTGATCGCGCCGGGACGGGTTGGTTCGGGCGGGCTCGACGCGGCCCACGCTGCGGGAGGCTCCGCTGCGCCCGCCGCGCTCGGAGGTCTCGCGCACGGGCCATCGTGGATCTCCCCGCTCGTGTGGCTCGGCGTTCTCTACCTCGCCGCGATGCTCGCGAGCTCGGCGCTCCAGTTCTGGCAGTCGCTCGTGATGGCGAAGACCGGCCAGCTGGCGATGCGGTCTTTGCGCAGCGAGGTCTTCGCGCACCTGACGCGGCTCCACCTCGGCTTCTTCGACCGGATGCCGGTGGGCCGGCTCGTGACGCGCGCAACCAACGACGTCGAGAACGTCGCCGAGATGTTCTCCGCAGGCGTGGTCGCGCTGCTCACCGACGTACTCAAGATGTTCGGCTTCGCCGTCGCGCTCTTCCTCGTGAACGCCAGGCTCGCTCTCGTCACCTTTCTGGTCGTGCCGCTGCTCGCCGTCGCGGCGATCGTTTTCCGGCTGCGGATCCGCGAGGCGTTCCGGGCGGTTCGCGTCCGCATCGCGCGCATCAACGCCATGCTGCAGGAGACCGTCACCGGGATGAAGGTCGTTCAGCTCTTCACGCGCGAGGCGCGCAACCAGCGCGACTTCGCGGAGCTGAATGCCGCGCACCGAGACGCGTGGATCGCCTCGATTCGCTACGACGCCGCACTCTTCGCGGTGGTCGAGATGGCCGGGAGCCTCACCGTGGCGATGATCATCTGGTACGGAACGGGGCTGGCACCCGCGGGCGTGCTCTACGTCTTCATCGACTGGATGCGTCGCTTCTTCCTGCCGCTGCGCGACCTCTCCGCGAAGTACTCCGTGATGCAGTCGTCGATGGCGAGCTGCGAGCGGATCTTCCAGCTCCTCGACACGGAGCCTGCGGTGCGTGACGCGCCGGCGAAGGACCGTGCTGCGCGGTCACCGCACGCACGCGGCGCCGTCGCTCTCGAGAACGTGTGGCTCGCCTACGCTGGCGAGAACTGGGTGCTGAAGGACGTCTCTCTTCGCGTCGAGCCGGGCGAGCGCGTGGCCCTCGTCGGCGCAACCGGAGCCGGCAAGACCTCGGTCATCAAGCTGCTCGCGCGCTTCTACGACCCGGGCCGCGGCCGTGTGCTCCTCGACGGCACCGATCTGCGCGCGCTGCCGCATGCCGAGCTTCGCCGCCGCGTCGCCCTCGTACAGCAGGACGTGTTCCTGTTCAGCGGGACGATTGCCGAGAACATCGGCCTCGGACGCCCTGAGATCGACGCCGCCGCGATCGAGCGAGCTGCGCGCGCCGTCGCGGCGCACGACTTCATCACCGCGCTTCCCGATGGCTACGACACGCATCTTCACGAGCGCGGAGCGAACCTCTCCGTCGGCCAGCGCCAGCTCCTCTCGTTCGCGCGCGCCCTCGCCCACGGCGCCGACGTCCTCGTCCTCGACGAGGCCACCAGCTCGATCGACACCGAGACCGAGGCACTGATCCAGAAGGCCCTGCGTGTCCTGTGGCAGGGCAAGACCGCGCTCGTCATCGCGCACCGCCTCTCGACCATCCAGGACGTCGACCGCATTCACGTCCTGCACCACGGCCGCATCGTCGAGTCCGGTCGCCACGACGAGCTCCTCGCTCGCCGCGGCATCTACTACCGTCTCTACCGGTTGCAGTACGAGCGCCAGGGACCGCTCGCTGGCGGCGCAGGTTCGTAGTCGCGAGAAGCAGTCCATGAAGGTGAATCGCCCCGGGTTTGCCGGAAGCTCGAGGCGGATGGCCCGGATCGCTCCTGGGTGGTCGCTCTTCCACTTCTCGCTGGGGTCTGAGCGTGGGGCAACGCAGGACGATCCGAGTCGTGGCGCTGATCGAGGCGTTCAAGGGCGGGGTCGTGATCCTGGCCGCAACGGGCCTGCTGTCACTGGTTCACGAAGACCTGCCCGCCATCGCGGAGAAGCTGGTCGCGCACGCGCACCTGAACCCCGCCGCGGAAGTCCCTCGCGTCTTCATCGAGGCTGCGGGCCACGTGCAGAGCTCGAGCCTCGTTCTGCTGGCGCTCGGAGCAGCGGCCTATTCGCTCTTGCGCCTGGCCGAGGCATACGGGCTGTGGCACGAAAGGGCCTGGGCCGAGGTGCTGGCCGCGGTCAGTGGCGCCCTCTACGTGCCCATCGAGCTGGTCGATCTGTTTCCCCGGCCGAACTGGCTGGGGTCGACCCTCCTGGCCGTCAACCTCGTCATCGTGGTCATCATGGTGCGTGCGCTGGCGCAACGGCGAAGAACGCGGAGCTCGAACGCGCTCTAGCAGTGCATCGAGGCGGCCCGATGACCTCCATCGCCATCCCAGCCGTGGCCCCGCCCGATCCGCGCGAGGCTCGGGCCTCGCGCAGATCGGGCAGGATTCTTCGCGAGCGTCTTGCGCCGACCCCTCGTGGGGTGGTAGAAACTCGTCACCCCCTGCTCCTCCGCCCACAGTCTCGTCGAACCCCCGCTGCGCCGGCGCCCCCATGCCGGCAGGGCGAGCGCTGAGGTCCGGTTGCGAATCAAGAGCCTCGAGATCGCCGGCTTCAAGTCCTTCGTCGACAAGGTCGTGCTGGCCTTCCAGCCCGGGATCAGCGGCATCGTCGGTCCCAACGGCTGCGGCAAGTCGAACGTCGTCGACGCCATGCGCTGGGCCATGGGCGAGCAGTCTCCCCGGCGTCTTCGCGGCAAGGGCATGGAGGACGTCATCTTTTCCGGATCCGAGGCGCGCCCGCCCGTCGGCATGGCCGAGGTCGTGCTTCGCTTCGACAACAGCGCCGGCACCGCGCCGCCCGCGTACGCCGCGTACGCAGAGATCGAGATCGCACGGCGCCTCTACCGCTCGGGCGACTCCGAGTATCTCATCAACAAGGTGCCGTGCCGCCTGCGCGACGTGCAGGACTTCTTCCGCGACACGGGGATCGGCACCAAGGGCTACACGATCGTCGAGCAGGGCCAGATCGCCGGCATCGTCTCCGCGAAGCCCGAGGAGCGGCGCAGCCTGATCGAAGAGGCCGCCGGAATCGGCAAGTACAAGGTTCGCCGGCAGGAAGCCGAGCGAAAGATCGAGGGCACCGAGCACAACCTCGTTCGGGTGAACGACGTGCTCGGCGAGATCCGCAGGCAGATCGGGAGTCTCGAGCGACAGGCGCGCAAAGCCGCGCGCTACAAGCGGCTGCGCGAGATGCAGCGGCTGCTCGAGCTCTCGCTCGCCGCCGACGAACGTCGCGAGCTCGAGGCTGCCCTCGCCGCGTCGCGGGCCGGGCTCGTCGCGCTGCGGGACGAAGCCGCCGCACTCGAGACACGCCTTGCCGAACGCGAGCTCGCACTGGAGCAGGCGCGTGTCGAGCTGGCCGAGCGCGAGCGCGTCCTCAATCAGGATGCCGAGGTGCTGGTCGGCCTGCGCGGCGAGATCAAGGAGCTCGAGAGCCGGATCGGATACGAGACGCGCGAGCGAACGGCCCTCGCGGAGATGAACGCGGCGCGGCGCGAAGAGCTCGCGGGGCTCGCCGGCCAGCGCGCGGCGGCAGCGGCGGAGTTCGAGGCGGCAGAGGCAGCGCTCGCGGCCGTCGAGGCGTCGCTCGGCGCGGAAGCCGAGTCGATCGCCGCGGCGGAAGCGCAGGCGCGCGAGGCGGCCGAGACCCTGCACCGGCTGGAGCGCGAGCGCGACGCGGCGAGCGCGGCGCTCGTGGACGTGCTCACGCGTACTGCACGACTCGAAGACCGGCAGGCCTCGCTAGAGGATCGCCGTGCCGAGCTCGATCGCCGCGTGCGGAGCACCGACGAGCTGCTCGAAGTGCAGAGCAGCGAGGCCGCCGGTGTGGCGCGCGAGGAGCTCTCGCTCGCCGAGGGGCTCCGGAATCTGCTCGCCGAGCGGGATCGGCTGATGAGCGATCTGCGCGCCGGTCTCGATCGTGTCGAGCGGGCGCAGGACGAGGCTCGCACCTCGGCCGAGCGGGCGGTGGGGGCGCGCGAGGCGCGCGATCTGCGGCGTGCACGACTCGAATCGCTGCGGGAGGTGGTCGAGGGACGTGAAGACCTCGGCGCGGCGGCACGTCATCTGCTCGCGCAGGGAGACGGGCTTCGCGAGCGGCTCGGGCTTCGCGCGCTCGTTCGTGACGTGCTCGAGGCCGACCGCGACGCCGAGGCGGCCGTCGAGGCGGTTCTCGCCGAGCGCGCGGAGGCGCTCGTGGTGGCGCGGCGCGAGGATGCACTCGCGGCCGTGGCAGCGCTGCGCGAGGCGGGGGCGGGACGCGGGGCGTTCGTCGCCGTGCCGCAGTCGCACGAGGCCACGAGCGGGTTCGTTCCGCTCGGCGTTCCGCTGCTCGATCGCGTTCGCGCGCGCGAAGGCTTCGAAGAGGTGGCGCGTGCGCTGATGGCGGGCGTCAATCTGGTGGACGACCTCGGCGAAGCCCTTCGCATCTACGGCAGCGGCCGGCTGCCCGCAACCTTCGTCACCCCCGCCGGTGACCTTCTTACGCCTGATGGTGTTGTTCGTGGGGGCGGCGCTTCCGCCGGCGAGGGGCTCCTTGCACGCGTGCGCGAGCTCCGCGAGCTCGAGATCGAAGTGGCGCGTCTCGACACCGACCTCGCCGAGCGCGAAGCGCTGCGCATCGCGGCGGAGCGCGAGGCCGCCGCGGCGAGCGATGTGATCGAGAACCTGCGAAGCCGGCACCATACGGTCGCTCTCGCGGTCGCGAATCACGAGAAGGACCTCGAGCGCGCGCGCGACCGCGTGAAGTCGCTCGGCGAAGCCCGTGAGGGCCGTGCGGCCGAGCGGTCGGATCTGCTCGCCGAGGGCGAGTCCGCCGCTGCCGAGCTGGACCGGCTCGGGGAGACCCTCGTCGCGGTGCGCGCCGAGCGCGCCGAGCGACAGCGCGGCCTCGATGCCGCGGGCCTCCGTGTGGGAGCCGCCTCGCGCGAGGCGTCGCGGCAGGAGGCGGCGCTTTCGGGACGGCGCGTCGAGCACGCGGGTCGCGTCGAGAAGCGTGAGGCGCTCCGCACCGAGTGCGCACGCGCCGCAGCGGCAGTCCGCACGGCGCAGGAGTGGATCGCGCGTCGTGAGGGCGAGATCGCGGCCGCCGAGAGGCGTCGCGAGGAGCTCGCGCGAACGCTCGCCGAGGCCGAGTCGCTGCTCGCGCGCAGGCTCGAGGACGAGGAGGCGGCGCGCGCCACGCACGAGCAAAAGCGCGAGGCCTACGAGAGCGAGGCGTTGCGAGTGCGCGATCTCGAAGGCGACGTGCGCTCGCTGCGCGGGGGCTCCGGCGAGGCGCGCGAGAGTGTGCAGCGCGCCGAGCTCGCGCTGCGCGAGAGCGAGTTCCGGCTCGAGAGCCTCGAGCGGCAGGTGCACGAGCGCTGGGGAGTCGAGCTCGCGACGTGGTCGCCGCCCGCCCCGGAGGCGCTCGACACGCTCGCGGCCGAGGCCGACGCGCACGCCGGAGAGGACGACGAGGCCGCTGCAGGCGACGAGAGCGGCGAGGACGAAGGGCCTGCGCTGACCGCGCGCGCTGCGTTCGATCTCCTGGGGCTCGCGCGCGACGAGCGTGAGCGCAGGGCCGCCGATGTGCGGCGCAAGCTCGAGGCGCTCGGCGAAGTGAACCTCGGCGCGATCGAGGAGCACGAAGAGCTGGCCGAGCGCTTCCGCTTCCTGTCGGAGCAGAAGGCAGACCTCGAGAGCACGCTCGGATCTCTGCGCGAAGCGATCCTGCGCATCAACCGCACGAGCC
>JADLGR010000338.1 GCA_020849175.1 Deltaproteobacteria bacterium
AGAAGACCGTCGCAGAGAAGCTCCTCGAGATCATGCGCGCGAAGAACGTGATCGACGAAGAGCAGTACCGGACGCTGCTCGAGCAGGCGCGAGAGGAGGCAGCCGAGCGCAGCGCTCCGGCCGTCGCGGCCGCGCCTCCGGAAGCGCCGAAGAAGCCCGAATGGGAGTTCGGCTGGAAGAACGGATTTCGTCTCACGAAGAGCGACGGAAGCGCCGACCTCAAGTTCGGCGGCCTCGTGCAGAACGATTTCGCGGTCGTGAACGAGAGCCGCAATCTCGAATCGACGATCGGCGGCGCCGGAACGGGGACCGAGTTTCGCCGCGCGCGCATCATGTTCGAGGGCAGCGTCTACGAGCACGCGATCTTCAAGGCGGAGTACGACTTCGCAGAGGGAGATCCCGAGTTCAAGGACGTCTGGGCTGGGCTCCAGAAGCTCCCCTTCGTCGGCCGCGTTCGGGTCGGCTACATGAAGGAGCCCTTCTCGCTCGAGCAGATGAACAGCGATCGTCTCGCGACCTTCATGGAGCGCGCGCTTCCCGATGCGCTCGTCCCCGCGCGCAACACGGGCATCATGGCCGATCGCACGTTCCTCGACGAACGCATGTATCTGGGCGTGGGCGGATTCGTGAAGACGAACAACTTCGGCGAGGGCTTCCAGAACGGATCGAACGACAACCTGACGGCGCGCCTGACCGTCCTTCCGCTCTGGATCGACGAGGGAAGGATGCTGGTGCACGTCGGCGGCAGCTACAGCCATCAGTTCCGCGACGACGTCGGGCTCACCTACCAGCAGCGCCCCGAGGCGCATCTCGCGCCGTACATCGTGAACACCGGGACGATCGCCGGTGTCGACGGCATCGACCTCGCCGGCGCCGAGCTCGCCGCGGGCTTCGGTCCGGTGCATTTCCAGAGCGAGGCGATCGGGTCGTTCGTCGACCGCAGCCAGGGCTTCGGAAACCCGGTCTTCTGGGGCGCCTACGGGCAGATCGGCTGGCTCCTCACCGGCGAGATCCGCCCGTACGAGAGGCGAAACGCCACCTTCGGACGCATCCTCCCCAAGCACCCCTTCAGCATCAAGAACGGCACCTGGGGCGCCTGGGAGATCGCCGTCCGCTACTCGTACCTGACGCTAGAGGACGCCGAGGTCTACGGTGGCACCGTGAGCGACGTGACGGGCGGACTCAACTGGTACCTCTATCCGAATCTGCGCCTCGCCTTCAACTACGTCTTCTCGCACCGCAACGACCTGGGTAACGCGAGCATCGCCGAGAGCCGCGTACAGATCGACTTCTAGCCGCGCTGCGAAGAGCGCCGGCCGTGCCCTCGGCGCCGCGCGCGGTCGCGCGGCGCCCGCCCCCTTGCGACTTCGTCGGTCCTACTTGTTCACCAGCGTGTCGACGCGGCGGTTGAACTTCCACGCCGACTCGTCGTGGCCCTGCACCGCCGGACGGCTCGAGCCGAAGCTCACGGTCACGACCCTCGACGACGGCACGCCGAGCTTGATGTAGTAGTCGGCGATCGCATTCGCACGCTTGTCGCCGAGGGCGAGGTTGTACTCCTCGGTCCCACGCTCGTCGCAGTTGCCCTCGAGAACGATCTGCTTCCACTCGGGGTGCTTGTCGATGTGCCCGACGTTGGCCTTTGCCGTCGGAAGCTGATCGGCCTTGAGGTTGTAGCGGTCGTAGTCGAAGTAGATCGTCTTGAGCTCGGGCACACGCACCGGGCCGGAGATGGTCTCGGTGATGTCCGTCTCCGAGAAATCTCCGCCGCCGCTCGGCAGGACGGGCGCCGTCTCCTGCGGCTTCTTGGCGCAGCCGGCGGCGAGCGCCGTCGCCAGCACGGTCATCGTCGCGATCCGCACGATGGGCGAACGCTTCATGGGTCCCTCCAGACCTTCGAGTTCCTGCAAACCAACATCGTCCGGCGCGGTTGCCGCCCGTTCGACGGCGCGCCCGCAGGCCGGGCGCAACACAGTGGCGGCCATAAGGTGGACGTCCCGCGCGGCACGTCAAGAGGCACAGGGTCCGCAGCGCGTCAGCGCCCCTCGAACCGGGGCGGCCGCTTCTCGAGAAAGGCGCGAACGCCCTCTCGGTAGTCTTCGCTCTCGAAGCAGGCGCGGACCGACGCCTCGGCGGCAGCCATGTCCCGCCGCGCCGGATCCTGCGCGAGCATCCGGAGGACGCGTTTGACGCTCCGCAGTGTCAGCGGGGCGTTGGCCGCGATCTCGCCGGCCGTCTCGCGAACGCGTGCCTCGAGCTGGTCCTTCGGCGCGACCTGGTTCAGAAGGCCCATCCGCAGGGCCTCGGACGCCCCGAAGCGCCGGGCCGTGAAGAGGATCTCCTCGGCCCGAGAGGGGCCCACGAGCCGGGCGAGCTTCGCCACGCCGTCGATGCCGTAGCCGAGGCCAAGACGCGCGGCGGGGATGCCGAGCAGAGCGTCCTCGGCCGCGATGCGAAGGTCGGCCGTGAGCGCGACCGCGAGGCCGCCACCGATGCAGAAGCCGTGGATCATCGCGAGGACGGGGATCTCGAGGTCGGCGAGCGCACGGAAGGCCCGGTCCGTCAGTTCCTCGTACGCGCCTGCCCCGGCCTGGCCGGTTCGCGACTGCTCGAACTGCGAGATGTCGGCGCCCGAGACGAAGGCCGTCTCACCGGCGCCTCGCAGGATGACGACACGGATCGCGGGATCGGACGCCAGCGCCTCGGCCGCCGCGGGAATCGCTTCCCACATCGACACGGAGAGCGCGTTTCGCCGCTCCGGATGGTCGAAGACGAGCCAGCCGAGCGGCGCCTCACGAACGACGTGGATCTTGCCCGGCATGGCCGCGCAGCGTAGCCGACGCCGCGCGGCGCGGGCCGCGCGGCACTACGCCGAGCGGCGCCAGAGCTCCGGTGAGTCGGCTTCGAAGCTCTCGAGGTCCGGGTACGAGCGGGTCGCGTAGCCTTCGAGCGCGACCGCGCGGAGCGAGGCCGTGCAGCGCCCGCGGCCGATGCCGCGCTCGATGCTCTGGCCGAGCCCGCGTGCTGCCTCGCCCGGGTCGGCGTCGAGCCGGCAGCGGCCGCCCGGCACGCTCGCGACCGCGAGATCGAAGACGACCGTGAGCACGCCCTCGGGCTCACCGACCTCTGCCGCATGGGCGGCCGCGATGCATCGCCAGGGCAGGAGGAAGAGGCCCTCTTCGCGCCGGTAGAGGATGCCCGGTCCATCGGCGCGAGCCTCGGGCAGCACCACGGCGGGCGAGCCAGACCGGTCGGGCCGCGGCAGCGCGCCCGCCTCGGGACCGCGAAGCGCTCGATCCTCTTCGAGCGCGGGCCTTGCCCGGGAAAGATCGTCCAGGGGGGACTCCTCGTTCTGCGAAGGAGATCGGCCGCGAGCGCCCCGTGCTTGATGCGCGCGCGACGGGCCGAGCCGGTACGCTCGGGTCGCAAGCAGCTGCTGCGCGGCAGAGCGCGAGGCTTCGTGCTGCGCACCGCGACCTCCTGCGCGGCCTCGCGCAGATGCAGTAGCCGTGCAGATCGCGAGCAGCGGCGGCCGCGACCCTGAACGAAGGCCGGAGGGACTCGAACGTGACTCAGGCAGCAGCAGCGCAGGACGAGTCGAGCGAGCCCGGCACGCAGGCGCGCCGCGAGGCGCGCCAGCGCGAAGAGGCACTCGCGCACGTCATCCTGCTCCGTCACGGCGAGCCCGACTGGTACCCGGGCGGAAACGGTGCGGTCGACGATGCAGGCCTGACCGCGCGCGGTCAGGCGCAGGCGCGCTGCGCCGCGGCGGCGCTGGCGCGCGAGCGCGTAGACGCGATCTACGTGAGTCCACTCCTTCGTGCGCAAGAGACGGCCGCGCCACTCGTTGCAGCAACGGGGATTCCCGCAATCACGGTCCCTGCCTTCGCCGAGATCGCGATCGCCGGCACCGCGGGACTCTCGCAGCGTGACGTCGATCGCTACTTCCTCGAAGCCATGCGGCGGCCGCTGGCCGCGCACTGGGACGGCTGGCCGCAGGGAGAGAGCTTCCGCGCCTTCCACTCCCGCGTGTGCGGCGGGCTCGGCGAGGTGCTCGCCCGCCACGGCATGAGCTCCGAGCGCGAGCGCGAGTTCACCGTCTGGGATCAGCCCGCGCGACCCCAGACGATCGTGGTGGTCGCCCACGGCGGCACCAACGCCGTTCTGCTGACGCACCTGCTCGACGTCGCGCCGGTTCCGTGGGAGTGGATCCGCTTCGAGAGCGAGCTCGCCGCCTACTCCGTCGTGCAGGCACGTCCGCTCGGCCAGCACGGCTGCATCTGGTCGTTGATCGACTTCGGCGAGGTCGACCACCTGCGTGCGGCCGGACTGCGCTAGCGCAGTGAGGCGACGGTCCTGCGCGAATCAGGGCCGCGCGCACCCGACGGCCGCGGAACGGTGCGGCGCATGACCACGCCGCCGACCGCGGCCGGCGCTGCGCCCGGCGCGGCGCCGCTCGCGCTCTCACCGGCCGAGCAGGCCCGAGGGCGACGACTCGCGCTCGTCAGCCAGCCGCTGCACATGACCTTCCGGCGGCTGTTCACGGAAGACATCCCGACGCTCGCCCTCGTCTCGCTCGGCGCAGGCGACGCCGCCGTCGGGCTGCAGCGCGCGTTCGAGCCGCTCTCCGCGCTCGTCCAGCTCCCCTCGCTGCGCGCGCTCGCGCATCTGGGCAAGCGA
>JADLGR010000339.1 GCA_020849175.1 Deltaproteobacteria bacterium
CAGGACGCCGCCGCACGCGAGGAGACGATGCGCCGGATCCTGGCGTTCTACGGTCGGCCTCGAACGCAGCTTCCGCGCGTGGGGAGCACGCCGCCGAACGCGCTCGGCCTGCAAGACCTCCACGGTGTCATCTGGGAGTGGGTCGAGGACTGGAGCGCCGGCTTCGCCAGCGCCGACAGCCGCAAGCAGGGAGACGACGAGGCGGCGCTCGTCTGTGGCGGCGCTGCCACCGCGACCGGCGAGCCATCGGACTACGCCACCTTCATGCGCTTCGCGTTCCGCACCAGCCTCGAAGCGACGCACGCGCTGCATCATCTGGGATTTCGCTGCGCGAGGAGCCTGCCATGATTCGTGCGCTCGTCCTTTCTCTCGTGCTCTTACTGGCGAGGAGCGCAGCAGCGCCTCCCGCCGCAGCGGCGCCCGGTGAGCAGGAGGCCGGCGCGAGCGTTCACGAGCACCATCATGCCCACGAGAGCCTCTCCGGAGACTCGCCACTTCCGGGCCGCTCCCTCTATCAGCTCTCCGGAGCCTGGACCGATGCGTCGGGCCGGACGCTCCGGCTCGCGGACCTTCGCGGGCGTCCCGTGCTGGTGCTCCTCTTCTACGGAACGTGTCAGTCGGCGTGTCCGATCCTGGTGCGCGACCTGCAGCGCGTCGACGAGCAGCTCTCGCCAGCAGAGCGTGCGGGGCTGCGTTACCTGCTCGTGAGCTTCGACCCCGAGATCGACACGCCCCCGCGTCTCGCGGCGTATGCGAAGGAGCACGGGCTCACAGGCGACCGCTGGACGCTCGCGCACGGCGGCGCTGGAGAAGTGCGCGAGCTCGCCGCCGTCCTCGGAGTCAAGTACCGGGCGACCGGCGACGGGCAGTACAGTCACACCCAGCGAATCACGCTCCTCGATCGCGACGGAACGGTGGTCGAGGAGTTCGACGGCATCGACCGGCCGCTCGACCCGATCGTCGTGCGGACCAGGCAGGAGCTCGCGAAGGCGGCAGCCGGCGGACCCTGATCGGCGCTGCAAGCTCGCGAGGCCAGCTCGCGAACGTCGTCGTTCACGCCGCGGCTCGGCCGAATGAAGCCGATTGCGTGAGGATCTGTGCTCTTTTCCGCACAGAGCGAGGATGGCCAGCCGATCGCGATCACGGGTTCGACGCGCATCGCGTGGCACGAAGGAGCGATACGTGACTGGCGCGCTGGCGTGACATGGCAAGTTGCGCCGAGGGGGCTGGCTACCTTCAGGAGCCGATGGAACTCAACCGGGTCGAGCGGAAGCCTTCGGCGATCGCCAGTGCCATCGTCATCACGTCGCTGTCGATCACGCGCCAGCGTGATCTGCCGCTCGTTGACGTGAACAAGGCACTCGGCGATCCCGGAGCGATCCTTCGGCGATCCCGTTCCAGCAGGACGGCTACGGGCTCGAATGACAGCTCCTGAACGGCCGCGAGGACGTACCTCTGGTCCATGATCGCGCCGGTACCGCTCAGACTGATCGAAGGCGGCCTGAGCGATCCGCGTAGTGTGCATTCCTGACTGCACTGAAGGGGAGAAGCGATGCGAAAGACCACGGTGACGCTTGCCTTCACGCTGCTGCTCGCTGCGGCCGCCCGCGCGGCGGCGCTCAGCCCCGCCGAGGCGACCGAGCTCGGCACCGAGGCCTATGTCTACGGCTATCCGCTCGTGACGATGGAGATGACCCGGCGGGTGATGACGAACGTCGTGCAGCCCGACGGCACGCGGGCGCCGATGGGCCATCTCGTCCGCATGCGCCACTACCCGACGGCGCAGTTCCGCGACGTGACGGCGCCCAACGCCGACACGCTCTACACCACCGCGTGGCTCGACGTCGGCGCCGAGCCCTGGATCCTCAGCCTGCCTGACGCGAACGACCGCTACTACCTGATGCCGATGCTCGACGCCTGGACGACCGTCTTCCAGGTGCCCGGTAAGCGCACCACCGGCACGAAGGCGCAGACCTACGCGATCACCGGGCCGGGCTGGAAGGGCACGCTGCCGGCCGGCGTCGTCGAGTACAAGTCACCGACCGCGCTGGTCTGGCTGCTCGGCCGTATCTACTGCACGGGCACGCCCGAGGACTACGAGGCCGTGCACGCGATGCAGGACGCGATCTCGCTGGTTCCGCTGAGCTCGTACGGCAAGGCCTACACGCCGCCGGCCGGTGAGGTGGATCCGAAGATCGACATGAAGACGGCAGTGCGCGAGCAGGTGAACTCGCTCGACGTGGCGACCTACTTCGGGATGATGGCGGAGCTGATGAAGGCGAACCCGCCGGCCGCAGCCGACGCGCCGATGGTCGCGAAGCTCGCGAAGCTCGGGATCGTGCCCGGGCAGCCGTTCGAGATCGCGAAGCTCGATCCGGCGGTCGCCGACGCGCTGCGCGCCATTCCCAAGCCGGCCTTCGCGAAGATCCTCGGCTACTTCGAGCAGGCGGGAACCCGCCAGAATGGCTGGGTCTTCACCACGAAGACAGGCCTCTACGGCACGGACTACCTGAACCGCGCGATGATCACCGCGATCGGCCTCGGCGCCAATCGCCCGCAGGACGCCGTGTATCCGACCACCGAGGTCGACGCGCAGGGCAAGCCCTACGACGGAACGAAGCCGTACGTCGTTCACTTCGCGAAGGGCGCGCTGCCGCCCGTGAACGGCTTCTGGTCGCTCACGATGTACGACAAGGACTTCTTCTTCGTCGACAATCCGCTCGATCGCTACACGCTGAGCGCGCGGAACGCGCTGAAGCAGAACGCGGACGGCTCGGTGGACCTCTACCTGCAGCACGAGAATCCCGGCCCCGAGAAGGAGTCGAACTGGCTGCCGACACCGGCCGGGCGCTTCATCCCGATGCTCCGACTCTACTGGCCGAAGGAGACGCCGCCCTCGATCATCGACGGCACGTGGACGATCCCGGCGGTGACGCCCGTGCCTTGAGGCGGATCCGGCGATCGTGTCCGCGTGCAGGGGCGCGGATCGCATCGCCGTCGGAGGTGAAGTCGGAGGGCGAGAGGGCCTCTGCGCCGCAGAGTGCGAGCGCCTGATCGCAGCGGCTCAGGAGAGGTACGAGCCGAGGATCCTCTCGAGGATCATCTGGCCGAGCGAGGAGAGGAGGCCGATCGCCACGACGGCGCCGAAGCGCACGAGAACGGAGAGCTCGAGAGGCCACTCGCGGGCCGACTCGATCTCGCGGCGAAGCGTGAGAAGCGCGGCGAGCCGAGTGGCCGTTTCCGCGTCGGCGCCGCCGCTGGAAGCGACGAGCGCTGCTTCCGCTCGGCCGATCCGTTCGACGACTCTCGAGAGCGCCTCGCGCTTCTTCGCAGCGATGCGCCGGTGAACGCCGCGCATCGGCAGGAAGAGCGAAACGCAGCCGAGAAGGATCACGAGCGCCTGAATGAGCGGCGCCACCCGCGCAGCGCCGCGATCGAGGAGGATGAGCGAGAAGAGCGAGAGCATGAGGATCGCGACGAGCGCTCCCTGGATTCCGCGGCGCGCAAAGGGCGCGACCGGCCGTAGATCGAAGAGTCCGACCTCGGTGTAGCGGTCGCCGATCCGAGAGAAGAGTCGGGAAGCGCGAAGCTCGCGACTCATCGTTCGCGTACAGAGCCAGGCGGCGACCACGTTCTGCCAGAGGTTCCAGAGGATCACGGGATCATCGATGCGCCGCGTCCGCTGTACGCCGGGATCGAGAAACAGGATCGCGACCGTGACGAGTGCCGCCGTTGCCCCCGCGATCCGAAGCTCGCGCATGTCGAAGCCCTGGAGCTCGCGTTCGAGGTCATCGAAGCCTCCGGGCGAGGAGACTCGGAGCACCGGCCGCAGCTCGCGGAGCGCGTGAAGCTGCGCGCGCTCGGAGGCGGCCATCGCGGCCGGTGCGTAGCCGATGAGAAGGCCGAAGACGGCGGTCGCGAACCCCGACTCGCGGAGAAGACGGAGCACGCGGTCCGGCTCCGCGCCGAGATCTCCGAACAGGCCGACGAGCGTGACACCGAGCACCACGTGGCCCAGGCAGAGAAGCGCTCCTCCCGAGATCGGCGAGACCGGAAGCGCCGCGAGCCAGGATTGCGACCACGGCCGCCGCGCGATTCCGGCGAGCGAGCGAGTCGACGCCTCGTTCCGGGACCTCGTCATGCGAACCGAGGCTACCACCGCCGTGGTCGGATCGCGCTTGGTCGGGTCGACGACGAGGCGTGCGGGCACGGGCTACGGACGAGGCACCTTGTCGGTTGCGATCCGCGGCTCGTCGATCAGGAAGCGAATCGCGGGCCGCGTCCACTCGGGATCGGGGAACCCGTCGATCGTTCGGTGCAGCGTGCGCATGGGTGCCTGCTCCGCGAGCTCGTCGAGGGCGCCGAAGAGAAGCGCTCCGCCGACACAGGTCTCGACGCATACCGGCGGCTGTCCCTTCTCCTGGCGCTCGACGCAGAAGTCGCACTTGCTCACTGCGTCGCGTTCCGGTTCACGCTGCGGTGCGCCGTAGGGGCAGGCGCCGATGCAGCGCCCGCAGCCGTTACACCGATCGGAGTCGATCAGGACGATGCCGTCCGTCTCGCGCTTGTGAATCGCGCCCTCCGGGCAGGCGGCCAGGCAGGCTGGCCGTTCGCAGTGGTTGCAGGCGATCGAGAGATGGTGGCGTGTGACATCCGGGAAGCTCCCCTGCTCGTGCGAGGTCACCAGCCGCCACGCGACCGCGGGACCCGTCGCGTTGTGGACCTGGCAGGACACGCGGCACGCGTTGCAGCCGATGCAGCGGGTCGTATCGAGCAGGAATCCCATCTGCCTCCTTGCCGGCGCCGTCATCGAACGGCCCTCCGCCAGAAGGGCGCGCCCTGCTGCGAATGGCAGCCGGCACAGGCCTGGTTGGCCTCTCGGCGGACGTGCAGCCCGGGGTACTCACCCGGGAATGCCGGCGCGCCCGCCGAGGCGTGACACCGGAGGCATCCGGGCTCTCCGTCCGCATTCGCTGCGTGGATCTCGTGGAATCCCTTGCGTGCTCGCGATGGCTCCCCCGGCGCCACGATCGCCGCGTGACACGCGAGGCATGTCGAACTCGTCCGCAGATCCGGCGGCAGCGGCGGATGAGTGGCCGGCTTCCGGGTGGGGTCGTCGAGGATTGGCTGCACGATCTCGGACGTGTCACCGGGCGCGGCCGGCGTGAAGTAGGTCTTCAGCGAAGGAGCCGGCTCTCGGCATGCGGCGACGGCGAGCAGGAGAAGCGCCGCGGACGAAGCCAGGCGGCGGCGAAGCTTCGCGCCAAGCCGAAGGCCACTCGCGGCCAGAGCCAGTGCTCCCCACGCGAGGGCGACGAACACCAGGCGCGAAGCAAGACCCGCCAGCACCTCGGATGCGGTCACGCGAACGAGCGCAGCGGTCGCGAGCGTCTCGAGGCCGAAGGAGCCGACCGGAAAGTGGCCGCGCGCAAGATCGATCGCCGTCCACGCGAGTGTCGCCACGACGAGCCGGACGAGAGCAGGGTGCCCCGCACGCCGTCCCGCGAGCGCGCCGGCGCCGAGTGCGGCGACGAGCTCCCACGCGCCCGTCACGCCCGCCTCGCACGCACTCGGGTGTCGTTGAAGGCGAGGTTGCCGCCCACGGGATCCGTCCCGTCTGCGATCACGAGGTTGCCGTTGACGCCGCGACCGGCTGCGATGCGCGAGTAGGCGGTGTGACCGAAGTGATGTGCCAGCGCCAGCGTGTCGGGACGGATGCCGGCAGAAACGCGCACCTGCGCCACGAGCGAGCCGCGCGCAGACTCGATCTCGACTCGGTCGCCCGTCGAGACGCCGATCGTCGCTGCCGTCTCCGGGTTCATCACCACCGGGTTGAAGGACTGGATCGCTGCGAGATAGGGGTTCTCTGCGGTTGCCGACTGGGTGTGGAAGGGGAGCTTGTGTGTGATGAGGTGATACGGAAAAGAGGCCTCGTCCGCGGGCGGCCCGGCGAGCTCGGGCGCCGGTGGCCTGCCCAGCGCCGTGAGAAGGCTCGAGACCAACTCGATCCTTCCCGACGGCGTCGGGAAGCCTCGTTCGCGCCGGCGGCCGTAGCGTCGCTCCTCCTCCGTGTAGCTGAGGAAGCCTTGCGCGCGCAGCTCGTCGAGCGTGACGCCACTTCCAGCGAGCTGGGCGCGCAGGAAGTCCTCGTAGCGCGGAAAGGGAAGCTCGTGCGAGAGGCCCATCTCGCGTGCGAGCGCGAGCAGGATCTCCTGCGCGGGACGCGACTCGTGCTGGGGTGCGAGAACCGGTTGGCGCAGGCTCACCTTCACTGGCGCCGGGAACCAGAGATCGAGCCCTTCGAGATAGGTCGACGCCGGGAGCACGACGTCGGCGAAGCGCGTCGTCTCCGACGGGAAGGCATCGATCGACACGACGAGCGCGAGCTTCTCGAAGGCGCGCACCAGCTCGCGCCCTTGCGGCAGCGAGTAGACCGGGTTCACCGAGTGGAAGAGAAGGGCCCGGAGCGGGTAGGGATCCTCGGCGAGCACGTTACGGGGCAGCTCGTGCGAGACGCCGAAGTACGCCGCCGGGTAGGCAGGCTGGCGGCCGATCGGAAGCGGGAGCCGATCGCCGTTGGCGCGATCGATGCGCGGGCCGCCGGGGTCCGCGACCGCCGGCTCGACCCGTGCGAGCGGGATCGGGGGGTAGTCGAGGAGCCGTACACCACCCTCGCGGTCGAAGGCGCCGAGCAGCGCGTTCAAGATCTCGCCCATGCGCGCGGCGTCGGTGGCGTCGCGGTGGGTGATGACACCGCGTCCTGTCGCGACCACGCTGCGTCGTTCTCCGAGCAGACGTGCGGCGCGGAGGAAGCGCTCCGCATCGACCCGCGTCGCAGCGCAAACGGACTCGACCGTGAAGGGCTCGAGGAAGCGCCGGATCGTCGCAAAGCCGAAGGTGTGCTGCTCGACGAACGCACGGTCGAAATGGCCGCTCTCGACGAGCCAGCGCGCGAGTCCGGCCAGCAGCGTTCCGTCCGTCCCGGGACGGATCGGAAGCCAGAGGTCGCTGCGTGCCGCGGTCTCGGACAGGCGCGGATCGGCCGTCACGAGCACGGCGCCCTTCGCCTTTGCTGCGAGGATCTCGCGTGCGGCCACCACCAGGTGATTGGCGCCGAGCGGATTCACCCCCACGGCGAGGATACAGCCGGCATTCGCATAGTCAGGCTCGGCGCGAGCGATGCCGAAGGTCATCGCACCCGCCACGAGCCGGCTCGCGTCGCAGGTCGAGACGTGGCCGATGAAGTTGGGCGAGCCGAGCGCGTGCACGAAGCGGCGCGCCAGGTCCGGGCGATCCATGTTCAGGTTCTGCCAGAGCGCGATGCTCTGCGGCCCGAAGTCGCGCCGGATCGAGACCAGCGCGTCGGCCACGGTGCGCAGCGCGCGCTGCCACGAGACGCGCTCGAAGCGACCTTCGCCGCGTGCGCCGACGCGCACGAGCGGATGCCGCAAGCGGTCCGGGTGGATCGCCTTGTAGAAACCGGCATGCCCCTTGGCGCAGAGCTTGCCGCGGTTCACCGGGCTCTCGGGATGCCCTGCGAGTCGTACGACGCGATCACCCACGCGCGTCGCGAGCACGCTGCAGCCGACCACGCAGAGGTTGCAGGTCGTGACGATCTGCTCCTGCCGGGCCGCGGGTGCGACCCCGTGCAGCAGCACCGACTCGCCCTCCGCGAGTGCGCGAACGGGCCAGGGTAGGGCGGCCGCCGCTGCGGCGACCGCTCCCGCCCGCAGAAGATCGCGCCGCGTCAGACCGTCTCGCCGCGGCTCGTCTCGATCCCGTGTCAGCACGGAAGACTCGCCGGCATCACGGCTTCGCAGCCTCGGCGCTCGCGTGCACCGGAGCGGGGCCAGCGGCATTCTCGATCACGCGCAGGTAGAAGCGAACCATGTCCGCATAGGCGGAAGCCGCGATGCGCTCGTCGGTGCCGTGCACGCCGCGCAGGTCCTCGAGCGTCGCTCGCAGGGGCAGGAAGCGGAAGACGTGCGGCGTGAGTCCGGCGTAGTGACGGGCGTCGGTTCCGCCGGTGAAGAGCCCCGGCGCGACCGCGGCGTCGGGAAAGACCTCCCCGATGGAGCGGCGCAGCACCGCGAAGGCCTCGGAGTCGTGCGGTGCGGTGGGCGACGGCTCTCGCGTTCGCATCGGACGGATCTCGACGCGCGGGTCGTCGATGCGCTCGCGCAGGCCATCGAGAACGCCCGCCACGGAGTCGCCGGGCAGGATGCGCACGCTCACCGACGCGCGCGCCACGTCGGGGATGGCGCTGTCCTTGATGCCACCCACGAGGCGTGTCCCGACTGCGGTGGTCCGCACCAGGGCGTTGGTCCCCGGGTTCTGCGCGAGCTTCCAGCGCACGAACGGATCCGTCATCCACAGATTCGAGAGCGCGAAGCGAATCGCGCCGGAGGTCTCGGGTGCGAGCGATTCGAGCAAAGTGCGCGCGGACGGAACGAGCCGCGTCGGCCACGGATGCTCGTCGAGCGCGACCAGCGCGCGCGCGAGCAGCGACACCGGGTTGTCACGCGCCGGCGACGAGGAGTGGGTGGGCCCCGTACTGCGCACCGAGAGCTCGACGTAGGCGGCGCCTTTCTCGGCGGTTCCCACCAGAGCCACCGGGCGCCTCGCTCCTGGCGCGATCCCCGTGGTGACGAAGCCTCCCTCGTCGAGGACGAAGTGAGGTGCGATGCCGCGCGCCTCGAGGAGCGCAGCAAGCACCTTCGCACCCTGCTCACCCGAGTTCTCTTCGTCGTGGCCGAAGGCCAGGATCACGCCGCGCTCGGGTACGAAGCCGCGTTCGAGCAGCCGCTCACAGGCTTCCAGAATCCCGACCACGCCCGCCTTGTCGTCGACGGCGCCGCGGCCGAAGACGACGCCGTCCTCGACGACGCCCGCGAAGGGCGGATGCGTCCACCCGGATTCCATTCCCTCGTCCGCCGGCACCACGTCCTGGTGCGAGAGGAGCACGATCGGAGGTAGCGATCCGTCGCGGCCCGGCCACGTGTAGAGCAGGCTCCGCTCGGCGATCACCTCGCGGGTGAGCTGCGCTCGAACGCGGGGGAAGCGCGCGGCGAGCCAATCGTGGAAGCCCGAGAACGCAGCGGCTGCGTCGACGCCCGCGACCGGCACCGAGACGGTGCGGAAGCGGATCGCCTCGGCGAGCCGCGCCGCGAG
>JADLGR010000340.1 GCA_020849175.1 Deltaproteobacteria bacterium
CGAAGGCAGCGTCGCCGTCGCGGGCGCCGATCCCGTTCGGTGCGGAGCACCGTACTTGCCGCAGCCCCCGACGAGCAGCAGCAAGAGCGCCATCGAAGACGCGCCGAGCACGGACCGCCTCATGCGACCTCCCGTCCCGCGCCGAGCGCCCGCGCTTCGCGCTGCGTTCGCTCCCGTGCGTGTGCGAGGGCCGTGGCCACGGTGGCGCGCGCGGTCCCTCCCGTCTGCGAACGGCCTTCGAGCGCACGCTCGAGATCGGTGAGCGCCGACGCCGGCGCCGGAAACGCCGGGTGGAACGCGCGCAGATCCTCCCGAGAGAGCGAGCGCAGATCGGCATCCTTGTCGATGCAGTGCGCGACGACGCGGCCGACGGCCTCGTGCGCCTCACGGAACGGCACGCCCTCGCGAACCAGCGCCTCCGCGAGATCGGTGGCGAGGAGCATCGGATCCTGCGCCGCGGCGCGCATGCGTGCGGTGTTCACACGCAGCGTCGCGAGCGCTCCACCGGTCACCTCGAGGCAGTCGCGCAGCGTCGTGGCTCCGTCGAACACCGGCTCCTTGTCCTCCTGCATGTCGCGGTTGTAGGCGAGCGGAAGGCCCTTCATGACGGTGAGCAGCGCCACGAGGTTTCCGATCACGCGGCCGCTCTTCCCACGGACCAGCTCGGCGGTGTCGGGGTTCTTCTTCTGCGGCATGAGGCTCGATCCGGTCGAGAACGCGTCGGCGAGCTCGACGAAGCCGAACTCGCTCGTCGACCACAGCACCAGCTCCTCGGCGAGGCGCGAGAGGTTCACCATGCACAGGGCGCACGCTGCGAGGAATTCGGCGGCGAGGTCCCGTGAGCTCACCGTGTCGATGCTGTTACGCGTCGGCTCGTCGAAGCCGAGCGCGCTCGCCGTGTGGTCTCGATCGAGCGGAAGTGTCGAGCCCGCGATCGCGCCGGCGCCGAGCGGACAGCGGACCAGCCGTCGCCGCAGATCGGCGAAGCGTCCGCCGTCGCGCTCGAGCATCTCGACAAATGCGAGCCAGTGATGGGCGAGCCGTACCGGCTGCGCGCGCTGCAGATGCGTATAGCCCGGCAGGATCGTGTCGAGATGCTCCTCCGCGCGCTCGAGCAGCACGAGGCGGAGCTGGATCGTTCCGTGCTGGGCAGCCTCGGAGGCGTCGCGCAGGTAGAGGGCGAGGTCGGTCGCCACCTGGTCGTTCCGGCTCCGTCCGGTGTGAAGGCGGCCCGCGACCGGCCCGACCAGAGCGCCGAGGCGTGCCTCGACGTTCATGTGGATGTCCTCGAGGGCGGGATCGAATGGAAACGATCCGGCCTCGATCTCCGACAGGATCGTCTCGAGGCCTTCCACGAGCGTTGCGACGTCCTTCTCGGTGACGATCCCCTGTGCGCCGAGCATCCGCGCGTGCGCGATCGAGCCCCGCACGTCGAAGCCCGCGAGGGCGCGGTCGAAGTGGATCGAGGCCGAGAATCGCTCGAGCGTGGGGTGGGTCGCCTGCTGGAAACGGCCGCCCCACGGCTTGCTCCGGGTCACGAGGCCAAATCTCGGAAAGTGAAGGAGATTTCGCAAGGGACGCGGGCTGGGCCGCGGTCGCCCCGCACCGGAGGCTCTGCAAAGCTATCCGCGGGGGTGGCCTTGGCACGCAAGGCGAGTAAGAAGGCGCAGCGCAGGGGCTCGACACGCAGCCGGCCGGCCCGGCGCTCGGCCGGAGGCCTGCCCCGCGTGCTGCGCTGGGGCCTGCTCGGGATCGGGTTCACGGTGGGCGTGCTCACCGGCGACTGGGCCGTGCGACTCGATGCCACGGTACGGGCCCGCTTCGACGGCCAGCGCTTTCGCGTTCCGTCTCGCGTGCTCTCGGCGCCGACCCTGCTCTATCCGGGCCTCGACTGGGCACAGAGCGACGTGCGCGGGACGCTCGCACGGCTTGGCTACCAGCAAGCTCCGCCAGGCACGCCGCTCGCGCCCGGTCACTTCGTCTGGGGGCCCGAGCGCGCAGCTCTCTCGCTCCGGGCCTTCGAGCACCCGAGCCGCGGCGAGGACGCGCAGCTCGTCGAGCTCGACCTCGAAGGTCACGAGATCACTGCGCTCCGTGATCTTCCCGAGGGCCGCGAGCGCAGCGCCGTGCAGCTCGAGCCCGAGACCGTGGGGGCCTACTACGGCCCCGACCGCGAGCAGCGCGATCTCGTGCGACTCGGCGAGGTGCCACGCTCGTTGCTCGACGCGATCATCGCCGTCGAGGACCAGCGCTTCGACACCCATCACGGGATCGATCCCTTCCGCATCGCCGGCGCGCTCTGGGTGAACCTGCGCTCGGGCAGCATCACGCAGGGCGGCAGCACGCTGACGCAGCAGCTCGTCAAGAACTTCTTCCTCAGCCCGGAGCGCACCGTCTCGCGCAAGCTGCAAGAAGCCGCCATGGCGCTCATCGTCGAGCTTCGTTACGGCAAGGACGAGATCCTCGAGTGCTACCTCAACGAGATCTACATGGGGCAGCGCGGATCGACCGAGGTGCACGGCGTCGGTGAGGCGTCGCGGCTCTACTTCGGCAAGCCCGTGCGCGAGCTCACGCTGGCCGAGTCCGCGACGCTCGCGGCAGTGATTCCGGGCCCCAACCGGCTCTCACCGTTCGATCAGACCGAGCGCGCGCGCGCACGCCGCAACCTGGTGCTCGATCTCATGCTCGAGCAGGGACGGATCGACGCCGCGTCGCACGATGCCGCGGTGGCCGAGCCGCTGCGCCCGGCACCCCTGGTCGTAGAGCCGGCCGAGGCGCGCTTCTTCCTCGACGCGCTGCGCCGGCAGCTCCCCGACGTCTACGACTTCGACGTGCTGAGCTCGGAGGGACTCGAGATCTACTCGACGCTCGACCCACGCCTGCAGCGAATCGCAGCGCGCGCGGTCCGCGAAGGGCTCGCAGCGCTCGAGCAGCGCTTCCCGCGGCTCGTCCCGAAGGATCCCGGGAAGGCGCTCCAGGCCTGTCTCGTCGCGGTCCAGCCGCAGACGGGTCAGATCCTCGCGCTCGTCGGCTCGCGGGGCTACGGGGAGTCGCAGTTCGATCGCTGTACGCAGGCGCATCGGCAGGCGGGCAGCACGTTCAAGCCCTTCGTGTACATCGCAGCGCTCGAGCCGCAGGGCGGAAGTCCCACCATCACGCTCGCGAGCCAGGTCGACGACGAGCCCCTCACCATTGCGAGCCCCGGTGCACCCATCTGGCGCCCGGCAAACTACGACCACGAGTTCCACGGGCGTGTTCCGGTACGCGAGGCGCTCGAACGCTCCATGAACGTCGCGACGGCACGACTCGCCCAGCGGGTGGGCATCGACCGCGTCGCCGACGTCGCGCGTCGGCTCGGTATCGAGAGCCCGCTGCCGCGCGTCCCGAGCCTCGCGCTCGGTGTCGCCGATGTGACGCCGCTCGAGCTGGCGCGGGCCTATGCAACCCTCGCGAGCGGCGGAATTCGCCCGGGCCTCCGCACCTACGAAGACATCGTCGATCCGTCGGGCCAGGCGATTCCGGGCCGCTCCACGCGGTCCGAGCGAGCGCTCGATCCCGGGACGGCGTATCTCGCGACGTCTTTGCTCGAAGGCGTCGTCGATCGGGGCACGGCCGCCGGCATTCGCAACGCGGGGATCTCCGGGCCCATCGCCGGCAAGACCGGGACGACCGACGACGAGAAGGACAGCTGGTTCGTCGGATTCACGCCCGAGATGGTGGCGGTCGTCTGGGTTGGGTTCGACGCGCCGCGCAAGACCGGTCTCACCGGCGCAGCCGGGGCACTGCCGATCTGGATCCGGTTTCTGAAGGAAGCGACGGGCGGCGAGGTGCATGGACAGTTCGCGGCGCCGCCGGAGGTCGTGCAGGTGGACGTCGATCCGCGGTCAGGCGCACTTGCAACGGACGGCTGTCCCGAGCGCCGCAGCGAGGTCTTCCTCTTGGGGACGGAGCCGACCGATGTGTGTCCCGAGGGGGTCGTTGCCGAGCGCGACGCTCCGGCCGCGCCGAAGCCCTCCGAAGCCAGGAGTGCGCCGCCGCAGCCGGCAGCCGGGCGCGAGCGCGGCGTCCTCGACTGGCTGCGCGGCCTGTTCTGATGGCCCGGCTACGACCCCTCTGGTAGGGTGCGAATCGAATGAGCCCGAGATTGCGGATCTTTCTCACGTCGAGCGTGCTGGCGGTCGTCTCGGACCAGGCGTCGAAGATCTGGGTCGACGGACACGTCGGCTATGCCGACCGGATCTCCGTCATCGAGGGCTTCTTCTACATCACCCACGTACGCAATCCCGGCGCGGCCTTCAGCACCTTCCTCGGCCTCGATCCCACGCTGCGTCTCGCATTCTTCATCGCCGTTTCGCTGGCCGCGATCGGGATCATCGTCTCGTTCTACCGCAAGCTCGCCCCCGGGGATCGCCTCTCGTCGCTCGCGCTCGGACTGATCCTCGGTGGTGCAGTCGGGAATCTCATCGATCGCATCACGCGCGGAGAGGTCGTCGACTTCCTGCACTTCCGGCTCTGGACGGGGTATAGCTGGCCGGACTTCAACTTTGCCGACAGCTTCATCGTCATCGGCGTCGCACTGCTCGTGCTCGAGCTGCTCGCGAGCGAGGGCGAGAATCGCAGCGCGAGCGGGGCTCCGCCGCGCGCTCCCCGCGAAGAGGATTCGCTTTCATCGAGCGGAAGTTCCTCTCCTCCCGTCTGACACAAATTCGTGTCTGACGGCCGTCACCGTCGGTGTGCGACGAAGAATTTCGCGCGCAATCGTTGACAGTGTCGCGTCGCGTGCGATACAAGTCGCGCTGCACACCGGACCGGTCGAGCAACCACGCACGCTGTCGTCTCCGTCGCCAACTCTGTCGTTCCAGCCCCGCAAGACGACCGGTCGCATTCAGTCGCCATCCATTCTCCCCGAGGGGCGACCATGAAGAGAGCGAAGGGCGATTACGCGATCCAGGCCGTGAGCAACGCGCTGGCGCTGCTCGGAGCCTTCGGCGACGAAGACGA